>JAILJO010000051.1 GCA_024694675.1 Bacteroidales bacterium | reverse complement strand
AGATAAACCGGCCGTCCTGCATGTGGCAGGTGCGGTCGCAGAGGGCGGCGAGGGAGGGGTCGTGAGTGACGATTACTACTGTCTGGCCCAGTTCTTCACGGAGGCGGAAGAAGAGGGCGTGAATCTCATCTTTGGTGCGGGAGTCAAGGTTGCCGGAGGGTTCATCGGCAAAAAGGATGGAGGGGCGCCGGACGATGGCCCTGGCAATTGCAACCCTCTGCTGCTCACCTCCTGACAGCTCCGATGGCTTATGGGAAAAACGGTTTCCAAGGCCCACCATGCCAAGCAGTTCCTCTGCCCGGTCACGGGCTTCTCTGGACGATACTCCCCCGATGAGGGCCGGAATCATGACGTTCTCCACGGCACTGAACTCCGGAAGCAGGTGATGTGCCTGGAAAACGAAGCCGATTCTTTTGTTTCGGAAAGCCGCAAGTGCTTTGGTACCCATTGAAAGAGGGTTCACGCCATCTATCAGAAGAGATCCCGAATCCGGAGTGAGAAGCGTCCCCAGAATCTGCAGCAGAGTTGATTTTCCGGCGCCTGAAGCGCCCATTATTGCCACGACCTCCGCCTCGGAAGCCTCGAAGTCCACCCCCTTCAGCACCTCGACGGTACCGAAACTCTTGACGATATTGCCAGCCTTAATAATCATATTGGTTTGCAAAGATACAAAATTTGCGTAAATTTGCAGTCCACTTTCGGGGTGTGGCGCAGTTGGCTAGCGCATCTGGTTTGGGACCAGAGGGTCGTGTGTTCGAGTCACATCACCCCGACAACGTACTTATGCAGGGTAGAGCGCACGGCGCCCGGTCCTGCATAAAGTTCTTTTACCATGCCCTCTACCCGCTCTCCAAGACCGGCTTCATAGAGATTGACGCCAAAGACATCGGCACGGCTGTACAACTTTTTGAGGCAGCTCCAGTCCTGCTCCGGCTTTCCAATCTCCAAAGGCGCCACCGTGGCCTGCAGCTCTTCCAAAAGAGGATCTGGAGAACACTGGAAGGGTGTTCCACAGTCCATAATACCCTTGAGATATCTGGCATACCCGGCAAGCACCAGCGGGATAAGTACCAGGGAATTCATGTCCATGCCACGGGCAAGATACTTCTTTATGGTCTCCCCAAAACGGATGGACAGTTTCTGGGAAGTATCCATGGCTATACGCTGCGGAGCATCCGGCATGAAGGGATTGGGAAGCCGCTGCTCTATCACTGCATCTATAAACTCCCTGGGGTTTATGATTCCGGGGTCCGTCACCACCGGCATAGCTTCCAGATACCCCAGCTTGCGCACCAGGGCGCTTATGTCCGGGTCTGCCATCTCTGCCGATATCAGGGTATACCCCAGCATGCACCCGTACAGCGACATGGCCGTGTGCAGGGGGTTCAGGCAGGTTGTGACCTTCATGGTCTCCACCTTGTCTACGGTCTCACGCGTAGTATAAAGCGCTCCGCCAAGGTCAAGCGGAGGGCGGCCGTTCACGTAATTGTCTTCGATAACCAGATACTGAGTCTGCTCCGCGTTTACAAAAGGTGCGGTAAAGGTATGCTTCTCTGTCTCTATATAGGTGTTGTCCTCAAAGCCGTCTGCCTCAAGCATCTCCTTGACCTTGATATGGGGGCGGGGCGTAATCTTGTCTATCATGGACCAGGGGAAGGTTACGCGGGTACCGTCCTGAAGGTAATCCAGAAAGTCTTTAGGGACCAGACCGCCGGAAACCCACCGCTCAGCATACGCCAGCACACCGGCCTTGACCTTATCTCCGTTGTGGGAGCAGTTGTCCATGCTCTGAACGGTAACAGGAAGGGCGCCGGCAAGCCAGCGCTCGTAAAGCAGCGCCGCCACCTTTCCCATAGCCAGCACCGGCTGAAGCCCGCGGGCAAGGTCTGCATCATTGTAGGTATACCCCTTCTCCGTTATGGTGAACGATATCATCTGAAGCGACGGCGCCCGGAAAACCTCACGGAGGCGCTGCCAGTCCGGGAAGGCATAATCTGCCTTGAGGGCCTCCGTGACAGAGGCGATGACCTTTTTCTCCACCGTACCGTTACCCTTCAGGCTCACGTACAGGGAAAGGTTGTCGTACGGTATGTAGGCCTTGTCGATGACCTCGTAGTCGAAGGTCTCCGCCACTATAACGCCGCGGTTGTACCTGCCGGAATTAAGGGCGTCGTTGAGGATTGCAGCCGGGAAGGCGCGGAAGATATTGCCTCCGCCAAAATGCACCCACGTGGGCTCCCGGAAGGTATCTTCGCGGAGTTTCTGGATATTGTAGCGCGGAAGTTCATAGCCCTTCCAGGGGGCGGGGTCGAAGCCGGGAGTAAGGATATCGGTTAGTTTCATCAGTCAAAGAATCCGGGTTGTTTGTACTCTATGCCAAGCTCCTTGTCTACGGCTGCAAGGATTCCCTGCACCTGGCCCATGGCGAACATGCGGCCAAGCAGGGTGTAGCCGGAGTTGTGGCCGTGGGAGCTCTCGTCGAAGATGCCGCCGGGGGCGTCAGTGAAGGTGAGGCCGTGGTCTACACGCATGGGAAGGGCCGGATTGGCGGCCTCGAAAATGCGGCAGAGTTCCACCAGGTTGGCCCTTCCGCCAAGGTGGGAGGCCTCAGTGAAGTCACCGTTGGGAAAGATGTGGCAGGAGCGAAGATGCACGAAGTGAGTTCTGGGCGCAAACTTGCGGGCAAGGTCCAGAACGTCGTTGTAGGCACCCGCAGACAGGCTTCCAGCACAGAAAGTGAGGCCGTTGTGAGGGTCCGGGACGGCGTCCAGGAACCAGCGGATATCCTCTTCCGTGCGCACTATGCGGGGAAGGCCAAGGACCTCGATGGGGGGATCGTCCGGGTGTACGCACATGTTCATGCCGTACTCACGGCAGGTGGGCATTATGGCTTCCAGGAAGTACTTCATATTTGCCCGGAGTTCCTTTTTGCCTATTCCCTTGTACAGGGCCAGGAACTCACGGAACTTCTGGACGGGCGCGGCATCGTCCTCGCTGAAATTGCCGCTCACAAAGCCCTGGGTCTTTATGACGATGTTCTCTACCAGTTTGTGGTCTTTCTCCGGGGTCATGGTGGCGGCAAGGGCATCGGCCTCCTCCAGGACATTCCTCCCATCGCCCACTCCGGCGGGGAAACTGAATGCAGCCCATTCTTCCCGGGCGCCGGGACGCTTCAATATATAAATATCGAAATATGCGAACTCCGCGTAATTGAAATACAGGTTTGTGGAGCCGTTGGGATTGGGATGGGTAAGGTCTGTGCGAGCCCAGTCCAGGACCGGCATGAAGTTGTAGCAGATGGTGTGTATGCCTTCTGCCGACAGGTTCCTGAGACTCTCCTTATATACCTCTATCTGGGCATCCCTGTCAGGGCCGCCGTACTTTATGGTCTCTACCACGGGGAGGCTTTCCACAACGCTCCAGCGCATGCCGAAACTCTCTATGTACTCCCTGAGCTCCCTTATCTTTTCCCGGGGCCATACCTGTCCCAGTGGAACATCGTGAAGGGCCGTGACTATGCCCTCAACCCCAATTTGCTTTAACTGTGCAAGAGTTATCCTGTCCTTCTTGCCGAACCATCTCCAGGTTTTTTCCATTATTGACGCTTATTATTGAAATACTCCAGGCAGACATCCCTCCACTCCGATGCAAAGATAAGATTTTTCTGCAACAGTTCCGCTATCTCCTTATGCCGGTGAGCGGTGACAAACGGCTTCATGCCTTCCCATACTTCAATGTAGTGCTCTACAGCCTCTACTCCGGAATAATAGTGGGCGCAGAGTTCTTCCCAGAGGGTTTTTCCGGAAGGCATCCGGTAATCCCAGGGAAGGTGATGGAACCACAGGAGAAGCTCCTGAGGGCACGTCGACGGGTCGTTGTACATTGATGCCAAAGGCTCGTTGTACTGGCTCACGGCGGCGGAGCCGGAGCGGGTACGGTCAAAGCCTATGCCATCCGGGCCGGCCTTGTGGTAGTAGCGCGGCATCCAGTCTTCGCGGGCGCCGGGGACGTCGCAGCCCGGGTCCGGGCCAAAGTGGTGCTCCCACGCGAACAGATGGTGAAGGCCCAGCGGCATGCAGTAGTCCACACAAGCCTCACGGGAAGTGAGCATCACTTCTTTCATTGGCTCTATGAATTCCCTGGAAAAGCGCCTGGGGCTCATCAGTAGCGGCCTTGGGAAAGTAATCCGGAGCCATTCCTCTGCAATCCGGGCCGATGTAAGGGTGGGGTCCCACGCAAGGCGCCCGAAGGCGTACCAGTTGGCCTGGTTGAAAAGATTCCCGCACCAGGATGGATCCTGCCCCACATTGGCAACTCCCGCAATAGCAGGACCGGTCACCGATGCTACAGTGGAGCCGGGACCGTCGCGGAAGGTATCGGCCTTGAGGCATTCCTCCCACATGGGGGCAAGGAAGACCAGGGTGGAGGCCTGGCCAAGGTACTCCATGGTTATCTGGAGTTCAGGAGTGACGGGCGTCTTCCGCATGGCCCCGAAAAGCGGGCTGAAGGGCTCCCTGGGCTGAAAATCCACGGGGCCGTTCTTTACCTGCAGGGACACGTTGGGAAGGAATTCCCCGTCCAGAGGGACGAACTCATCGTACGCCTGGCAGGCCCTGTCAGGACCGCCGGCGGAGTACACGAAAGCACGCCACATGACCATGCCGTCATGGGGCTCAAGGGCCCTTGCAAGCATGTTGGCGCCGTCTGCATGGCTGCGGCCAAAGTCCCCGGGGCCGGGCTGGCCCTCACTGGATGCCTTTACAAGAAAACCGCCGAAATCCGGTATTAAGGAATATATCTCATTTACCTTTGAAGTCCACCACGCTGCAACGGAAGAGTCCAGCGGATCTGCCGTGGGAAGGCCCCCAAGGGCCATAGGAGAGGCAAAGTTAACGGAAAAGTATACCCTTATCCCATACTTTCTGAGTATGTCTGCAATGCGGGCTGCACGCTCCAGATGCCACTGGTCCAGGATGGCCGGAGAGGCGTTTACGTTGTTTAGGACAACGCCGTTGATTCCAATCAGCTGGTTCAGTTTTGCATAAGTGCGGATACGCCTTTTGGGAAGTTTGTCAGCTGTCCATCCCCATATGCTGGGGCCGGCGTAACCGCGTTCTACGGTATCGTCAAGATTGTCCCAGTGGTCCAGGATGCGGTACTCATAGGCGGGCTCGCCTTCCAGGGGAACGCGGGCGTCCAGCCAAAGCCAATCATTGCTCCTTGCGCAGGAAAACGCAAGGAGCAATGAAATTGAACCAAAAACTAACCTCCTAATCATCTAGCCCCTCTATCGTTCGTATTGTTCCGTCAGGGTTGTACTTAAGTTCGCATACCTTCAGGCTCCTGAGCCAGGTGCGGCCGCCGGAAGGGACGCTGTCGTGGTGGAAGAGCCACCACTTGCCGCCGTATTCCACTATGCTGTGGTGGGTGGTCCATCCAACAACCGGAGTAAGTATCTTTCCCATATAGGTAAAAGGCCCGTAAGGGCTGTCTCCTATGGCATAGCAGAGATAATGCGTGTCGCCCGTGGAGTAGCTGTAATAGTACTTTCCGTTGTACTTGTGCATCCAGCTGGCCTCGAAGAAGCGGCGCCCGTTGTCCCCTGCCGTGAGGGGTTTCCCGTCTTTGTCCAGGATTACAATGGGCCTTGGCTCTTCCGCGAACTCCAGCATGTCTTCCCTGAGGAGTGCAACACGTGGGGGAATTGAGGGTTCATCGTCCCCAGGGAAGGTGCTTCCGGTATCCAGAGCCTTGTTGTCCCTGTATCTCTGGAGCTGTCCGCCCCAGATGCCTCCAAAGTAGAAATAGTGGCGTCCGCCATCTTCAAAGACGCACACATCGATGGAGTAGCTGCCCATTATGGGAGCAGGTTGCGGGACAAAGGGTCCTTCGGGCTTGTCCGATACGGCCACTCCGAAGCGGAAAATGTCGTTGCGGTCCTTGGCGGGGAAATACAGGTAGTATTTTCCGCCTTTTCTGGCAACGTCACAGTCCCAAAGCTGGCGGCCGGCCCAGGGGACGTCTTCCAGACGAAGGCTCACGCCTTGGTCCTTGACGGGGGAAGACATTGGGTCAGGGCCTTCCAGGGTCAGGACATGATAGTCCTTCATGTCGAAGTGGCTCCCGAAGTCGTCCTCCGGAACGCCGGATTCCCAGTCGTGGGAGGGATAGATATACATTTTTCCGTCAAAAACGTGGACGGAAGGGTCCGCCATATAGTCCGGCGGAAAGAGATAGCGCTTTTTGACTTTATCTGGCATAACTGTGCAGGAAAGGTTTCAGATTGAAGTTTCTGTCTACCCAAAGGGGGGCGTCGTGCCTTCCGGGAATGGGCCAGCCGTTCTTCCAGCTGTCGCCGTCAGAGACACCCCAGACGTTGATTCTGCGGACCACGTCGCTGTTGCGGACGAACATGTCCAGGAAGTCTCCCATACGGGCGTTCCAGGCGGCGTAGACATCGTCAGGAATACCATCCTTGTAGGGGTCCAGCTTCTCCATCATGGCATCGCGGGTCTCCGGATTGCGCATGGCTTCGAAGAAGTTCATTCCGCTGACATCGGCACTCTGGGTGATGGAAGGAAGGATACTCATGTCCAGTTCCGTGATGCAGACGTCTATTCCGGTCTCCTCCTTTACCCTACGGATATGGCTTTCGTAGAGGGCGAGGTCCGGATAATCCATGCCGATGTGCCCCTGGAAGCCCACAGCGTCGATGCGGATGCCGCGGGACTGGAGGTTTTTCACCATCTGGAGGACGGTGTCAAGCTTTTTGGGCTCGTGCATGGAGTAATCGTTGTAGTAGAGTTCGAGGTCCGGATCCGCCTCCTGGGCACACTGGAAGGCCCAGGGAATGAACTCCTCTCCAAGGATCTGGAAGAAGGGGCTCTGCCTGTAGGAACCGTCCTCCAGAATAGCCTCGTTCACAACGTCCCAGCCCTTGATGCGGCCTTTGTAGCGGCCCACGACGGTGGAAATGTGCTGCTGCATGCGGGCTTTGAGTTCATCGGCACTTATGAGATTGCCGTCCTTGTCATAGCAGAAGTCCGGGGTGCACTGGGAGTGCCAGATGAGGCAGTGGCCGTACACTTCCAGGCCGTTTTTCTCGCCGAACTCAACATACTTGTCCGCGAGGTCCCAGTTATACTGGCCGAAGGCGGGCATTATCTCCGCGCTCTTCATGCAGTTTTCCGGTTCTATGGCGCCGAAGTGCTTCACAAGGACCGAGTCCCCTTTGACATCGGCCCCGGCAATCTGGCGCGTATTAACGGCGGCTCCCAGGATAAACTTTCCCTGGAAGGCGTCCTTCAGTGCAGGCTCCTTAGGAGCGCAGGCTGCCAGAAGCAGCAGGCTGAGCAATACTGTCTTTTTCATTATGATCTGGATTCTATTTCACGGTTAATCTGGTCCATGCGCTCGTCTGAAAGCTCATACTTTGAGATTATCCAGATGGCGAGGACAAGGAGGGCGGCCGGAATGACGCAAACCAGCCAGAGGATACCCTGAAGGGCAAGAGGAGTCTGTGTGGCGGCCTCTGCGTTGAAGCCCACCCAGGCCAGCACCAGGCCGGGAACCACGCCGCCAAGCGCCATGCCGGCCTTGAAGAAGATACCGGTAAGGGCATTGACGATTCCGGCGATGCGCTTGCCCGTGGTATACTCTCCGTAAGCGATGACTTCCGGAACCAGGGCCCACATGTAGCCGGTAGCGGTGATTATGCCGGTGGATTTCACGAACTGGGCGATGCACAGCAGGACGAAATTGTCCTTTGTAGCGGGTATGGACACGAAGGTGTACATCATTGCCATACCCAGGATAGCTACGCCAAGGAACAGGTAGAACATACCCTTCTTTCCTATCTTACGCTTGATGGCAGGCACCAGCGGCATGAAAATGAAGGCAGGGATGGTTCCAAGCCACATGAACAGGGTGGTAAGGAGCGGGGTAGCGCCTACGTTGTAGCTCATGAAATAGGCATCGGCGGCATTTCCCACGCTCATCATCGCAAAGGCGGTGATGAAGAAGAAAGCCAGGACGCGGAGGGGCTTGTTACGGACGAATTCCATCCAGAGGTCGCTCACCTTCACGTTGGCGGCTTCCTTCTGGTCCATGACAACCCTCTCCTTGCACTGGGAGAAGCAGAAAAGCAGAAGGAGAAGGCCCGCCACGGCAAAGATGCTCATGGTGATGAACCATGCCGGTGCGGCCTCAGGAGTATTGTAAACGGCAACTCCGTCCACCTTGGGGGCAAAGAACGCAATGATAAGGGGCAGGGACTTCACGCACAGGGCGCCAAGGTTTGCCATGAACATGCGGGTGCTGGTGAGAACCGTAATCTCATTGGTATCACGGGTGAGGGAGGCATTGAGAGCTCCGTAAGGCACGTTCACCAGCGTGTAGCACATGGACATTCCCACATAGGTGATGTATGCATAGAGCAGCGAGCCGCTGAAGCCGTTCCAGAAGCACAGGATGGCAAGGCCAACCAGCGGAATGCCGCCCAGGACCAGCCAGGAGCGGTATTTCCCCCATCTGGGATTTCCTTTATCCACTATGGTTCCCACCACGGGATCCCACAGCACGTCCACCAGGCGGACCACAAGGAACATGACCGCCGCCGCGTCCGGATTGAGGCCGAAGACGTTGGTGTAGTAGAAAAGGAGCCAGATGCTAATGGTCTGGTAAATGAGGTTCTGGGCCATGTCTCCGGACCCGAAACCTATCCTCTGTAACCAGCTCAGCTTGTAAAAGCCCTTTGCTTCAGTTTTCTGGGTACTCATCTCTTATTGTCTGGATTTTAGTATTACGTCTGCTGTCCTGCGGCCCAAGGTGGCTTTGTCCTGGGGGTGGATGTCGTTCCACTCGCCAAGGTCTGCGTTGGGAACCAGGTACACGCCGTCAACCTTTTCTGCGGTACGGCGCTGTTCTTTCTGCACGCGGTTCCAGCCCCAGTCAGTATCCGTGAGCTCCGAGTGCTCGAACGCTGCAAGTTCTATTATATAAAAAGGAAGGTCCGGCGTGGCGAGCTCTTCCCTGCGGGTTTCCACAAGGGTTTCAAGGAGGTTGCCATAGTCTGCGGCGTTCCATGTATTGCTTTCTCCCTGGTACCAGATGAAGCCTGCGAAGGCGAAATCCTTCAGCGGAGCTTCCATTGCGTTATAAAGGCCCACGGGCTTCCAGCGGAGGAACACTTCCGACTCGCGGGCAGGCATCCTCCTGCCTGTCTTGTGCTCCCAGCCCTTAAGGATGGAAACTTTGCCCTGGGGAGTTTCAATGCTGTATTCCTTGTCAGGCACAAAGCCGGGAGCATTACCGCCGCATGCATAAAGATGTATCTCCACAGTATTCTCGCCTTCCTTCAGGACACCTTCCGGCACGCTGTAGTTACGTGGCGGGTACATGTAGGTGGTATTACCCACATAGTGCCCGTTCACGAAGGTGGAGTCTGCATCTATGATGGCGCCAAGGTGCAGCACCGCAGGGCCTGACCAGCCCTTGGGGAGGCGGAAGCTGCGCCTTAAGAAATGGCTGCCGTATATATTGTCACCTTTTGCATCTTTGCCCCAGCCGTGGGAGAAAATATCCACACCTTTCCATTTGGCCGATTTATTGGCCGGAATGGCGTTGTGGGCGTTCTGCCAGTCCACGTAAAGATGCGCGTTGAAATTGTTAAGGCTGTCAAGGACCCCCGGTTTGCGAAGGAAAGCGAGCTCCTCCAGGGAGTACTTGGGAAGGACATCCTCACGCAGCCAGGCCTCTATGGGAGAACCACCCAGAGAGGCATTCACCATTCCCACGGGAATGCCTGTCTCTTCGTTGAGGTACCTGGCCGTAAAGTAGCAGACAGCGCTCCAGCCAAGGCCGGTGGCCTCACTGTCCAGGACCTGCCAGGAGCACTCCGGAAGGTCTTCACGGGGACCGTCCAAATCATATACCTGCGGCACCTCCAGATAGCGGACATTGGAATTGGAATAATCCTTTATCTCTTCTGCAACAGCATCCAGGCAGCGGCTTACGGGAAGTTCCATGTTGGACTGGCCGGAGCAGAGGAAAACATCGCCCACCAGGATATCTTCAAGGACGATATCGTTGACCGAAAGGGTGTACGGGCCGCCGGCAGGAGTTGCGGGAAGCTCCGCCTTCCAGGCGCCTTTTGAATCCGCCTTCACGGAAATCTTCTCTCCCTGCCAGATGATGGTCACTCTGGAACGTGAATCCGCCTTGCCCCAGACGGGGACGGCGCGGTCCCTCTGCAGGACCATGTGGTCAGAGAAAACCTGCGGAAGGGTTACCTGGCTCTTTGTACATGAAGCCAGAATCACAAGAAGGGTAACAAAAAGCGCTTTTTTCATGTTACAAAGTTACCAAAAAGGCCCCTTAAGCGGGGCCTCAAATGTTTCAGCGGTTTTCAAAATTGAACCACGAATGTAATAATTGTTACATATTATATAGAATTCATAACCTAAGGCGTTATTCGAAGAGTTTATCCAGCGTTTCACGGTCTGTGACGTCAGAATATTTCACCACGAATTCCTTGGGCGAAAGGCCGAAATAACTGCGGAAAGAATTGGAGAAATATGACGGTGTGGAGAAGCCCACACGGTATGCAACTTCGGATATATTCACCTTGTCATGGACCAGCAGATAGGCTGCCTGTTTCATCCTTGTGGACTTGATGAGGCTGGAAGGAGAAATGCCAAGGGCTTCCTTCAGCTTGCGGTTCATGTGGACGCGGCTCATGCCCACCTCGCGGCTCAGGTCCTCGACGCCGAACTCCGGATTGTCCAGGTTCCGCTTCACGACGTCCATCACCCTGTCCATGAAGCCCGCGCCGGCGGCGGTAACCTTTACCTCTTCGTAATCGTACTTCGTTCCTCCGGAGAACTTCCCTCTCATTGTGTCACGGGACGATATCACCTGCGCGATGGAACTTCTCAGAAGCTCTATGGAAAGCGGTTTGGAGAGGAAACGGTCCGCACCGCTGTCAATGCTTTCCAGATGGCTTGTTTCATCCGAGGAAGAAGTGAGGATAATCACCGGAATATGGTTCGTAACGGGGTTGTGGCGGATTCTACGGCAAAGTTCCAAACCATTCATGCCCTGCATCACAAGGTCCGTGACCACTGCGTCGGGCTGGGCGGCGGAAATATCGGTCCAGGCATCCTGGGCGGCCGCGAAAGTCTTAATGTTGTACTGGGTACCCAGTTCCGCAAGGAGGTAGTCGCGGATTTCCGGGTCATCGTCCACTATGACGATGCTGCGGCGGGATTTCATTACCTTTTCCGACGAATCCGCGCCGGGCGTGAAGGCTATGTCCTCCGTATTGTGGACCAGGTCTTCAGCCGCAGGCATCTTGACGTAGAGGTCCTTGTGGTGGGTTGTGGAGGACATTTCCTCTTCCGTGAGGTGCGCGCATCCAACCGGCAGGGTTACGGTGAAGCATACTCCGTTTTCCGTATTTGCGGCGGTAATGGAGCCGTGGTGCAGTTCCACCAGCATCTGCGTAAGGCTCAGGCCCACGCCGCTTCCCATCTTGGCATCCAGCACATCGCTCTGGAAGAACCTCTCGAAGACCTTTCCAAGGTTGGAATCGTCTATATGGGAGCCGCTGTTTGTGATGGTAATCTCCACCTGGCGCTCCACCTCCGGAGCCAGGCTGCCGCGGTTCTTTTCCGGGGCCGATATTCCAACGTCTATACGTCCTCCGTCCGGTGTGTGCTTGAAGGCGTTGGAAAGGAGGTTGAATATAATCTTGTCAAAGTTTCCCTGGTCTATCCAGAGGTTCACAACCTCAGAAGCCGGGCTCAGGCTCAAGTTTATATGACGCCCCTCAGCCATATTGTCGAATGACTGCAATATATCCTTTACGAAGAAGACTATGTCCGTCTCACGGAAGAACAGCTGCATCTTGCCCTCATCCACCTTCCGCATGTCCATAATCTGGTTCACAAGGCGCAGTATCCTGAGGGAATTGCGGTACATGAGGTTGTAAAGGTCTTTCTGATGGGGATCCTTCTCAGCTTCGCGCATCTGTTTCAAAGGAGACATCAGCAGTGTAAGAGGCGTACGTATCTCATGGGAGATGTTGGTGAACATCTTGAGCTTGAGTTCCTTTATTTCCGAGGCCTCCCTTTCCTTAACGTGTTCCCGACGGCGCTTCAGAAAGTAAATGAACAGCATCACAAGGCCGATTAACGCCAGGATATACAGCGAAATTGCCCACCATGAAAGAGACCAGGGATACAGGATACGGATGGCGACGGACGCGGAAGAATACTCCTGCGGCGTACCGTCAAAATATGCCCTGACTGTAAGATTGTAATGCCCGGAAGGAAGATTACTGTACGATACCTCGTGTGACGATGCAGGCAGGTTGCGCCACTCCTGGTCAAACCCTTCAAGCCTGTACTTATAACGTATCTTCATGGGATTGGTATACTCCAGTACGGAGAACTCCATGGTGAAGGTCTTGGAGTCGTCGGGGATAATGATTTCCCTGGCAGTATCAAAGTCTACCTCCTGGTTCAGGACGGTGAGGCGGGTGAAATACAACGGCGGTATGGAATGGACTTTCTGCAATACCACTTGAGGGAAGAAGCTTGTAACTCCGTCAGTTCCGCCAAAGAACAGTTTCCCTTCCGTATCCTGGAACGCCGCTCCATGGTGAAACTCGTTCCCCTGCAGTCCGTCATAGGAATAATAGCTTGTGAAGGCGTGAGTCTGCTGGTTCATTCGGTTAAGACCATAGGACGTAGAAATCCATAGCGTTCCGTCGGCGGCTTCCTGGATGGCGGAGATCACATTGCTTGAAAGGCCGTCAGCCTCCGTGTAATAACGGACGGTCGCTCCATTGCGGTCGCACGCGGCAAGGCCCTCGCCGGTACCTATCCATAGAACACCGTCAGACCCTTCATAAAAGCAGTACACACGGGCTTTTCCAAGTGCGTTCCCCACATCGTAAGGATAGAGCCGTCCCACCACATGGTTGTAAAACATGGGGCCGTTGAACGTTCCTATCCAGACTGTTCCCATACGGTCTATATAGAGGGCACTCACCCAATTATTGATATCTTCCGCTACTCTTTCCGTCACTGTTTCCCGGGTGGCGTCCACTATGCTCATGCCGGCGCCGTAAGTGCCCACATACAGCAGATCTCCAAGCGGGTCATATGCCAGACAGCACAGGTTATCTGTCCCTAAGTCCTTTGACCCGGCAAACTGCCTCAGCCCTCGTGAAGGCGTATATATGAAAAGGCCGCCAAGATATGTAGCTATCCAGAGTTTGCCGCTTCGGTCAAAAACCATATCGGTCACGGAATCTACCGTGAGTCCGCTGGAGGCGGCGTCAATAATCTTCCTGCTGCCGTCGGGGGCAATTATGTGGATTCCGCCACCGTCGGTACCAACACACAAGGATCCGTCACGGGGGTCTTTTGCCACCGATGACACGCAGCCATAGTCAATTCTGGTGTACTCAAAGCCGTACATTGAACTTGGTATGACCATGACTCCGGTCTGGTAGGCACCCACCCATATATTGCCTTGATTATCATGTATCAGGGAATGGACCTTCCAGCGGGAGATATCCCTGCCCACGGAGGGCAGGTCTGCGGGACTTATCCTGTCCGCTGCCATATCATATACCTTTAATCCGCCCAGTTCCGTTCCAACCCAGAATGAGCGTCCCCCCGCCCTGTTCAACGTTTTGTCATACAGGAGGGAAAAAGCCGGACAGGACCTTGCCGCAGGGTCTGAAGACTGCCTTATAACTCCTTTAGACGCCTCATAAATATATAGCCCGGTCATGGTGGCTAATAGGATGTTGCCGGTTGCAGGGTCCTCCTCGAAGGCCTTTATGGCCAAAGTGGAAGGGAAAGGGATGTCCTGTTTCTCCAGGGAGGAGGCGTTCACGACTGTAAGGCCACCCGTCTCTCCGGCTATCCACACCCAGCCTCTGGAATCCTGGTACATCCTGTAAACAATGGCGGATGCAAGGCTTGGAGACAGTTTGCTCCGCCTGTCATCCTTGGTCATGTGGTTCTCCACATCCAGGATATACACCCCATGCTGGGATGAACCCACCCAAATCTCCGACTCTCCTATGCCTGTCCTGACCTCCTTGATTGCCGATATATGCAGAATGGAGCCGGGATAGATTGGATCATTAAGGTCTACGCGTGTGAAACTGCGCTGTGAGGAATCGAACGTCTGAAGTCCCATGGACGTGCCCACCCAGAAGGTCTGGCGGCTATCCTGAAAGACGGTGAGTACAAGGTCGCTGGCAAGGGCATCCTCCTTGTCCCGGACGTGGCGGAAGGTAACGAAGTCTCGCCCGTCAAAACGGGCCAGACCATTCTCCGTGCTTATCCACACAAAGCCTCCCGCATCCTGATATATGCTGTTTACCTGGCTGTTGGGAAGGCCGAATTCAGATGTATAAAGGCGTGCACGCTGTGCATTTGCCGTAAATAACGGTAACACGCACAGTAATGTTACAATTGTAAGATGTTTCAAATAATGTTTCAACACAAATAGTTTTTAGTGTTATGTTACAAATTTAACTAAATTTTTGAAACATCACATAAAAAAGGAGGCCAGCCCGCTAAGGCCAGCCTCCAATTCAAAAACAATGGGCGTTTTATAAGAGAACTACCTTGGTGATGGTGAAACCTACACCCTGAAAACGGAGACCGCTGGCCTTGAGCTCGTCAACGGCCCCATCCGGAACCGTGGCTTCGAAGTACTCGTCGGTATCTACCTTGGTAGCCTGAAGCTCGTCCCAGTCGGCCCAGCTGTCAACGTGCTTGAAGATGGGGTTGTAGTCGTCACCCTTGCCGCTGATGTATACGCGGATGATATCGTCGCCCATTACGGTGGCAAAATTCTCTGCGGGGATGGCGATTGTGGCGCTCCAGCTGTCAAAGGCGGTTTCCGTGTTCCAGAGGACCACGGGGCCGTTCATGAGGAGTACCTTGGTGATGGTGAAACCTACACCCTGGAAGCGGAGTCCGCTGGCCTTGAGTTCGTCAACGGCAGATGCCGGGATGGTGGCCTCAAAGTACTCATCAGTGTCTACCTTGGTGGCCTGAAGTTCGTCCCAGTCGGCCCAGCTGTCAACGTGCTTGAAGATGGGGTTGTAGTCGTCGCCCTTGCCGCTGATGTATACACGGATGATATCACCTTCCTTGGCGTTCGCAAAAGTCTCTGCAGGGACAACAAGCGTGGCGCTCCAGCTGTCAAAGGCGGTTTCAGTATCGAACAGGACGTCCGGACCCACTACCAGCATAATCTTTCTGACAGTGAAGCCAACACCCTGGAAACGGAGTCCGCTGGCCTTGAGCTCGTCAATGGCAGATGCCGGAATTGTAGCTTCGAAGTACTTGTCCGTATCAACCTTGGTGCTCTGGATTTCATCCCAGTCAGCCCAGCTGTCAACATGCTTGAAGATAGGATTATAGTCGTCACCCTTTTCTTTAAGGTACACGCGGATGATGTCTCCGGCCTTAGCGGTAGCGAACTTCTCAGCAGGAACCACAAGCGTGGCGCTCCAGCTGTCGAATGCAGTTTCTGTATCCCAGATGACGCTGTCGCCGGTAGCCTTCTTCTCTGCATAGAGACCAAGGACTGCGAAACCGCCACCGGTGAAGAGCAGGTGATGCTCATCAAGGACAGCAAGCAGATCGGGAGCTTCGCTCAGATTCATGGTAAGGATCCATGTCTTAGCATTATTGTCCTTAATGCGCTCGTTACCGGGCTGGATATCGGCCGATGTGTAGTTGGCAGCCCACCAGCCGTCGGTTATGCGGACCTGAGGATTCTTACCTGACAGGTATACATAGATTGTTTCATTCTTTATCCTGTCCCAGACCTCCTGAGGGAAGGTGGCGATACACTCGTCATTGCCATCATAGCCCTCCAGGCCAAAGCGGTACTTGGCATCCCAGGATGCCTCTCCTACGCCCTTAGGATCGGGATTCTCCCAGAGAGCTTCCCAGTTGGAAGGAAGCGGGTCGGGGATGAAGTCTCCAACCTTTACAGCGGTAAGTTTGTTGGTAGCAACATCAAGGGTGAGATCCCAGTAACCCTCCGAAGGAACGAGGATGTTGTCACCGTCCTTCTTAAGGGCAAGCGTAAAGGTATTGTCTTCTCCGTCAACCGCCTGGAATTCTCCATCGGCACCAAGGACTACCACATCACGCTTGTCCATGCGGAGCTTGAAGGCCTCCTCTTCATGAATCTCAACACCGCTTGCCTTCCAGGACAACTGCTTGCCATTGTCATTCATAGCGATGTCCTGATCCCAGTTGGTTCCTTCAATGTTGCCCACTATAGTCCATGCAAACCTTTCAGCAAGTTTGGCAGTGAAGCTCCAGGTATTGAGATCAAGAGTGACTTCCCAGAAGCCATACTCAGGAAGAGAAATGTTCTCTCCACCCTTCACAAGCTTGCCTTCAAAAGCTGACTCTTCGTCTTTAATTGCGGAGAGTTCACCGTCAATGCCATAGACATTCTCCTCATTTGTACCCATGCGGAACTTGAACACTTCGCCAAGATCGTAGTGAAGCTTTGCAATCTTCCAGACCAACTTGTCTCCCTGGTCCTCCAGAACGGTGTTGGTGTCCCAGTTGCTGCCGGCAAGAGTTCCATAAAGGAACCAGTCGGTAGCCTTGTAAGGCCAAGCTTCCTGGATAACCTTGAACTCACCGCGCTCTGTCTTGGAAGTGAGAGTTATGACGGCCCTGCGCTTATCCTCAGTATTCTGGGCGACCTTCACCTTTATGGTGTTATCTCCGGGTTTTCCGGATTCAGGATCGAACTTGATCCAGTCTACAGGGCTGCTGACAAACCAATAATCGGGAGCGTTGAAGTCGAAAGTGACCTCATCTCCTTCCGCCTTCACGACCAGTGAGTCCGGCTGCACGGTGATGCTCTTTGAGATGATCACAGGCTCTTTCTCAATAAGGTCGTTGCAGGCAGCGGTTCCAAGGAGAACCGCTGCTGCTGCAGCTATTGTGTTAAATAATTTGTGCTTCATAGTATCAAACTAATTTACTGGATGAAGTATAGTTTATTGGGGATAAAGCCCTCACCGGTAAACAGCAGGTGCTTCTGATCCAGAGTTTCAACGAAAGCGGCATCATCAGCAAGATTAATTTCAATGTGGAATGTTCCGTCCTCATTGTCAATCATCCTTTCCGGGAGGTTGGCTCCGATATCTCCGACCACCCAGCTGGCATCCCACCATCCGTTGGTGACACGGACGTTGAACCAGTCTGCGGTAGGAGTAAGCTGCAGGTAGAAGGTTTCGGTCTTGAGTTTATTCCAGACGTCCATGGGGAAGGCATAGATTTCCTCGCCCGTGGAAGCTTCCTCGGAAGAGAAGCGGTACTGGCCGCTCCAGCTCACGTTTTCACCAAGCTCGTTCTCCCAGATAACTACCTCTACGGGACCGTCACCGTCCTCAACCCAGACATCTTCGTAGATGTATATGCCAATAGGAGTGTAACCGTTTCCGGTGAAGAGAAGGTGCTGTGCGTCGAGGTCTGCGACAATGGGATCATCACCGAAGGTAATCTCGATGGTGAATGTTCCGTCTCCATTGTCGGTTATAAGTTCCGTATTGGCCCAAGGGGCAATATCGTTGTCCTTGCCAAGCCACTGGGCGCCCCACCAGCCGGTGGTCACGCGGACCTGGTATGACGTAGGATCTTCAGGAGTATAATCGAAGTAGAAGGTACCGGTCTTTATCACATTCCACTGTTTTTCAGGGAAGGTTGCAATACATTCATTGTTACCGTCATTACCGTCAAGGGCAAAGCGGTACTGATTGCTCCAGCTCACCTTTTCACCCAGCTCATTCTGCCAGAAATACTTCTTCTGCTTCACCCAATGTCCTACGGGCTGCTTGTAGGTGAATTCCGGAAGAAGGAATTCCCTTCCGTCTATGGTATAAAGCTTTCCCACGAATGCGCCTTCAAAGACTTTCTTGGGAACTGTATAAACTACGGAATTGGAACCCTTGCGGTAGAAACCGGTATCAGGGATAATGACAGGATTGCCGTCCTCGTCCATAAGTTCAACCTTGTTGATGAACTCGAGGTCGTTACCATAAACAGTGAACAGTGATCCACCCTTGACCACCTCGTCCTCCTGAACGGAGTATCCGGTAATCACGGGATTACCCACGGTAAGTTTGATCTTGCTCACAACTTCCTGCCTGTCCGCCTTGCGGAAGATAATGCTTCCACCGTCAGTGGAGACGCCGGCAGGCACCACTATCTTGATAACCTGATTGGTGATAAGCTTGCACCTGTTCACGGGAACGTTATCCGGGAAGATGATTTCTGCAATTTCATCAAAGCATGAACCATAAACGGTCATCTCCTGGCCGGGAACCACTTTCGTGGGAGAGAAGGACTTGATGGAAAGTTCGGATTTCGCAACTTCCGTCTCTTCCTGCTCCAAAAGCTCACAGGATGTGAAAGCTCCCATCAGAGCGACTGACAGAAACAGTCCAAAATATTTAAATATCTTCTTCATAGCTGTATTCCTTTTTATTCTCCTGCGGGGGCTGATACATTATCCCATCCGGGATTCTGTTTGAGGTTGGGATTCTTCTTCAGCTCTGACTGAGGAATAGGATAGAAGTTGTACTTGTCGTCCCACTGACGGGTAACAGGTACGCGGGTAAGCTGAAGGGCATTGCTGATACTTGCGACCTGGATGGTCTTGAAGTACTGCTCTCCCTTCTTCCAGCGGCGGACATCCCAGAAACGATGGTTCTCGAAAGCAAGTTCCACCGCCCGCTCGCGTTCGTAGCGCTCGACCCATGCATCACCGTCTTCGGTGAACGCCGGCATGTTGATGTCCGCACGGCTGCGGAGCACATTGACAGCCTCGTTCGCCGTCATGCCATAGGCGCCGTTGTTGGCGCTGCCCGTGGCGTAGAACACGGCCTCGGCATAGTCCAGGTAGAACTCGCCCAGACGCATCAGGATCCAGGTATGG
>JAILJO010000045.1 GCA_024694675.1 Bacteroidales bacterium | reverse complement strand
GGTTTGTTTGCACATGCTGCCGTCATAAGAACTGCTAGCAGTAAGGTACACGTCTTATTCATATATAAATCACTCTTGGATATTAGCAAATATAACTCATTTCTTACAGAAAGAATCCTAATTTTGATACTTTTTCAACTCTTTTTGTAACAGATAGTGCGCATGCGCCCTAAAAATATGGCATAATAAAAAAATAGTTCATATATTTGAACATATATCTCAGTATTATGATTAATTGGAAAATAGCCCTGGTTGCCGCAGCCGCCCTTCTCATCGCATGCGGTGACGATGTATACAGCAACAACCAGAAGACGGAAGAAGTAAAGCTTTCCGTCAGCGAAACTTTCCTGTCCTTCGACCGCTTCGGCGGAGAGAAAACCATCACCGTCACTTCCGCGACGCAGCCCGGAGTTGTCTCTGACAGCGACTGGTGCGGCACCAGGGCGGGAAGAATTTCCCGCAGCAAGGAAACCGTAGTTACGGTCACTGCCGGCGCCAACAGGGACCTGGCCGCCAAATCGGGAAAGATAACCATAACCTGCGGAGGAGAAAAAGTGGTTGTGAACATATCATGTGAGGCCAGGGTAGCTCCTGAGACAGCCAGCACCACGGCGGTTACGCCGCAGATTGCTTTCGAGACAATCGGCCCCGGCTGGAATATGGGAAACCATATGGATGCCATCAACAACGGAGTTTCCAGCGAAACGGTTTGGGGCAATCCCATGTGCACTCAGGCCACTATGAACGGTGTCAAGGCCGCAGGCTTCAAGTCCGTGCGCATATGCACCACATGGGAAGGACACATAGGCTCCGCACCTGATTACAAGATAGAGGAAAGTTGGATGGCCCGTGTGGAAGAGATTGTTGGCTACGCTGAAAAAGCCGGTCTTGTCGCCATCCTGAATACCCATCACGATGAAAGCTACTGGCTGGACATCGCCAAGGCCTACGCCAATCCGGCAAGGCATGAACTGGTAAAGAACCAGATTTTCAACTTCTGGACCCAGGTTGCAAAGCGCTTCGAGAGCAAGGGAGAATGGCTCATATTCGAGTCCTTCAACGAGATTCAGGACGGCGGCTGGGGCTACAGCGATGCCTTCAAGAAGAATCCCAGCGCCCAATACACCATACTCAACGAATGGAACCAGACCTTCGTTGACGCAGTGCGTGGCACCGGCGGCAACAACGCCACCCGCTGGCTGGGCATTCCCGGCTATGCCGCAAACCCCGGTTTCACAATGACCGGCCTCACCCTTCCCAAAGATTACACCAGCGCCAACCGCCTGCTTGTAGCAATGCACGACTACGATCCGTACAACTACACGCTCAACAATCCCCTGGTCCGCCGTTTCGGCCACACTGCCGATGCCTCGCTCCGCATCAGCGGTGACAATGAGGCCGGCCTGCGCAGCACCTTCAGCCAGATCAAAGCCAAATACATCGACAAAAACATCCCGGTCTATCTTGGGGAAATGGGCTGCTCTCGACACCAGGCCGATGATCTCCCCTTCCAGAAGTACTACCTGGAGTATTTCTGCAAGGCCGCGGCGGACTCCGGTCTTCCCATGCTCATCTGGGACAACGGAGCCAAGGGCACAGGCCCGGAAAAACACGCCTACATAGACCACGGCACCGGCGCCTTCATTGACGATATCGCCCAGGAACTTGTCCAGATCATGATCAAGGCCGTCACCACCTCCGACCCCTCCTACACTCTGGACAGCGTATACAATTCCGCCCCGTAGTCGTTGCTCGGGAGGTTGAGTTCTCTGCCATTATTTTTGATTATTTTAGCGGTATGATTTACGCGATTATCATCATTGTTACCGTCGTGGCGTTCTTCCTCATATTCAGGGACGACCACGATTCCAACTACAACAAGAGCGAAAAGGGATACCGAAAGTCCTCCAGCCCCGCTCCCAAGCCAAGTCCGCTCAAAAGCGAAATTGACAATGCTATTAAAGATATCCAAAGTACGTGGACACCACCTGTTCAGGAGGAAGTGGAAGAAGAGGATGACGAGGATTTGAATTTATCGTTTCTCGATAATTTAGAATATTTTGAGGACCTGGAGGAGAATACCGAGACCTTCGACATCAATGGGCTCCGCTATTATTGCACTGTTCATGACTGCGGAAAGATAGTGGGCATTGTTAGGCCTGAGCCTTCCAACACTCACGACCCAAGGGCACAGGCCGTCATCCGCAATGACGGTAAACTGCTGGGATACATCCCCAGGACCCAGCAGGACTGGTACGAAGATTTCAACGAGCAGAACGTCATCTGTCCGTTCGTGGGAGAAATAGAAGTTGACCACCAGGGCTGGATGCAGGCTGAAATCAAGGTCATCATCCCCACCGGCAGAGAGTTTGTAGAACAGGAAATAGCGTCGGGCAGGACCTCAGGCAGTTCGCTTCGACAGCTATGAACCCGTCTTCAAACTGGTCACGGGCTTTATTCAAAGTGATAATAACCATATTAATTGATGAAACATATAACCATCCTTGCCGCCGCGCTGCTGGTGGCCGTAATGCCCGCAGAGGCACGCAAAGCCAAGAAATTCACGCATCAGACGGTTGAGATTCCCGCAGTGGAGCCTCAGTCAATAGTCATTGAAACGGCCGGCAGCCAGCTGGTCCTGGCTGTCACTACGGACCGCAACCTGGTCCTCCGCCACTATGGTGCTCCAGTGAAGGACGCCGGGCAGTTCACGCACATGGACACGGGCCGCGGAAACGGCGCCCAGGCATATCCTGCCGCGGGCGGTACCTTCCTTGGCCAGGCCGCCTTGCACGTGAAGTACGCAGACGGCAACCACAACACGGAACTGCGGTACCTTTCGCACAGCGTAAAGGCTTCGGGCGGCGTGAAGACTACGGAAATCGTCCTCAAAGACTACGTGACGGACCTGCAGGTGAAGCTGGTGTACGATGCCTACCGGAAGGAAAACGTCATCTGCTCCCACTCGGAGATAGTGAACGGCGGGAAGAAGGCGGTGGAGCTGCTGGAGGTGGCGTCATCGTCCCTTACCCTGGAGGCCGATAAATACCTCCTCACGCACTTCCACGGCGGCTGGGCATATGAGATGCAGACCGCCCGGGAGCTGCTGGACTTCGGCACCAAGGTCATAGAATCCAGGCGCGGAACGCAGACCACCCAGACGGAAAACCCGTCGTTTCTGGTGTCCCTCAATACCGGGGAATTCAGCGAGACTTCCGGTGAGGTGGTGGCCGGAGCCCTGGCATGGAGCGGCAATTTCCGCCTGTCCTTCGAGAAAGACGAAACCGGCCTTGTGAACGTCCTGGGGGGCATTTCGCCGTTTGCATCGGCCTATCCCCTGAAGGCCGGGGAGACCTTCGTGACGCCGGAAATGATCTGGACCTGGAGTGCCGATGGAGCCGGCGGCGCATCCCGTAACCTCCACCGCTGGGCCCGTCAGTACGGCATCTACGGAGGCGGAACTGTGAACCCCACCCTACTCAACAGCTGGGAAGGCGCATATTTCACCTTCACCACCCCCACCCTCACGGGCATGATTGACGATGCCGCCGCCATGGGCCTCGAAATGTTTGTCCTGGACGATGGCTGGTTCGGAACCAAATACCCGCGTAACTCTGACAAGTCTTCCCTCGGAGACTGGGACCTCTGCACGGACAAGATTCCGGAAGGTATAGACTACCTTGCTTCCTACGCCCATGGCAAGGGACTGAAACTCGGCATCTGGATAGAGCCGGAGATGGTCTCACGCGTGTCTGAGCTGGCGGAGAAGCATCCGGAATGGGTGGTGCAGAGCCCAGGCCGCGCGCTTTATGAAGCACGTTGGCAGTGGGTGCTTGACCTTGCCAATCCGGAGGTTCAGGACTTCGTGTTCGGCATCTTTGACAAGACAATGCAGCTTGCTCCGGGCATCGATTACATCAAGTGGGACTGCAACAGGCCTGTGTATTCCTTTGGCAGCCCTTACCTTGGAACAGAGCAGGACAGGTTCTTCGTGGAGTATGTACAGGGCCTGTATTCCGTAATGCGCCGTATCCGTGAGAAATATCCTGACGTGCTGGTGCAGTGCTGCTCTTCCGGCGGCTCGCGCCTTGACTACGGCGCCATGCGCTGGTGCAACGAATTCTGGACATCCGACAACACGGATGCAATATCACGTTCACGCATTCAGTACGCCACATCCATGATATATCCCGCGTGCGCAATGGCCTCGCACGTTTCCGCGGTGCCAAACCACCAGAGCGGCAACGTGACGCCCCTCAAGATGCGCTTTGACATGGCCGCGGCCGGCCGCCTTGGCATGGAGCTCCAGCCAAAGAACCTCACGGCTGAGGAGCGCGCCCTGGCATACCGCTGCATCAAGTCCTACAAGGGCTTCAGAGACCTTGTGTTCACCGGTGACCTATACAGGATATCTTCCCCGCTGGACTCAGATTACTATGCGTTCATGTACGTTTCGGAAGACAAGTCACGCGCCGTGATGTTCGAGTTCTGCCTCCGTTACCAGAACCGCGCCACCGGCGGCCATTTGTTGCGCCTTGCCGGCCTGGACCCCTCCCGCAAGTACCTTGTCACGGAGCAGAACGTGGACACCTCCTGCTGGTGGGGTAACGGCCAGTCCTTCACCGGCGACTTCCTCATGTCCGGCGGCTTCAACCCCGTCCTTAACGGCTCCAACGCCTCCGCCATCTTTGTCCTGGCCGCCCGGTAACGCTCCCAGTCCCAAACAGTCAAAGCCTCGTTTTTGACAGTAAAAGGCTGCTTTTGTGGTTCTGCCACTATTTAAATGCCGCCAAAACCACGTTTTTACGTGCCAGTTAGCCTTTTTGTGGCACTGATTGTTCAAACAAAAAACGACACCCTTGCAGGTGCCGTTTTTATTTTTGGAAGAACCGTTATTACTTAACCCTCTGGCCGTAGGAACGGTCTGTGGTGTTGACGGTGATGATTTCTCCGGTTTCGATGAACAGGGGAACCATGATCTTTGCGCCGGTTTCCAAGGTGACTTCCTTAAGGGCGGAAGTGGAAGCGGTGTTACCCTTTACTGCGGGTTCACTGTAAGTAACCTCAAGGGTTACGTAAGTGGGAAGTTCGCAGGTGAGGCAGCGCTCTTCGGGCTCTGTCATATACATCATTTCCACACGCTGGCCTTCTTTCATGAGGTCTGCATTCTCTACCACATCGTGAGGAAGGGTGATCTGCTCGTAGGTTTCCTCGTGCATGAAGTTGAAAGCTTCACCATCGTCATACAGGAACTGATAGGGACGACGTTCTACGCTAATGGTGTCGAGCTTGACACCGGCGGTGAAGGTGTTCTCGAGGATGCGGCCGCTCTCCAGGTTGCGAAGTTTGGTCTTTACAAAGGCAGGGCCCTTACCGGGTTTTACGTGCTGGAAGTACACTACAACGCAAGGTTTGCCGTTGAACATGATGTACATTCCGTTCTTCAGATCAGCAGTTGTTGCCATAAATTCTTATAGTTGGTTAATTATTTTCAGCCTACAAAAATAACCATTTGCTCTTTTTTTTGCAAATTTTGCTTTCCGAAATCGCACAGTATTCGCATTTTAGCTTCAAATCATGAAACGGATAATCTGCCGCTGATGATGCTCTGGTGGCAATCCAGTACCATTATTACTGCATGCATAATACATTATCCGTTTCAAAGTTGCGGAAAAAACGCCTTCACAAGCATCTAAAACGGTCATAATTCAAATTAAACGTTTCACTTTTCAGGTACACGGATAATTAGTCTTACATTGCCGGCTCAATCCTTCGCACGGGGCGGAGGAATTAACTTTAATTCAATACGTTATGCCCGGAAGAAACACTGCTTTCCTTTCCCAGGAACACTATGACGAAATCAAGAACACCTACTCGCGCTTCAACGAGCCATGGCTCAAGGAAGAAGTGGAAGAACTCAAGGCCATGGCCGCAGACGGCGTGTCAAAACAGGACATGGCAAGCCAACTGCAGCGCACGCCAAATTCAATTCAGATAAAGCTCAAATCACTTGGGCTTTACACTCCTGTTTCCATGCCTCCACGCTGGACGGAAGAAGATGACTCAAAAGTGATTGACATGTACAAGGCCGGCAGCCCCTTCGAAGACATCTCCAAAGAACTTGGCCGCTCTGTCAACGCCATCATTTCCCGCCTTATCCATCTCAGAGTCAACATCTTCAATAATGATGGACGATAAGGTGAAAGGATATTGGCACGTCTACTCCGACGGTAAACGTGCCGATATTCCTTTCGGTACGGATGAGGACAAAAAAGCAGACCTTGAAAGGCTGCTTTGACTAACAGTCTCTGCCACAAAATCACTGTCTCATGGCGCAAAACGTGGTTTTGGCGGCATTGGAATAGCGCCAAATGAGTTTTCTCAATACGCGGCGCTTTGGCGGGAGATGGCGAGCTGCTGGATTTTGTAGGTGCCGCCGGAGGACGGGGAGGTTGCGTAGATTGTTACCTCGAAGAGTTCTCCGCCGGCGTTGAGTACACCTATGAGATATTTCTTGTTGGCTTCTGATGCCTTGTGGGTTACCTCGAAGGAGCGGGGCGTGTAGGCGGAGAAGAAGGTGCGGAGAATCTGGCGCGCCTGGCTCTTGGAGCAGTTTCTCTGGGTGGATATGATTGTGACGTCCAGATTGTCTGCGAACCAGCTTGACAGGGATGCCGCGTCACCGGCTGTGAGATATTTGGTGATTGAATTGAAGACGGCGAAGTCTCCGTCCGGGGACGGGGCAAAGGATTGAACGGCTGAGGTCTTCTTGACCTGAGCCCATGCGGGCACGGTAAGAAGGAGAGTTCCAAGCCATATTATGAGTCTTATCTTTTTCATCCGAGGCATCTTTCTTGCAAAATTCGAGCCGAATATTTACATTTGTGTCCATGAACGTAAAACTTCTTACGGTGGGGAAAACATATGTCCCCTGGGTAAAGGAAGGCCTGGATTTGTATGCGTCCCGGCTCAGGCATTACGTGCCCTTCACCGTGGAAGAAATACCGGGGCTAAAGAAGGTATCGGCCCTGACGGAAGAGCAGATAAAGCAGAAGGAGGGAGAGTTGATACTCAAGCAGATAAGCCCTCAGGACTCTGTGATTCTGCTGGATGAGCACGGCCTCCAGATGCGCTCGGTGGAGTTTGCATCGTGGCTGGAAAAACAGCTTTCCGGCGGCTCCAAGGGCCTTGTGTTCGTGATTGGAGGCGCCTATGGATTCTCCAAAGAAGTCTATGAAAGGGCTAACGGGAAGCTGTCGCTTTCCAAGATGACCTTCTCTCACCAGATGGTAAGGGCTGTCTTTGCGGAGCAGCTGTACCGCGCGTGTACTATTTTAAAGGGAGAGCCTTACCACCATGAATAAGAGCAGGACCATAAGGCAGTGGGTAGCTGTAGTGCTGATGGGAATAGCCGCGGCTCTGGTGGGCGCGTCAATGTTCACCTATACCCTGTCGGACAACGAGTCATATGCAACCGCCCTTGGAAAGAGGGTGGAGCAGCGTCTGGGTATCCTGGAAGATGCCATAAAGGTTGCGGCGGAAAGTGAAAACGGCACCTGGCTCACACTTAAGGACCTTCCATCGGACATGGTTGTGTACCGCTATGTGGAAGACACCCTCCAGAGCTGGGCAAACCAGTTCCCCATAAGAAGTGACGATATCCGCTCCCGCGCCGTCGTCCGCCGCCTTGGCGAATCCCGCGGAGACGCCGTCTCGCCGCTGGCTGAAATCCCAGATTACTGGGTCTTCGCCAATCATGGCCCCAAATGGTACCTGGAGAAGAGTTTCATTGATGGAGATGTGAGGATAATCGCGGGGTTGGAAATCGTCAATGAACTCCGCGCCGGTTCTTTCAACGGCGTAAACCGCAACCTCAAACTTGACGACCGCTATTCCATAAAACCCCTTTCCACCAGCGTGGGCCTTCCCGTCACGGTGGGAGGGACGCCGCTTTTCAAGCTGGTGTCGGAAAAGATAGACATGGTGTCCGGAGGGCATAATTCCGCGCTGCAGTTGCTGGCGGTGGTGCTGCTCATAGCCGGACTCATGCTATGGCTGAGCGCCCGGCCATCGGCCTTGTGGCTGTCTGTGGTGGCGCTTGCACAGATGGGGCTGATGGTGTGGCTGTACTTCAAAGGGCGGCACGAAGGGGCATCGAGCCAGATATTCTCGCCGCTGGTGTACGCGGACGGTCCGGTACTATATTCCCTTGGCGCGGTAATTATTATCAATGCCCTGATAGTGCTGCTGGTGATGGATTTCTACATTGCCAGATGGACCCTCACCAAAGGCACCCGGAGGAAAAACTCCAGAACAAGAAGTGCGGTACTCCTGGCACTGGGGGTGCTGATTACGGTGGGAATCGTGGCGTATTTCCTCTTCGCTTTCCGAAGTATAAACGTAAACTCTGACATAAACCTGGAGCTGTACAAAGTATCCAGGCTCACCGTTGATTCCGGACTGGTTTATCTGTCGTTCATAGCGCTGGCACTGGCCGTTCCGCCTATGGTCCAGATGCTCTCGCCGCTTGTCCATTCCCTATTCGGAATAAGGTACGATGTGTTCACGGTCCCCGCCAGAGCAGTTTTCTCAGCAGCACTGGGTGTCTATTTCGTGGCCCTTACCGCCACAATGGGCTTCCGCAAGGAGGAGCGCCGAGTGGACGTCTGGGCAAACCGTCTGGCCATGGACAGGGACGTTGCCCTGGAGATGCAGTTAAGGGCCGTGGAGGGGGCAATAGCGTCGGACCAGATGTTCGGCGCGCTGTCCGTGCTTGAGGGTAGCGAAGAAATAATCCGCGGCCGCCTGGTTGGCAACTACATGGGCCGGATATCGCAGGACTACGATATCTCCATCCTCCAGACCGGCTCCAACCTGGCATCGCTGCCACTCTTCCAGGAAAGGATACGCTCCGGAGTACGCCTCGCAGACAATTCACATTTCTTCTACAAGGCCCTTGGAAGCGGCCGTGTGGCATATACCGGTTTCTTTACCTGGTACATCCAGGGTGCCGGCGCCGTCTCCATCCTGGTTGCCGTAGAATCAAAGCACAACAGGGAGGACAGGGGCTATCTGAGGCTTCTTGGCATATCGGATCCGGGTCGAATAAGCATACCACGCGTATACTCGTGGGCAAAGTACGTTGACGGCCGCCTTTCCCAGTACAAGGGCGCTTTCGGATATCCCACAGTCTGCACCGGAAAGTTCAGCAGCATCCGTGACGGGCACTTCTATCAGGAAGGCTGGTGCCACTTCGTACACAATGTTTCCGAGGGCGAGGTGGTTGTGATTTCAAGGCCCCGTACCAGCACCCTGAACTATATTGTGGCAGGCTTCATGCTTACAATCATTGCCTTCCTGCTGCTTTCCGCACTCTCTGCGGGAAAGCGCCGGAGCGGCAGCCCCCGCTACTATCAGAACAGGATAACCCTGGTACTTTATACATCACTCTTCCTTACCCTTGTGGCCATGGCCGGGTTCAGCGTATGGTTCGTAAATAAGCGCAATCAGGCGGAGATGGAAAGCGTCATGACCTCCCGCGTGAATACCCTCCAGGGCATGATGCAGGAACGTCTCCGCATGGTCTCTTCTGACGATCAGCTCCGTACCGTTGGCGTCCGGAACGAGGTAGAGGGAGTAGGCAACAGCCTCCGCTGCGACATAACCCTGTTCGATGTCTCCGGCCGCATGGCTTTCAGCACCACGCCGGAAGTGTATGAGCGCATGGTCCTTGGCCAGAGGCTGGACCAGACGGCCTTCTACAACATAGTCTACGCCAACAAGCGTTTCTTCCTGCATAAGGAAAAGGTGGGCCGGCGCAGTTTCTACGCCATGTACGCCCCGGTGCTCAACAGCAGCGCCAACATGATAGCCATACTTTCAGCCCCGTTCACGGATACTTCCCAGGACTTTGAGGCGGAGGCAGTAAGGCACATTGCAACCGTCATCACCATCTTCCTCCTCCTGCTTCTCATGGCAAGGATTATCACCTACGAGGTGGTAAGCCGCATGTTCAAGCCCATCTCCGAGCTCAGCCGCAAGATGAAAGTGACCGATGTTGACAAGCTGGAAACCCTTTCCTATGAAGGCGAGGACGAGATTACCCCGCTTGTTGAAGCATACAACCGCATGGTTCTGGACCTTGGGGAGAGTTCCCGCCGCCTCACCCAGGCAGAGCGTGACAAGGCATGGACAGACATGGCCCGTCGCGTTGCCCATGACCTCAAGAACCCTCTCACGCCCATAAAGCTGCAACTCCAGATGCTTATCCGCATGAAGTCTTCCGGCAACCCGGCGTGGCAGGACCGCTTTGACGAGGTTGCCCAGACCGTCCTCTACCATGTAGACCTCCTGGCAGATTCCGCAGACCAGTTCTCCACCTTCGCCAAGATGTACGACCAGAAGCCAGAAAGCATAGACCTGGACGCCCTTGTCCGCCAGGAAGTAGACCTCTTCGACTCAAGGGACGATGTCCGCGTAGACTACTTCGGCCTTTCCGCCGCAATTGTCCAGGCCCCTCGTCCACAGCTTACCAGGGTGGTAGTGAACCTCCTCACCAACGCCATCCAGGCCGTTGAGGAGAACTCCGGCGAAAAGCATCTTGTAGTTGCCGTCAGGAACTCTTCTGAGAACGGCTTCTACGATATTGTAGTGGAAGACAACGGTCCCGGCGTTGCGGAACAGAACCAGGACAAGATATTCACTCCGGATTTCACCACCAAGACCAGCGGCTCCGGCCTTGGCCTTGCCATCTGCCGCAGGATAGTGGAACACTGCGGCGGCACCATCTCCTACAGCCGCTCCTTCACCCTCGGCGGCGCCTGCTTCACAGTCAAATACCCGAAACCCTAGTTTCGGCAAACATGAACTGCCACTATAATGGTAGTTTCAGGCTGTTTTTGTGGCAGTGACTATCTTACAGCTTAGCGATGGCGCGGGCTACTTGCTCGAGGAGCCATTTAGGGGTGGAGGTGGCGCCGCAGACGCCTACGGTGGAAAGGCCGGCGAACCACTCCGGGAGAATCTCTGACGGACCGCCAACCAGATAGGTTCTGGGATTGACTCTGCGGCACAGATCACTTAACACTTTACCGTTTGACGAGGCTTTCCCCGCAACAAACACTATGGCGTCGTGGGAGGAGGCGAAGGACTCCAGCTGTGCGTGGCGTGACGCCACCTGGGCGCAGATGGTGTTGTTCACCTTCACCTCTGCCCCGCTGCGGCGGAGCATTTCACAGATTTCCTCATATTCCAGCGGGCTTTTGGTGGTCTGGGAGAATATCTCCACGGGCTGAGTGATGTCTATCCTGCCGTTCTGGATGGCTTCCGTGAGCATGGCGGCGTCTTCAACCACGACGGCATCGCCGCCAACCTGGCCAAGAAGGCCAAGGACCTCCGCGTGACCCACCCGTCCGAAGATAATCACCGTGCCGTGCAGCCCGTCGGTATGCAGACGGGCATAGGCATCGCGTATCCTGGACTGAAGCTTCAGCACCACGGGACAGGTGCAGTCAATGACTTCCAGATTGCGGGAGCGAGCGGCGGCATAGGTTGCCGGCGGCTCCCCGTGGGCACGGATAAGAACAGACTCCCCGGAAGGCACGCCGTCTACTGAGCCAACGGTCTCCAGACCGCGCTCCCCAAGGCGGGAGAGTTCCGCCTCGTTGTGCACTATGGCGCCAAGGGAATAAAGCTTGCCGCCCCCGTCCAGAAACTGTTCCGCACGGGATATGGCCCGGATCACTCCTCCGCAGAAGCCGGAGCCTGGATCCGTTTCAACTTTCAGCATAGGATACCGAAACGGCCCTGGATGAGGCCCTGGACCCAGACCAACTCCTCATGGAGGTTCATCTCAGTGTTGTCCAGCACAAAGGCATCAGGGGCCTGTGTGAGCGGCGAAACTTCGCGGTGGGAATCGATGTAATCCCTCTCGCGGAGATTGGCAAGCACCTCTTCGAAGGTTGGGTTGTCTCCCTTTGCCAGCATCTCGTCCAGGCGGCGCTGGGCGCGGACCTTCTCGTCTGCCGTCATGAAGATCTTGAGCTCTGCGTTGGGGAACACCGTGGTGCCGATGTCACGGCCGTCCATGATAACGCGGCCGCCGGAGGAGAAGGCATGGAGCTTATCGTCCACAAAGTTGCGGACCCAGCCTATTGCACTCACGGGACTAACGTGCGAAGACACTTCCAGTGTGCGGATTTCCTTCTCTATACAGCGCTCTCCAAGGAATAGCTTGGTGGCACCGTCAATGCTGCGGAAATGAAGGTCCAGGGTGTCTATGACAGCCTTGAGACCAGGCTCATCTATGGTCCCGTCTGCAGCAATGAGACCGTTTTCCATGGCATACAGGGTGACGCCCCTGTACATTGCTCCACTGTCCAGATACAGGAAGCCGAAAGCCCCTGCCACCATCTTTGCGAAGGTGCTTTTTCCCGTGGACGAGCAGCCGTCCACCGCTATAATAATATCAGGAATAATCATGATACAAAAATAAATAATTTTTACGATATTTGCATAAATTAGCATATTCCCATGAAAGTTCTTGTAATTGACGATGAGCGTGCCATCCGCTACTCCATGAAAGAAATCCTGGAGATGGAAGGCTACGAGGTGGAAACAGCAGAAAACGGCGAGGAGGGGCTCTCCAAGGCAGAAAAGGAAAAGTACAATGCCATTTTCTGCGATATCAAGATGCCTGTCATGGACGGCACGGAGGTCCTTGTGAAGGCCATTGAAGCCGGCATCGAATCTCCTGTTATCATGGTCTCCGGCCACGCGGACATACAGACCGCCGTGGACTGCATAAAGAAGGGCGCTTTCGACTTCATCGAAAAGCCCCTTGACCTCAACCGCATACTCATCACCCTCAAGAACGCCACGGACAAGGCCAATCTGGTCACCCAGACCAAGATCCTGAAAAAGAAAATCTACGGAAGGGAGATGATAGGTGAATCCGCCCCGGTCCTTCACCTTCGTGAAATGATTGGGAAGGTGGCTCCCACTCAGGCCAGCATACTGGTCACCGGCCCCAACGGCTCCGGTAAAGAGCTTGTTGCACAAAGCATTTACCAGCTGTCGGAGCGTTCCATGATGCCTTTCGTGGAAGTCAACTGCGCCGCCATACCCTCAGAACTCATCGACAGTGAGCTCTTCGGCCACAAGAAAGGCTCGTTCACATCGGCCATAAAGGACCACAAGGGAAAATTCGAACAGGCGGACGGCGGAACCATCTTCCTGGATGAGATTGGAGACATGTCTCTCGCCGCCCAGGCAAAAGTGCTGCGGGTACTGCAGGAGAGAAAGCTCACTCCCGTGGGCGGAGACAAGGAAGTCACGGTTGACGTCCGCGTAATAGCCGCAACCAACAAGAACCTCCAGGAGGAAATCGCCAAGGGAAACTTCCGCGAAGACCTCTACCACAGGCTCAGCGTAATAGTTCTTAGAGTGCCTTCCCTGGATGAAAGGAAAGAAGACATTCCCCTTCTGGTCAACCACTTCTCAGAGCACATCTGCGGAGAAAACGGCAAGCCGGTAAGGCCCTTCGCCCCGGAGGCCATGGAGATGCTGCAGCAACGCTCATGGCCGGGCAACATCCGCGAACTCCGCAACGTGGTGGAGCGCCTGCTTATCCTTGGCGGGAACCCGGTAAGTGCACAGGATGTAAAAGACTATGTAATCTAAGCGGACATGGCAAAGAAAGGCTGGAAAATACTAAGGAATGTCCTGATAGGGATACTTGCATTTATCCTGGTTCTCCTGATTGCCCTGCAGATCCTGCTAAGGCCTTCCGTCCTGACGGGGCTGGTGAACAAGTATGCCCCGCAGTTCGTGGAGGGCAACATAGAGTTCAGCAGGATAAGGACAAGGCTCATCAAGAGCTTCCCTTACGCCAGCGTGGAAGCTGAAGACCTCAACATCACATATCCCCACGAAAGATACGCCCGTTTCGACTCCATCTACCCTCCGTCCGGAAGGCGTTTCAGCCTCATGACGGCCGGCAACCAGAAGGGCGTCCAAAACGGAATCGACACCCTTGTTTCGCTTAAGAGGGCATATGTCTCTCTCAATTATGTCAACCTTGCAAAAGGCCAGATAGACGTACGTAGCGTGGAGCTTGAAAGGCCCCGCATCTTCGCCCATTACTTTGATTCCACCGCCGCCAACTGGGACATCTTCCCCACTGGCGGAAGCGATGAGGATACAACATCGTCCGGAATGCCGGATATCAAACTGCACAAGGTCAACCTGAGCGGAAAGCCGTTCATCGTGTTCACCAACCCGCAGGATACGGTTCATCTGATGGTCCGCGCCAAGGAGCTTGACCTTGACGGCAAGCTGCCGCTCGCTGACATCTGGAAAACCAACGCCACCTTCGCGGTAGATTCCCTGTTCGTCTCCGGCCGCCTGCCGGCGGATACCCTTGCCCTGGGCCTCACCAACCTGAATCTGGACATAGCAAAGCGCAGGGTAAAGCTTGACGCCAACGCCAGGGCCATGCTCCGCACCAACAGCTTCGGAAGGCTCCGCGTCCCCATCCACCTGGACGGCGACGCCACGCTTCCAAAAGCCAAGGAGGGAGAGTTCGCCGCCAACGTGCATAGCCTCACAGTGGGCCTGTCCGCCCTGGAACTGAAGGCTAAGGGAGACATCCTGAGCCATAGCGGAGGCATAGACATGGACGTTGACGCCGCCATCGAGGACTGCCCCATCGGCGACATTATCAAAGAGTACAAGGAGAACATCCCGGCCCTGAAGAAGATCCGGGACACGGACGCAATAATAAGTCTCACGGCCCACGCTGAGGGCACTTATTCAAAGGATGAGATTCCTGCAATCAACGCCAAACTCCTGATTCCAAAGTCAATGGTTGACATCGAGGGCGTGGGGCACAAGGGCCTTCTTGCCCTTGACGCAGACGTTGTCACAGACAACAGCTCCCGCCTTGACGCCGCCGTGCACAAGCTTCAGGCAGACATAGCCGGCGCCAACCTCAACATCTCCGGCAACGGCTGGGACCTTCTGGGAGAAGACCCGGAAATGGCCGTAGACGGCACCATCCGCGCCAGGGTGGATTCCCTCACAAGGGCATTCCTTGACGGCATCCACGGTGAAGGAATCATCAAAGGAGACATCCACGGAAAGGCAAAGCTTTCCCAGTTGAACCTGAAGGAAATCGGCTACGCCAACATAGACTGCAACTTGGACGGCCAGAGTCTCCGCGTAGACATGCCCAAGGACTCCGTCCACGCCTTCATAAACAGCATTCAGCTCAATGTGGCCACCGCCGGCAACAAGATTGACAAGAACATCCGCCAGGGCGCCCGCATCCTCGCACTTAAGGCCGATATCGACACACTCAACGCAACCTACGGAGCCGATGTCTTCGCCCGCGGCAGCAACCTCCGCCTCCGGGCCCAGAACTCCGCGGACATCCTCAAGGGCGGAAAGGAACTCACCCCTCTCATGGGTATCCTGCAGGTAGACCGCCTGTCCCTGAAGGATCTGGACGGCATTGAGATGGCCCTGAAGGGCAATACGGAGCGTTTCCGCATTATCCCTCCGGAGAAGGGAGAAAAGAGCCCTACCATCAAGCTCATATCGGACAGCGAGGCCATAGCGGCAATCATGGAAGGCAACGCCTTCGCCATGAAGAACCTGTCGGCAAACATATCGGCCCGCCAGCATATCACCAGCGAAAAGACCAAGAAGGAGCGCAGGAACCACATCCTGGATTCCCTGCAGAGGGTCTACCCCGGCACCCCGCGCGATTCCCTCTTCCGCAAGGCCCGCATGGAAAGGATGGCCCGCGAACTCAAGGACGATTTCGCCAGCGCCGACGTAATGCTGTCCATGTCCAAATCGTCCCAGCAGATGGCAAGGCAGTGGGACTTCAACGGCAATCTGGGGCTGGACCTGGTGCGCGCCTATCTGAAGGACTTCCCTCTCACGCCTGAAGTTACGGACATCAAGGGTGACTTCTCCAACGATAAGATTGACCTCGAGAACCTGACCCTTACCGCCGGGCAGTCGGATATATCGGCCAGTGCCAATGTGAGCGGTATCCGGAGGCTCCTTACCGGCCGGGGAAAGCCGTACATAAAGGCCAATGCCAACATCACCAGCAACTACATCGACGCCAACGAACTGCTCCGCGCCTACGCCCAGTTCGCCCAGAGCCAGGTGTCTGAAGAGCCGGTGGACACTACGTCGGAAAGCATCGCCGGGACCAACCTCATCGTCCTTCCGTCCAACGTGGAGGCCAACGTCATGATGGAAGGCTACGGTATCAAGTACGACAGCCTCATGGTCAACTGGATAGCCGCCGATATCGCCATGCGCGACCGCACCCTCCAGATAACTAACGCCCTGGCCGCCTCCAACATGGGAGACCTGTACGTGGAAGGCTTCTACGCCACCCGTGCCAAGGACGATATCAAAGCCGGCTTCGACCTCAACATCGTGGACATCTCCGCGGAGAAAGTCCTCACTCTGATGCCGGACATCAAGAAGGAAATGCCCATCATGAATTCCTTCTCCGGAGACCTTGACATGGAGGTTGCCGCCACTACGGAAATTGACACCACCATGAACCTGGTGCTGCCCACCCTGGACGGCATCATGCGCTTCACGGGAAGCCAGCTGGCCCTCAAGGACAGCAAGGAGTTCACCAAGATTGCAAAACTCCTGCTGTTCAAGGACAACTCCAAGGCCGTGATAGACAACATGTCCGTCACCGGTATGGTGCGCAACAACACGCTGGAAGTATTCCCGTTCGTACTGGATGTAGACCGTTATCTCCTTGCCGCCAGCGGCGTGCAGGACTTCGACCAGAGCTTCAAGTATCACATCTCCGTGATACGTTCGCCTCTTGTTGTGAAATTCGGCCTCAACGCCTGGGGAGACGATTTCGACCACATCAAGTACGGTCTTGGAAAACCTCTCTACATCAGCCCCAACGTGCCTGTGTTCACCAAGCAGCTGGACACCGTCCAGTACAACCTTGTGGCCGCAATCCACAACGTGTTTGAACTTGGCGTGGAGAAGGCCATGGCAGAGAATACCGGCCAGAACTTCATCCAGGAAGGCAAGGAGCGCGCCGGCTTCAACGTCCAGATAGACACCGTCGCCATGGACGATGTCATCATGGCACAGGTTGAAAGCATGGAAGGCCTCACCGGAGACGTCGTTGAGCGCGTCGCCGCCCGCCGTGAAATCCTCAAGCAGGAAGTCCTAGCCCTGGAAGAAAAGTTCGCCGCCCCCGCCCCGGCAGAAGCGGAGAAGAAAGATGATTGACACTGAAAAATACATCGAGGTCTCCATACGCCTTAATCCGTTTTCAGAAGAGATGGCTGAGGTCCTCATGGCAGAGCTCTCTGACCTTCCGTACGACTCCTTCATCACGGAAGAGCCCTTTCTCAAGTGCTACATTCCCCGGGAACAATATCGGCCATCGGACCTAAAAGTGGTGCTGAGCGGATACGACTGCGTCGCCGGATTCAATGCCGTCATGGTGGAAGGGCAGAACTGGAATCGCAACTGGGAGCTGTCATTCCAGCCAATCGTGGTGGACGGCATCGTCACTGTAAAAGCGCCTTTCAATACTGACGTTCCTCGCACCCGCTACAACATCTGGATAGACCCCCAGATGGCTTTCGGGACAGGCTATCACCATACAACTTACATGATGATGCAGCGTCTCCTTGCCCTTCCCGTACGCGGCAGCTATGTCTGCGACATGGGCTGCGGAACGGCAATCCTGGCCATCCTTGCCGCCAAGATGGGCGCTCGGAAAGTGTTCGCTGTGGACATCGACGCCGTCGCCGCCCGCTCCGCCTGGGGCAACTGCCGCTGGAACAAAGTTGGCACCCGTGTAGAAACCGCCTGCGGCGATGCCTCCCTCATGCAAATGAGCACGTACGATGTGATTCTGGCAAACATCCACCGCAACATCATCCTTGAAGACCTGCCCACCTACGCCCGCTCTTTGAAGCGCCACGGCACCTTGCTGGTCAGCGGCTTCTACGATGCCGATGTCCCCGCCATCACGGCCGCCGCACAAGCTCTTGGCCTCACCCTCTCCGGCTCCTCCTCCCGCGAAGGCTGGAGTTGTTTGGAATTTGTTCCGTCATTCCGGGCTTGACCCGGAATCTTTTTTTTCGTACCTTTGCAATCCCATTCCCGCGGGTGTGTTGGAATTGGTAGACAACCCAGACTTAGGATCTGGTGCCGCAAGGCGTATGGGTTCGAGTCCCTTCACCCGCACGAAGTATTTAAGTGATTGATTATCCGGTATTTACAAATCCGTGAAAAGTCGATTTCTAACAGATTTCGGAATATGTGAAAACCGATAATCGATGCAAAGCCCCGGCAATCCACTAGGACGTCGGGGCCTATTCATTTCGATAAACAGGGAATTTAATGGGTAATGCTCTTATTTCCTCATGCCATCGATTCGGAGTTATTCCTGAAAAGAATACCCGAACCCGGCCTTGGCAACAAGAGCTTCTCCATACGGGCCTATCTTCTTACGGATGCGTGTAATGTTCACATCCACCGTGCGAGGCAAGACGATGACATCGTCAGGCCACACGGCCGAGAGCAGCTGCTCCCGTGAAAACACCTTTCCCCGGTTCTCAAGGAAGAACTTCAGAATTTCATATTCGGTCTTCGTAAAGGAAATCTCCACACCGTCTACGGTCACTTTCTTGGCGTCCGTATCCATCTGTATGCCCTGGTAGCGGATTCCATTTCGGACAGCACCAAGCCGGGCCTCCACAACATTGATGATGTAGTCACCCGTCTTTTCGCATTCGCTGACGAGGTCGGCATAGACGGTCCCCATGTCGTATCCGTACATCTTGGCGTCCAAGCTTTCGATATTCTGCTGTTTGAGCGCATTACGGCAGGCATTGATCCTACGCTCGATGTCTTCGGAGAGTGCCAGGTCCAGCTCTTCCTTGCGCCCGGGAAGAAGCTCATTCATCCGGGAAAGAGCATCACCAACCAACGAGAACATCTCCTGGATTCCTTCATTCTGTTGCTCGGTAAAGTCAATTTTGTTGCTCCTCTTACGTCGAAGGATACGGGCCAGATTGAAGCAGCTGTCACCCACGGACTCCAATTCCCCGATCTGCCGGAGCATGGCCCGTACCATCTCTTTCGTATCATCGGACAGATGGGCCGATCCAAGATCAGCCAGGTATCGGCCGATCTCGTTCTCCATCCGGTCGCTGCCCTCCTCTCCCTTCTCGATGCGGTCATAGAGTCGGGAGAAACCCTGCTCGTCTTTCGCAGCATAAAGTTCCCGGACCAGTGCGAACATGTGCTGCGTCTTCTCCCCGTAAACGACAATCTCTTTCTGCGCCTGGAGCACGGAGATTTCCGGAGTCTTCATGATACCGCCGCGGATATATTGAAGGCGG
>JAILJO010000084.1 GCA_024694675.1 Bacteroidales bacterium | reverse complement strand
AGACGGCGGGCGAACTGGTAGGCGTAGGCGGGAGTTCCGGCCTGCTCGCGGACAGTGCAGAATCGGACTATGCCGTCTGTGAGGCCGCGCATATCGTCAAGAGTGAAGCCTATCATGTAGGGGATGTCGGCAATGCGGCCTTCCTTGGCGGCTGAATCGAAGCTTTCAGGAAGGACCTTGCCGTCTACAACCGGAGCGGGCCAGCCCAGGAACTTGCCTGTAGCGGCGGTGTATTCCCCGGCAATGGTCAATAGCTTCTGAGGCTCAATGGCGCGCATCTGCTCAAGGGTTGTGTATCCTGCCCAGTCCATCATGTCCTTCCAGCGCTGCTCGGATTCCTCCAGCGGACTTCCTCCCAGAATGCTCCTTTCCGATATTCCTCCACCGCTCTGGATGATTGCACCATCCATGATGTCTTTCGACAGGGGAGAAGTGACCATGTTCTTGACACTACCCGCGCCGGCGCTCTGGCCCATAATGGTTATCTTGTCAGGGTCACCGCCAAAGGCAGCAATGTTGTTTTTAACCCATTTAAGCGCGGCAATCTGGTCCAAAAGGCCGTAATTGCCGGAAATGCCATCGGAATTCTCTTCACTGAGAAGCGGATGGGTAAGGAATCCAAGTATTCCAAGACGGTAATTGCAACTTACAAGGATACCTCCATGCTTAGCCCACTCTTCTCCGTCCATTTCCGGCTCGAAGCCCCAGCCGTAGGAGAAGGCTCCACCGTGAATCCAGAGCGTAACAGGCAGGTTTTTACCCTTTGCAGGGGCCCATACATTAAGGTAAAGGCAGTCCTCGCTGAACTCCGGATCTCCGTCAAAGAAGAACTCGTGCTTATAACCGTCACTGTCTACGTGATTGGGCTGCCAGGAAGGCGCACCAAAGTGGTCGCATACCAGTACTCCGTCCCATGGAACTACGGGCTGAGGAGCCTTCCAGCGCAGCTCTCCTACCGGAGCAGCGGCAAAGGGAATACCTTTATAAACGGCAATTCCATCGGTAACAGTGCCTTGAATCTTTCCGCCTTCAACTGTGACGATGGGGTTCTTGGGGGTGCAGGCCGCCATTAATGCCACGGCCAGTATGAGTGTTCGCAATTTTAACATAATCAGTGACTTGAATTATATGCAAATGTAATCATTTTTTAGTAACTTCGTAGCATAAAGAACTGAGTATGAAAAAACTGATTCTGAGTATCGTATTACTGTGGGTGGCTGTTGGTCTGTCAGCTCAGCGCCACCGCCCGCAGATGCCTGAGAACGTGATTCTTTCCAGGAGCGCATCGTTCCAAATACAGTACGGCGGCCCCACCCGTGCGGAAGGCCGCTCGTACAATTTCACCCCCAAGTTTTTCATTTACCCGGACGTCAAGCTGGACAGCAACGGAGCGGAAGAACTGTTCGCCAGTTTGGACATACAGCAGATTCTGGACGATAATTATGGCACCGCTGTAATTATTAACCCTATCGGGGATAAGTATGACCCCAAGGCGGATTTTGATGCTTTTGCGGAACTCTTCAATTTGTTTCGCGGTCCCGGAAACTTGAAAGTGGTGGGCATTGGTTCTGGTGCAACGTTTGTCAATCAGGTTATTGCACCAAAGGCCGCAGGGCAGATTGCCGGTATCCTGACAATAGGAGGCAAGCCAGGCAAAAGCATAGACCCGGCAGGTGTTCCTGCATATATTGGAGGTAAAGGCGCCGCAAAGGCGGCCAAACCATATCAGAAGGCTGTTCACGCTGATGAACCTCTTCTAAAAGTAGTCGTGAACCCGGATGCAAAAGTATCATTGAAAAACATCTTCGCCGATGCCTGGGATAAGGTTCTTGGAAGAAATTACCGCTTTAACAATTACCGGCATACCCATTACGACGGCGCCAAGTTCGGTGAGTACGGTGCATATGAACTTGAACCATATCTTCTGGAGTGTGAATCCCTTGGGATGAAGCGAATCATAGTTGATATTCCTACCGGCAAGGACGCCCGCTGGCTGTGGTATGAGTACTGGCCGGAAGAGCTTCTGGAAGGTACTCCTGAGCACAGCGTTCCGGTGATGGTTCTCCTTCACGGAAATACTAACGATCCCCGAACCCAGGCAGAGACATCGGGCTTTATCCAGGTGGCTGCGGAGGACCGTTTCTTTGTTGTGGAAATGGAGTGGCAGGGGAGTCCCAACTATGCTCCAATGGGCCACGACGGCATAGAGAGCGTCCTCTACACGCTCTTTGACAAGTACCCGCAGCTGGATCCTTCGCGCGTATATGCTGAAGGACTCAGCGCCGGGTCCATGACTGCAACAGCTATCGGCGTCAAGAAATCTCACATCTTTGCTGCAGTGGGAGGTCACTCCGGAGGCCTTCTCGAAAGGCCCACAGTTGGTCCGTTTCCTACGTTCAGAACCATCTGGAACGAGGCAACGCAGAAACGCGGCGCCGTAGAGATGCCATATTGCTCCGTATTCGGCACAATTGACAGGGTGGTCCCGTATATGACTCCGGACAATTGGAAAAACAACGGCTATCTCAATGCCTGGAATACGTATGAACAGATGAACGGGATGGAAGTCGTGAAGGATATGGACTTTTCCATAGACCCTGTATTTGGGCAGGAAGTGAAGGACAGGGAGAGAATCGTTACTAATAAGGGAGAAGGCATTGTGGTGGAAACAGGGCAGCTCTACAAAGGTCATATTCCTCTTATCAAGATTGTGGCCGTGATGGACTACGGTCACTGGAATTTCCAGCCCACGGCGCGTATCATGTGGGATTACTTCAAGCATTTCCGCAGAGACCCGGAAAGCAAAAAGTTGATTTACACTCCATAAATTACTATATTTGGAAAAATTACTGACATGCAAAGGATTACGAGAATACTGCCGCTTGCAGCGCTGCTTCTTTCTGCAATCGCCTGCACATCAAATAAAACCGAAATGACACCTGAACAAAGAGCCGCAAACCTAATCTCCAAGATGACCCTTGAGGAAAAGGCGTCCCTGATGTGGTATACATCGGCGCCAATCGAGTCTCTGGGCATTCCCGCTTACAACTGGTGGAATGAGGCTCTGCACGGTGTGGCGCGTAACGGAAAGGCAACAACATTCCCTCAACCTATTGGTATGGCCGCTTCCTTTGACAAGGAACTGCTGGAGGAAGTGTTTACCGCCGCCAGTGACGAGGCCCGCGTTAAGAACCGCCAGGCGTTGGAAAATGGCCCTGCCGGATGGTATCAGGGGCTTACGTTCTGGACTCCCAACATCAACATATTCCGCGATCCCCGCTGGGGAAGGGGAATGGAGACTTACGGTGAGGACCCGTATCTCACCGGCCAGATGGGAATGGCCGTGGTCCGCGGCCTCCAGGGCCCGCTGGATGCACCAGTCCTTAAGGCACACGCCTGCGCAAAGCACTTTGCAGTGCATTCAGGTCCGGAGTGGAACCGCCATCAGTTCAATGCAGAGATATCTGAAAGAGACCTCCGCGAAACATATCTTCCCGCTTTCAAGGACCTTGTCCAGAAAGCCGGAGTCCAGGAGGTAATGATAGCCTACAACCGCTTTAGAGGCGTTCCTTGCGGCGCTAATGACTATCTCGTTAATACCATTCTCCGTGGAGAGTGGGGCTACCAGGGCCTTGTGGTAAGCGACTGTTGGGCCGTGAGCGATTTCATCGGCCCAAAATTCCATAATTATGTCCAGGATGCGGAGCATGCCGTGGCCGCGGCGGTGCATAACGGTACGGACCTGGAGTGCGGTTCACTGTATGACCGGATTCCGGAGGCGGTAGCCCAAGGGCTTTTGGAAGAGGCCGATGTTGACCGCTCCCTCAAGCGCATCCTCGCCGCCCGCATCCGCCTTGGTGAACTGGACGGAAATATCGCCCCCTGGGACCATCTGGAGGACGATATTGTGGAAGGTCCGGAGCATTTGGCGCTTGCCAGAACAATGGCACAGGAATCCCTGGTGCTCCTTCAGAACAATGGCGGAATCCTCCCCCTGAAAGGAACTGAAGGGATTGCCCTCCTGGGGCCTAATGCCGATGATCGCGAGATGCTCTGGGGCAACTACAACGCCATTCCGGAGTTCACAGTCACCCTTGCTGATGCCCTCCGCGAGCGCATCCCTGACCTCACTTATATCCCCGGAGGCGGAATAGTCGCTCCCGGTGAACCTGTTGAGTCAATCCTCAGTAAGCTGGAAGGCATTGAAACCGTGATTTTTGCAGGTGGCATTTCTCCTCGTCTGGAAGGCGAGGACATGCCTGTGGAGATACCCGGCTTCAAGGGAGGAGACAGGACCTCGATTGAACTGCCGGAAGTTCAGCGGGAACTGCTGAAAGCACTGCACTGTGCAGGCAAGAAAATCGTCCTTGTGAATTTCTCCGGAAGCGCCATGGGCCTTGAACCGGAGACTGAAAGCTGCGATGCCATCCTCCAGGCCTGGTACCCCGGTGAGGAAGGCGGAAATGCCATTGCCGATGTCCTCTTCGGAGACATCGTCCCATCTGGAAAACTTCCCGTAACCTTCTATAAATCAGTGGAACAGCTCCCTGACTTCGAGGACTATTCCATGAAAGGCCGCACATATCGTTACTTTGAAGGGGAGCCGCTGTTCCCCTTCGGATTCGGCCTTGGATATACCACTTTGGAATATGGAAAGCCTCATGTCAAGGGTCACAGGCTCAGCGTCCGCGTCACCAATACCGGTGACCGCGAGGCAGAGGAAGTGGTCCAGCTCTACGCGCGTAATCTTGCAGATGCGGAAGGCCCCGTGAAGAGCCTTCGTGGATTCAAACGCGTCGCTATTCCTGCAGGTGAGACTGTGAGGGTTTCATTCCGCCTTACCCCGGAGACTTTCCTTGGCTGGAGTGAGGAAAAGCATGATATGGTACCCGTAGAAGGTGAGTGGGAACTTATGGTGGGCGACTCATCGGCCTCCACAGAATCTGTAGTGTATAAATTCTAATATGAACAGTTTCGGACATTTTGACGATGCGTCCCGCGAGTATGTGATTACCCGCCCGGACACCCCGTGGCCCTGGATCAATTACATGGGAACGGAGGACTTCTTTTCCCTGATTTCAAACACCGCAGGTGGCTACTGCTTCTGCCGGGATGCCAAATTCCGCAGGATACTCCGCTATCGCTACAACGGCGTTCCCATGGACGCAGGCGGCCGTTATTACTATATAAAGGACGATGACACCGTCTGGAACCCTGGCTGGAAGCCATGTAAGACAGCGCTGGACTTCTACGAGTGCCGTCATGGCATGGGGTATACAAAGATTGTAGGTCAGAAGAACGGCCTTAAGGCTGAGGTCACTTTCTTTGTTCCCATCGGCCACAGGTGTGAGGTCCACAAGGTTAAGATTACCAATGTAAGCACTGCAGCAAAGTCGTTCAAGCTGTATTCGTTTGCTGAATGGTGTCTCTGGAACGCTTCCACGGATATGGAGAATTTCCAGCGCAACCTTTCCACGGGTGAAGTGGAGATTGAGGGTTCTATGATATATCACAAGACAGAATACCGCGAGCGAAGGGACCATTACGCCTTCTTTGGCGTGAACCGCCCGTTCGATGGTTTTGATACGGACAGGGAGACATTCATAGGCATGTACAACGGCTTCGAGGCCCCGCAGCAGGTGCTTGCCGGCACTTCCGGCAACACCAGGGCACACGGCTGGAGCCCAATTGCATCGCACAGGTTTGACCTAACCCTGTCGCCCGGCGAGTCCACGGAGCTGGTATTTGTTCTGGGGTATGTGGAGAATCCGCAGGAAGAGAAGTTTGTTGCACCGTCTGTTATTAATAAGAAACGCGCTCTGGAGATGCTGGAGGCATTCTCTACGTTGGAAAAAGCCGATGCCGCATTCGCGCAGCTAAGGGCTTTCTGGGACAACCTTCTGGGCCGCTTCAACGTGTCCTCTGATGTCCCGGAACTGGACCGTACCGTGAACATCTGGAACCAGTACCAGTGCATGATAACCTTCTTCTTCAGCCGAAGCGCCAGCTACTTTGAGAGCGGAATAGGCCGCGGCATGGGGTTCAGGGATTCGAACCAGGACCTCGCTGGAATCGTCCATATGATTCCGGACCGTGCGCGTCAGAGGATTATCGACATTGCCTCTACGCAGTTCCCTGACGGCGGTTGCTACCATCAGTACCAGCCTCTTACCAAACGCGGAAACAACGACATCGGCGGCGGTTTCAATGACGATCCTCTCTGGCTCATCTTCGGAACGGTCGCATATATCCGCGAAACCGGAGATTTCGGCATTCTGGAGGAACCTGTTCCGTTTGACAACAAGCCGGGAACGGAAGTATCCCTTTTGGAGCACCTCAAGATTAGTTTCAGGCACGTTACGGACAACCTGGGTCCTCACGGCCTTCCGCTAATCGGACGCGCAGACTGGAACGACTGCCTCAACCTCAACTGCTTCTCCTGGAATCCGGACGATTCCTTCCAGACAACTGAAAACAAGACTGAAGGAACTAAGGCTGAATCCCTTATGATTGCCGGCCTGTTTGTTGCCCAGGGACGTGATTTCGCTGAGCTTCTGGAAAGGATAGGGGACAAAGACGCAGAAGACGTCAAAGTAGCCGTAAAGGCCATGGAAAGCGCCGTTAAGCAGTTTGGCTGGGACGGAGAGTGGTTCCTCAGGGCCTACGACTATTACGGCAATAAGATTGGTTCCAAAGAGTGCGAGGAAGGCAAGATATTCATCGAAAGCCAGGGCTGGTGCACCATGGCCCGCATTGGTGCTGACGATGGTCTTTGCGACAGAGCTCTGGACGCCACAGTGAAGTATCTGGAGTGCGAGCAGGGTATAGTACTGAATACTCCCGCGTACTCCAAGTATATATATGAATACGGGGAAATAAGTTCATATCCGGAAGGTTACAAAGAAAACGCCGGCATCTTCTGCCACAACAACCCGTGGGTGATAATCGGCGAGGCCATGGCCGGCCGCCGGGACGATGCCTGGCGCCATTACTGCAAGATTACTCCTGCCTTCACCAAGGACCAGACTCTACGCAAAGTGGAGCCGTACGTGTTCTGCCAAATGGTAGCCGGCAAGGACGCCGCCAAGCCCGGTGAGGGCAAGAACAGCTGGCTCACAGGCACCGCCGCCTGGACCTGGAAGGCCGTGAGCGAGTCCATCCTTGGCATCAAGCCCCAGTTTGACGG
>JAILJO010000068.1 GCA_024694675.1 Bacteroidales bacterium | reverse complement strand
GCGTCCAGATACAATCTAATCAAGTCTTTCCGGTCCATTGTATTACTTCGTGTTAAAGGTTTTCATCAATTCTTGTCGAGCGGCTGAAATGGAACTTTTCCCCCCGCCTTTCGTCCTTCCGGTTATGGCGGCAATCTCATCCAGGGAAAGTCCGGTGGCTCGCAATTGCAGCAGTCGCCTTGTGCCTGCAGGAAGTCGTTCCAACGCCTTGTCAGCAATCCTTTCGGCCTCTGATTGTTCAATCAGCGTAGAAGCGTCATTGCCGTCCGACAACCATTCAGGATACACCCCGCTTCTCGCGGGGCCTTTCTTGCGCCAAAGCGAAATGCAACTGTTCTTCGTGGTCGATACAGCCCAAGCCTCCGCACTGCGAATCTGCACACCGTCACGTCTTGCCACCCAAAGCCGCAGCAGCACATCCTGCACCACATCCTCCGGATCACCGTCCAGCCGGGATGCACGGAAAAACTTCTGTGCCGTCGCCAGTACCTTGGGCCTTATCTCTGTGAGTTCTATTTCAAGCGTTTTATCCATACTTCACAGACATAGACGCAAAAACCGCAAAAAGTCAAGTAAATTTAGCAACTTTTTCTACCTGTTAGAAAACTGAACACACACAATAGACTCAAAACAGACTCATTTTGAGGTAACCAAGCTGTAACCAAGCCAGGTTCTATTCCCCAAATAACCAGCGTAACTATTTGAAAGTCAATATTGTTTTTAGCGGAGCCTTTTCCTCCGCGAGCTCGCTCCTATGCTCCACAAAAGTCGCTGATTTTCAGCGACTTTTTCTATTTACGCATAAACTTACGCAGAAAATTACTGAACAAGGATGAAGTGCGCGGCGGTGTCCACGTAGAGGTGGCCGCCGGAGGCGGAGGCTTCGGCGCGGAGGACGCGGACGGCGTTCTCGTTGTCCACAAGGTCATTGGCCAGAAGACGGGGCGTTGAGTTCCATTCAATGAGTGGATTGGGAAGATTGGTGTAGTAGTCCGTGCGTTCAGTGATGGCGAGGTACTCGCTGACGGCCAGAACAAGTTTACGCGAGGCCCAGTCCCCTGTCCAGGTGCCGTTCTGGTATATTACAGTGCCGTCTTTTGCAAGCGATTTTACAGCATATGTGGTATACGTGCCGTGGTCTTCCGCGGTGAAGTAACAGTCAATGCCGGTCATGCGGGAGAAAAGGCTTTCACCGCCGCTGGTCATGGAATAATCCAGCACTTGCAGAAGCTCAGCATATGTGATGCTGTAGACGTATGTGGGGTTGTTGAAGGGGAACATCTCGTAGACATTGGCTACCGTGATGTCCCTCCTGGATTGGCCGTTAAGGGGAAGCGATGTGCGGACGCCGCCGCCGTTAACAAAGGCCACGTCGGCATCTCCTATGCGGCGGAGGATGTCGCACATCCAGTTGGAAATGACCGCAGCCCGGTCCCCGCTCCCGGAAATATAATATGACGATGCGCTGACACTGATGTAGCCCAGAACATCGTTCTGCTGCTGCGCAGTAGCCGTAAGAGCGGCTTCAGATACTTCCAGAATCTCTTCCGATAGGTCTGCAACATTGTGCTCGGGATAGACGTGGCGGTCCCTGTCAGAGTTCACGGCCAGATTGGCCAGGCTGCCGACGCGATCGTAGGAGGTGGTTCCGGAGGCATCGACCTTGAAACGGAGATCAGCGTAGGCGTAGTGCTCGCAGTAACGGCCGCCCTGGAGGTAAGGAGTGCCCCAACTTGTCCGTCCTGCAAGGGTACGATGGGAGTGGCCGCCAAGGACCAGATCCACCGGAGTATCCTTTCCAAGCCGCTCCGCCGCACCTTCCGCCTCTCCGTGGATAAGCATTATGGTGGCATCGCAGCCGCCGGTAGATTCCAGCTCCGCCGCTATTTGGTTGACGATGGAATAATCGTCATTGATGGAATATCCCTTGTCGATGAACTGTGTAGCAATGATGCTGCCGGAGTAGTTTACAGCGAAGCCGATTATGCCGATTTTCACCGGAACAGTGGCCCCTTCCGTATTCACCGCCGTCTTTTCCACAACGACATAGTCCTTTGTAAAAGGCACGCGGTTTCCGTCCTGATAAAGGTTGGCGCAGACGACAGGCACCTGATTCACAACGCTCTGGCCATCCCATTCGTAGTCCGGCAGGGTGGCGTCCTGGTCCACCAGGGTATCGAAACCCCAGTCGAACTCATGGTTCCCGGCGGCGACGGCATCGTACCCCATTATGTCCATGGAAACGTACACCGGCCACCCGGACAGGAGGTTGGAAACGCTGGCGCCCTGGCACAGGTCTCCCCCGTCCACAAGCAGCAGGCGGTCCCTCTGGCACTGGTCTCCGTGGCCGCGGATGTCATCGGCCTTGTCCGCAATGTACGCCAGCCGGTAATGGACCGTCCCGTTATTGTCAGTCGTGACGATGTATCCGTGCATGTCCGTCGTCTCAATCAGCGGAAGGACGTACTCCCCGGGCTGCGTCGGCTCTATCCCGGAATCCTCCTTCTGACCACCGTCAGGGACGATTTTCTGGCACGATACCACCGCGACGGCGAGAATCGTACAGAGCAAACGGACTATGCTGGACTTTCTTTTCATATGCTCAAAGTTAGCGCTTTTTTTCGTATCTTTGCGTACCCATGAAAAAATACATTTATATACTTATATTCGCCCTTGCGGCGTGCTCCTGCAATTTGTTCCATAGAAAGCCATCAGATGAGGCCCCAGAGGCCAGGGATACTGTGTATCCGCTGGGGTTCTGTACGGATTCTTTCCAGGTGGTGACGGGGAGCATCAAGTCCGGGGACACATTCTCTGCCTGGGTCACCAGGCTGGGGCTGCCAAGGGAGAAGATGCTGGCCCTTACACAGGCCTGTGACACCGTTTTCGACGTCCGGAAGCTCCGCGCCGGCAACAGCTGGAGCGCCTATTACAGGGATTCCACGGAGCTTCAATACATAGTCTACGACAACAGCCGCATCCGCCAGACCGTCTTCCAGATAAGGGACAGCATCATGGTCCGGCGCTACGACAAGAAGGTGGAGACCGTCCAAAAGACCGCCGACGTCACCATAACATCGTCCCTCTGGAACGATATGCTAGCCGCCGGCGCCTCCCCGGAACTGATTGTGGACCTTGCCGATGTCTACGCCTGGACTGTGGACTTCTTCGGCCTCCGCAAGGACGACCGCTTCCGCGTGGTGTACACGGAAAACATCTGCGAGGGCGAGTCCGTGGGCATCGACAGGATTAATTACGCGGAATTCCTTCGGGACGATACCTGCCTCCCGGCCATCTACTTCGACCAGGGCGACGGCGGGAACAAGTACTGGAACCAGAAGGGCGAGAGCATGAGGAAAGCCTTCCTGAAGGCTCCGCTGAAGTTCACCAGGATATCGTCAGGATACTCCCTTCACAGGCTGCACCCGGTTCACGGAACCGTCAGGCCGCATACAGGCGTGGACTATGCCGCCCCCACGGGTACTCCGGTCCATAGCATTGGCGACGGCACGGTCCTGAGCGCCGGCTGGGGCAAAGGCGGAGCGGGAAACATGGTCAAAGTACGTCATAACTCCGTGTATACCACTGCCTACCTGCACCTGTCCAGAATGGCCGTGAAACCCGGCCAGAGGGTGTCACAGGGCCAGGTGATAGGCTACGTTGGCATGACGGGCACCGCCACGGGCCCGCATCTTGACTTCAGGGTATGGAAAAACGGGTCCCCAGTGAACCCGTTGAAACTTGAATCTCCGCCTGCGGAGCCTTTGAAGAAGGAGAACCTTCCGGCTCTGGACTCCGTCCGCGTTATGTGGGAGAAGACTATTCGTCCGGAATAACCCTCCGCGCACCTACATACCTCAACTGGAAATACGGGTGATTTGAGCTCTGGATCACGACTCCCTGCGTCACGGACGCATGGATGAAAGTGAAGGAGCCGGTTTCCTCGTCCTTGTCTACCAATATTCCCACATGACCTATAGTGCGGGCGCCGGCCCTGGTCCCGAAGAAGACCAGGTCCCCTTTCTGCAGCTCTGCGTACCGCTCCACGCGGCGAGCCAGGCGGAACTGGGTCTTGGAATAGGCGGGAATATCGTACCCGAAATGCTTGAAGACGTAGGTGGTGTAGCTGGAGCAGTCGAACTGGGACGGGCCCACGGCACCCAGCTTGTAGGGCGTTCCGATGAAGGTTTTGGCATACTCCACCACCTGTTCCGAGAGAGGTTTCTCCTCCTCTCCGGCCCACGCATTCAAGCACACAAAAATGGCTGCGAGGTATGTCAAAAACTTTTTCATCGGCAGACAATTACGCAATTGGCGTGCCAAAGGCTACTTCATGCGGTAGGGCTGGTCGTCATACAGGAGGTAACGCTTGGCCTTGCGGATCCATTTCTGCTCCTCCAGCTTGATGTGCTCCTGGACAACGTCAAAGGAAATCCTTTCCCGGAGGTACTCTTCCAGCACCGGGTCCGCCAGCTTGGTCCAGAAGGCGGGCTCGAACTCGAAGGCGGAGTAATGCTCCACGAACCAGCGCATGAGGTGCAGCGTGTGCAGGAGGCTGTGGTACGGCTCTCCCGGCAGCAGCATAATCTGGAAGCCCTGGCAGCGCTCGCCTGCGTACCGGCCGGCAGCCGGGGTGAAGGAGCAGGGCCTCAGCAGCGCTCCCGATGCCTGCGGAAGGTGCTCTGTCTGAAGCGGTTTTACGAACGGAGCGCCAATGTACTCGTAAGGCCTGGAGGTGCCGATTCCCGGCGTAATTGTGGTATTGTTCCACAGTCCCCCGCCGCTGTACAGGTATGAACTGAACAGGCCCGGAATGTCCGACGCCGGCGCGATAGTCCACGGCATGAGCTGCCGCACGGAACTGGTTGCCATTGCCGATATCACATGGATTGGAAACTTTGCCCCAATCTCCGATGCATACAGATTGACGATTTCACCAAGTGTGAGCCCGTGCCTATGAGCCACTTTGGGGACGAACATCTCCCCTGCCACTGAAGGGATAGTCCCCTCCACCACCCTGCCGGACGGATTGATATGGTCCACGATGTACAGCGACGGGGCCTCGTCACCCAAGAGCATGAGCATCTCCATGAGCTGCAGCACGTCCTTGGTGTAGTTAAAGTACCTTACGCCCACGTCCTGGATTTCAACCACCACGGCGTCCAGCTCACGCAGCCTTTCGACATCAAAGACGATATGGTTGGTCCCTGGGGTGAGTTCCGCCTCACGTGGCGAGAACACCACCTCCAGGTTACCACGTTCCTTGAAAATGTCGTACATCCACGCCCCACGGGACGTATCCCAGCAGTTCTGGGTGCAGAAACACCCCACCCTGCCCTCATTGAGGGCTTTGTCCAGCTGGTCCTGAAGAGGAGTGGTCCGGAATGAGAACATTAACCGATTATCTTGTTAGCTACTGCAATCACCTCATTGCCAAGGGCTTCTGCTGCCTCCATGGTGTTGGCTTCTGAGTAGATGCGGATGATGGGCTCAGTGTTGGATTTACGCAGGTGGACCCAGGTCTTGTTGGCTTCGAAGTTGATCTTGACGCCGTCAATGTCGTTGATATTCTCCTTGGCGTAAATCTTCTTGAGCTCGCTGAGAATCTTCTCGATGAGGGCGCTGTCGCTGAGCTGGATCTTGTTCTTGGCAATGAAGTACTGGGGATAGGTCTTCTTGAGCTCTGAGACTTTCATCTTCTTGTGGGCCAGGTTGCTCAGGAACAGGGCCACGCCAACCATGGCGTCGCGGCCGGCATGGATGGCGGGATAAATCACGCCTCCGTTGCCTTCGCCGCCGATGAGCGCACCAACCTTATGCATGAGGGTGGTCACATTGACCTCGCCTACTGCCGATGCATAGTACTTGCCGCCGTGCTTTTCAGTGACATCGCGAAGGGCGCGGGTGCTGGAAAGGTTGCTCACAGTAGCAATGGGCTTTCCTTCCTTCTCTGCAAGTTCGCAGAGATAATCTGCTACGGATACCAGCGTGTATTCCTCAACGAAGGGCTTTCCGTCCTCCTGGATGAAGGCCAGACGGTCTACGTCAGGGTCTACGGAAACGCCAAGGTCCGCCTTCTCCTTGACCACGGTCTCGCACAGTTCTACAAGGTTTGCGGGCAGCGGCTCCGGGTTGTGGGCGAAGTCTCCGGTGGGGTTGCAGTTCAGGCCGATGCACTTGACGCCCAGGCGTTTAAGCAGCCTTGGCATAATGATACCGCCCACGCTGTTCACAGCGTCCACGACCACGGTGAAATGTGCGGCCTTGATGGCCTCAACATCCACTGCAGGGAGTGCCAGGACGGCGTCCAGGTGCTTGTCCGTGAAGTCTTCTTCCTCAATGGTGCCAAGGTTGTCAACCTCTGCGAAGTCAAAATCTTCCTTTTCCGCGAGGTCCAGGACGGCCTGGCCTTCAATGGCGGTGAGGAATTCGCCCTTGTCGTTCAGAAGCTTGAGGGCGTTCCACTGCTTGGGGTTGTGGCTGGCGGTGAGGATGATGCCGCCATCGGCCTTTGCAAAGAGCACGGCCATCTCCGTGGTGGGCGTGGATGCGAAGCCGCACTTCACAACATCAATTCCACAGCCTATGAGTGTTCCAACCACCAGCTGTTCCACCATATCACCGGACATGCGGGCGTCCTTACCAACGACGATCTTGTACTTCTCGCCGTTTGGAGTGGGTTTGCGCTGAGGCAGCGTTGCAGCGTATGCAGCAGTGAATTTTACTACGTCAATGGGAGTGAGTGCTCCGCCGGGGGCTCCTCCGATGGTTCCGCGAATGCCGGAAATGGATTTGATGAGTGTCATATGCCAATATTTTATTATACAAAAATACAAAAAAATTTGGAGAATCAGTTTTTTTACTTACCTTTGCAATCCCAAATAAATGCTGGGTTCGTATAACGGTTAGTACTCGAGATTCTCAATCTCGCAATAGGAGTTCGATTCTCCTACCCAGTACCAAAAAAAGCTCGCCTACAGGCGGGCTTTTTTGCATATCATAATTGCAATAGCAGCGGTGGCGAGGGCTTCCGCGGTGATGATGATTTCGGTGGCGACCATGGTGGCGGATTTGGAGAGGACCACGGCGCCGGCATCAACCAGGAAGTGGATGAAGATGGCGGCCGGGAAGAGCCAGAGGTACTTGCCGCCTTTACGGACTGCAGCCCAGACCAGGACGGAGAGGGAGAGTTGGAGGATAATTGCCGATACGCGTTCCCAGATACCTATTAAATATGATCCTGCCGATGCGGTCTCAAGCTGATTGAACTGCGCCTGCATCTGCTCCAGGGCAGCGGCGGGTGCCGTTGCAAGCAGGGTCTCAGCCTGGCCGGAATTAATCATGGCGGAAAGGGCGACGTTGGAAATCATCGTCAGGCCAAAGATCAGAATCAACTCTATGCCGCCGTGGCCCGCGCCGTAGGCAACGGCTGTGGATGCAGTGCCGGGCTCGTTCTTGAGGAGCCATTTCATGGCAATGAACCGGCCGGTCTCTTCAAAGATACCAGCGGCCAGCCCGCCGTAGAGGGCATAGTACCATATGTTACCCATGATAGTGGCGCCGTGGGGGCCCTTGAGCACTATCTGGTGCATTATGGTCTCAAGGATAAGGGCAAAGACCACGAAGACGCCCGCACCAATGAGGATGGTGGATATCTTTACACTGTATTTCTTGACCAGCCACCAGGCCAGGAGAATGGGCGCAACTATTCCAATAACAGCGCAAAGGGCCATGACGGCCATAGAACTTGAAGGGACCATATTCATCACGTTTTAACCTTACAAATATAGTCATAATCTCCGTGTGACGAAACTCCCCGGGCGGAGATTTTCGTCCCAAAAACGGTCATTTCGTCCCAAAATGGCACTTTATGTCCCAGAGATTCGTCACAGGTGACATTTATTTCCCCGGGCGGCGCGGCGGGTATAACTTTGCGAAAAAGTTTGAAAGAAATGACAGCATCAATCCCCGAAAAGCTCAGGCTTGACAATGCCGCCAACATATATCCCGCTTCCATGAGCAAGCACTACTGCTCGCTTTACAGAATGAAGGTAACCCTCACGGAGGATATCGACAAGGATATTCTCCAGAAGGCACTCCTCGCCGCCTCCGAACGCATTCCCACCTTCCGCTGCAAGCTCAAGGCCGGCGCGTTCTGGTGGTACCTCCACAGGGTCCGGAAGGATCCGCAGGTCCGTCCAGTAAAGCCCCTCAAGGCCTTCAATTTTGCCGATCAGGACGGCCTCCTCTACCGCGTGAGCGCCAGTGGCCGGGAAATCTTCCTTGACGTCTTCCACGCTCTCACGGACGGCTTCGGCGCCATGAGCTTCCTCCTCACCCTCACCGGCGAGTACATCCACAGGCGCTACGGGGTAAGAATCTCCTACAACGGACTGGCGCTGGACCCGAAAGATCGGCCCGTATATGCGGAAGTGGAGGACAGTTTCAAGACCGTTTTCACAGGGAGGCACGGCCAGTTGGAGAAGAATGTCGATGCCTACCACATCCGCGGCGCCGCCATGCCCTTCGGAGCAGTAAAGGACCTGCGCGTTTCAATGCCCATGGCCCGCGTCTCGGAGGTCTGCCGGGAATACGCCTGCACCGTCACGGACCTTCTTACATCGGCAATGCTGTTCGCGCTGCAGGAGGAGCACCGGGAGGATACATCGGCCCGGAAAAGAAGCGTACTCAAGGTCTCCGTGCCCGTCAATTTGAGGCCGATATACCACAGCCGCACCGTCCGCAACTTCTCCTCCTACGTAAATCTGGGGATGGACATAAAAGACGGTTATCTCACGTTCCCCCAGATTGTTGCAGCCGTTAAAGCCCAGAAGGCGCATGACCTTTCCCTCGCGGAACTGGAACCCAAAATCGCCGCCAACGTGGAGCTGGAAGAAATGCTCCTGGTCCGATGCCTTCCCCTCGCGGTCAAACACCCTATCATCGACATAATCAACCTCCTGCACGGTGACCGCTTCTGCTCCCAGACCCTTTCAAATATGGGCCGAGTGGACGTTCCCGCAGAGATGGTTCCATATATTACAGACCTGGACTTCATCCTGGGCCGACAGCGTGGAAACTCCGGCGCCGCCTCCTGCGTAGGCTACAACGGCCGCCTCACTCTCCACCTCACCAGAAAGATATCACGTGACTCATTCGAGTTCTCCCTCCTCCGTCTCCTCTCCTCCCTGGACATCCCCACAAATGTCACTATCGACTCTCTGGCATGATAGCGATTCTTCTCTTTTCGGTTTACAGTTTCCTGCGGGCCAACGTCCATGGGAGGAAGATGGAGGTGCGGTAAGACTTGATCCGGAGGTCTAAGTGTCGGAGGGATTAAAAACGGGAGCGATATTCCTGTTGTCCACGGAACCCTTCAAATGGTACTATTTTTGTCGTAGGCTGATTATTAAAAGAAAGACGATGAATAAGCCGTTATTGTGTTTAGTAACAATTATTTCGCTTGCACTATTTGGCAGCATAAATGCTAAAGCTCAGGTAGATGTGGCCAATTTCTTACCCGAAGAAGATGTCTGGCATCCGACTTTTATGGGGCAGGACAAGTATGCATTCTCCAAATGGGTCAAGGAGCACCAGCGTTATCCCAGAAAGGCGAAAAAAGCAGGTATCCAAGGAAGGGTTGTCGTTGGTTTTACGATTGATGAGAAGGGAAGAATGACAGATGTCAAAGTAGTTAGAGGTGTTCATCCTTTACTTGATAAAGAGGCATTAAGAGTAATCAAATCTGCCCCGAAGAAATGGACGGCTGGCACAAGAAATGGCAAG
>JAILJO010000094.1 GCA_024694675.1 Bacteroidales bacterium | reverse complement strand
CGGGAACTGTTCTTCACGGGTGGTGGTTCCGGAGGAGGCAACTGTGACCGGGGCCGGAGTATCGTACTACTCGTACGAAAAAGGAGACCTTTCCATAAGCCTTGGCATAGACAGGCCGGCGTCCGGGACGGGTTACTATATCATAGAAGCATTTGCGCACGATTATGCCATCTGCGAGAACGACGGCAGGGTGTGCCGCGACTCATTGCATTTCCTTCCAGGCGTCCGTTTCTTAAACGCGGACAGCCTGCCGGAGCAGGGCGGCACCGTTGGTTTCACCTGGGGAGACAATCCTCTGAAGGCTCTTCGTTTTGGCCATCTGCCACACGATCTAGGAAGCAGTGAAACGGTTTATAAAGACGGTAAATGGGTTTCAGAAAAAGCATTCTATTCAAGGACCGTCACCCTTATTATTAAGGTCCTGTCCGTTTCTCTTGAGGATTATTGGACAATAAAAAGCACCATGGGCGGCGGGGAATGGATGCAGCTTGTGCCCGCGTTCTTTTCCGACCTGAGCCTTGTGTCCGATTACCCCCAGAACGTGGACGGCGGAATCGGATTCGTGGCTGCACGCGCCGCCGTAGATGCCGCTATCCCCTTTATGCAGCACTCCCACTACGATTACCTCACCTACTCCAACGTGGAAGATTACGTCTGGTTGTACTAAGTTGGCGCAAGGCGCAAAAAAACCGACATCCAAACGGGTGCCGGTTTTACGTTGCCGCAGGATTGCTTAGTCCTCTTCCTGCTCCTGGGCGGCGTATTCCGCAAGGAGTTTGGTCTGGACTTCGGCGGGGACCTGTACGTACTCTGCGAACTTCATCTGGAAGGTTGCGCTACCACCGGTGAGCGAGCTCAGGATGGTGGAGTAGCGGTAAAGCTCTGCCAGAGGAACGCGGGCGTGAAGCACGGTGAAGCCTTTCTCCATGTCCTGGTTCATGATCATGCCGCGACGGGTGTTGAGGTCGCTCATGCAAGGACCCACATACTCGTTGGGAGTGAAGATGTCTACATTGTAGATAGGTTCCAGGATCTTGGGGCCTGCCTGGCGGAATGCCTCCTTGAAGGCGTTGCGGCCGGCGATGATGAAGGCGATTTCCTTGGAGTCTACCGGGTGCATCTTACCGTCGTAAACATAGACGCGGATGTCACGGGCGTAGGAACCGGTGAGAGGGCCTTCCTCCATCTTGCTCTTGATACCCTTGAGGATAGCGGGCATGAAGGAAAGGTCGATTGAACCACCCACTACGCAGTTGTAGAATTCCAGTTTGCCACCCCACTCAAGGTCAGTGATGTCCTGGCTCTTGAAGTTGAAGATGACATCCTTACCGTCGATCTTGAAGTTGTGCGGAGCTTCCTGACCCTCAACGTAAGGGCATACCAGCAGATGTACCTCACCGAACTGGCCGGCGCCGCCGGACTGCTTCTTGTGACGATACTGTGCGGTTGCAATCTTTGTGATGGTCTCACGGTAAGGAACCTTGGGAGCGTAGAGTTCGATGTTCTGCTTGAACTCGTTGGTCACTCTCCACTTCACGTAGTTGATGTGCTGCTCTCCCATGCCGGAAAGGATGGTCTGGCGGAGTTCCTTGGAGTACTCTACGGTGATGGTGGGATCCTGTGCCGCAATCTTGTTGAGGGCGTCGCCAACCTTGGCTTCGTCGTTCTTGTCTACGGCCTTGACGGCGGTACGGTACTTGGCATCCGGGAACACCATGTGCTTGTAGGCCTCTGCGCCGTTCACCGCGAGGGTGACGTCCGTCTTACCGGCCTTGAGCTTCATGACGCAACCGATGTCACCGGCGCTGATGGAAGCAACCTTTTCCTTCTTTGCACCAGCCACGGCATAGATGGCGCTGAGGCGCTCACCGTTGCCGGTCTCAGGGTTCACGAGGTCTGCACCTTCGTTGAGGGTGCCGCTCATTACCTTGAAGTAGGAAACATCACCGAGGTGCTGTTCTACGCTGGTCTTGAAGATGAACAGGGCGGTGGGGCCTGCAGGATCGCACTTCACTGCGCCGCCGTCCACTGTGGGCTCTTCCTTGCCTTCCGGTGAAGGAACCACGTTCACGATGAATTCCATGAGGCGCTTTACGCCGACGTTCTCCTTTGCTGCGGTGCAGAATACAGGGATGGTTTCACCCTTTACCATACCGGCACGGAGACCTTCACGGATTTCGTCAGTTGAGAGTTCCATGGTCTCGAAGAACTTCTCCATGAGTTCGTCGGAACCTTCTGCAGCTTTTTCCATGAGTTCTGCACGGAGCTCTTCTGCCTCGTCTGCGTATGCGGCGGGGATTTCGAGTTCCTCGTTCTTCTTGTTGTAGAACTTCATGGTTATAACATCCACGAATCCTTCCAGGCCAAGACCGGGAGCTACGGGGAACTGGCAGATGATAGCCTTCTTGCCGAATTCCTCTGCGATGGCGTTACGGACGCCGTCCCAGTTTGCCTTGTCGTGATCCAGCTGGTTCACGGCGATGATCATGGGGACGCTGTACTGGTCTGCATAGCGGGCGAACAGGGTGGTTCCCACCTCTATGCCGGCAGTGCCGTTCATTACCATGACAGCGGCCTCAACCACCTTGAAAGCAGAGAGTGCGCCGCCGGAGAAATCGTCAGAACCGGGAGCGTCGATGAAGTTGATCTTGCAGCCGCCGAACTCTGCGTACAGAGGGGTTGCGTTGATGGACTTCTGGTTGGTCTGCTCGAATTCGGTGTTGTCAGAAACGGTGTTCTTGTCTTCTACGGTACCGCGGCGGTCGATTACCTTGCCCTCGAAAAGCATAGCCTCTGAAAGGGTGGTCTTACCGCTGCGGGGAGCACCAATCAAGACAACATTGCGGATGTTTTTGGTTGTGTAAGTTTTCATTGTAATGTATTGTGTTTTTGCGTTCTTTCGTGCAAGGGTGCAAATATAGTGATTTTTCGGGGAAATACAATGAATTAACTTCGTTACATGCCCATATCCTTCAGGATGACCTCAAAGGCGGGGGAAAGCACGGTACCGTGGTCCGCGCCGGGGAATTCGTAGATGGGGATTTCAGCATTTCCAATGCCTTCCAGAACGGATTTCAGGTAGAGGTTCTCTTCGTAGCGGGCCATCATTTCACGGGAGCGTTCGCCGGTGAGGAGGACAAGGCGGGTGCCCAGTTTGCGGACGTTGTTAAGCGGGGCAAAGCAGTCCACGATGGGCGTTGTGAACGATATTCCGCGCTCCGTGCGGATGGAGAAATGCGTAGCAGTCTGGCCGCTGATGGGATAGTATGCCGCTACGGCGTCAGCGTCGATTCCTTCCGCGGCTAGCCACCTCTTGTCAAGGGCCAGCATCAGGGACTGGTAACCGCCGGCGGAATGGCCGGAAACATATATCTTGGAGGGGTCTCCGCCATATTCTGCAATATGCTTGAACACCCATGCAACCGCCGTAGCGGCATCCTGCACGGCGGCGGGACTCTTGGCCCTTGGGGACAGGCGGTAATTGACCGCGACAACGGCGATACCCTTCTTCATGAGCTGCTCCGGGATGTACTTTTCGCCGCCGGTAAGGCCGCCTCCATGGAACCACACAAGGGTCTTGAAGGGCTTCCTGGTCTTGGGATAATAGATGTCAAGCTTGCAGCGCTCCTGCCTGTACTGGGCGGCCGTTTCAGGCTTCAGGGCCGATGTTATATCGGTCACCTTGAAAGGCTCGTCTACGGCAAGGTCCGCGGCTTTACGGCAGATGGCGGCCGTTTCTTCGGACACCTTTTCCGGCTTCCATGGGTTGTCCGAGGCGCGGAGTCCGGTGATGGCTGCGTACCAGGTGCAGGCGGCGAGGAACCGGCCATGCGTGAAATCCAGGTGGAATCCGTCGCGGTTCCAGGTGTCTCCAAGGGACGATGTCCGCGCGTTCTGGACGGCAGTTCCGCTGGGCACCACAAGGGTGATTTCCGGATGGTCCTTCACAGCCTCCTGCACCGCGTTCATGATAAACCGGTACATCCTCTTCTGATTATTGCCGTACACGGGGAACTCCCGGTGGTCTGAGTCTTTTGCGTAAGCCCATGTCTGGTGGAATATGAAAGTGGGGCTGCAGAAGCCCTTCACATATTTGATAAGCTCCGTCAGGTAGGGATCGTACGTGGCGTAGAGGCCGGAGACGCCGCTGGCCTGCTGGAGGCTCACATAGGCCCATTTTTCCTCCTGGAGAGCCTCGGAAATACGGACTCCGTACCTCTCAGCGGTTTTCCCGTTCACAATCTTGCGGTAGCGGTATTCCGGGGCATCGGCCTTTATGTTGTTGTAATGCCTTTCCAGCGTGCATCCGCCGATGTACAGATTGCCGATGACCGCAGGTATCCCGGCCGCATCCAGGAGCTCCCAGAGGTTGTTTTCGATGGCGTCCTCGGAGAAGGAATTGCCTATGGCCAGGATCTTCAGCGTGTCCGGAGCGTGGAGGTAGCTGATGTCCTTTACGGTCTTGTAGGACTGCCCGTTAAGGCCTATTGCCCATACAGCGAGCAGGAGTGCTAGCGTGAATCTTTTCATGGTAAGATATTTTTACAGCGGCCAGTCGTCCGTGCGGAAAGGAGGGACGGGAAGGCCGAATGTAGTCTGCATATTGGAGCCCATATAATTACGGAAGGAGTAGCGGACGGCGACGGGCCTCGGGACATCGTCACACCTGACGAAGACCGTCTGGCCGTCCCAGTCCACCTCCGCCTTTGCAAGGTGGAAAACCCGGTCTTCCCCGGCAAGTTCAAATCCCACTACATCCCGGGCGGTTATGGACATAAGGTTGGACCA
>JAILJO010000069.1 GCA_024694675.1 Bacteroidales bacterium | reverse complement strand
CACCCTGTCATTACTATTCCTTTTTGGATTCTGTGTACGTTTATGTGTACGGATATGTGTCTGTTTATTGTGTGATAAAATGCGATAGAATGCGATAAAATGAGGATGGGCACCATTCGAGAGAACGGCACCCATCCGCGTCAAATTGCTGTATTTTAGAGAGTTAACTACCTAATATTCTTCCTCGTTCCACATGAAGTCTTCCTTGGTGGGGTAGTCCGGCCAGATGTCTTCGATGGATTCGTAGATTTCGCCATCGTCCTCAAGTTCTTCAAGGTTTTCGATAACTTCGTCAGGGGCGCAGGTGCGGGTGGCGTAGTCTATGAGTTCGTCTTTGGTTGCGGGCCACGGAGCGTCGTCCAGGCTGCTGGCAAGTTCAAGTGTCCAGAACATATTATGTACTTTATTTATAGTTAATTATCGGTTAATTGAAGGGTTCCCCCTTCATTTAGGGCTGCAAAGGTAGACAAAAAAATGATATAATGAAATTTTTTCGTTATTTTTGCAGTCCAAAATTTTAGAAACCGTTTGCTACAAAACACAAGCCATGGCATACAGGAAAATAGAAGAGTACGACGAAAAAACCACAAAAGAGCTTCAGGGCCACATAAAAGCCATTCTGGAGCTACTTGGAGAGGACACCTCTAGGGAAGGTCTGCAGAAGACTCCTGAGCGCGTGGCCAAAGCCATGCAGTTCCTCACCCAGGGCTATTTCCAGGACGGAGAGGCAATCGTCAAGAGCGCTGTGTTCCAGGAGCCCTATAACCATATGGTAATAGTGAAGGACATCGAGCTCTTCTCCCTGTGCGAGCACCACATGCTCCCCTTCATCGGCAAGGCACATGTAGCATACATCCCCAACGGAGAAATCACCGGCCTCAGCAAGATTGCCCGCGTGGTTGAGACCTACGCACGCCGCCTGCAGGTCCAGGAGCGCCTCACGGAGCAGATCCGCGACTGCATCCAGGATTCCCTCCACCCCCTTGGCGTTGCAGTGGTCATCGAAGCCATGCACACCTGCATGTCCATGCGCGGCGTCCAGAAATCCAACGCCATAACCACCACCAGCGCCTTCTCCGGCATCTTCCTCAAGAGCCAGAAGACCAGGAACGAATTCCTGAAGCTGATAGAAAAGTAGCCATCTGCCAATTTGTCAGCAAAGCTGTGCTGGCGCAAGATTTGACTAATTGAAAACCGGTCCGCAAGGGCTGGTTTTTTGATATTAAATACACACAGATATGGCAAACAAAGGACAGATTGGCGTGACTACCGAGAACATATTTCCGGTAATCAAGCAGTTTTTGTACAGCGATCATGAGATTTTCCTTCGCGAACTCGTTGCAAACGCAGTTGATGCTACTCAGAAGATGAAGGCCCTGGCGGCCTCTGGTGACTGCAAGGAAGAGCTGGGTGACCTTAAGGTGCGCCTGGAACTGGACAGCAAGGAGAATACCCTGAAGGTCATCGATAACGGTATCGGCATGACTGAGGAGGAGGTTGACAAGTACATCAACCAGATTGCTTTCTCCAGCGCAGGAGAGTTCCTGGAAAAGTATAAGGACCAGATTGGCAATATCATCGGCCACTTTGGACTGGGCTTCTACAGCGCTTTCATGGTATCCAAGAAAGTGACCATCGAGACGCTGTCCTGGAAGGAGGGCGCCAAGGCCGTGAAGTGGAGCTGCGACGGCTCTCCGGAATATACCATGGAGGAGATTGAAAAGCCCGAGCGCGGCACCGTCATCACCCTTTATCTGGACGATGATTCCAAAGAGTACGCAGAGAAATCCCGCATTGAGGGCCTCCTGAGCAAGTATTGCAAGTTCATGCCGGTTCCCATCGTCTTTGGTAAGGAGCAGGAGTGGAAGGACGGGAAGTACGTGGATACGGACAAGGACAAGGTCATCAACAACACCGAGCCCCTGTGGGCAAAGGCCCCGTCGGACCTCAAGGACCAGGACTACCTTGACTTCTACCGCAACCTGTTCCCCATGAACGAGGAACCGCTGTTCTGGATTCACCTCAACGTGGACTATCCGTTCAACCTCACCGGCATCCTGTACTTCCCCAAGCTCAAGGACCGCGTGGCCGTAGAAAGGAACAAGATATCCCTATACTGCAACCAGATGTTCGTGACGGACCATGTGGACAACATCGTCCCGGACTTCATGACCCTTCTGCACGGCGTAATCGACTCCCCGGACATTCCGCTGAACGTTTCCCGCAGCTACCTGCAGAGCGACGCGGCCGTTAAGAAGATCTCTACCTATATTACAAAGAAGGTCGCAGACCGCCTGGAGGGCATTTTCAAAGAGGAAAGGCAGCAGCTGGAGGCCAAGTGGGACAACCTCAAACTCTTCATCGAGTACGGCATGCTGTCCGATGAAAAGTTCTGCGAGAGGGCTATGAAATTCGCGCTCCTTAAGAACACGGACGGCAAATACTTCAGCTTTGACGAGTACAAGGCCGCCGTGGAAAGCGCCCAGACGGACAAGGACAAGAAACTGGTCTACCTCTACGCGGTTAACGTTGAGGACCAGTACGTCTACATCGAGGCCGCAAAGAACAAGGGGTACGATGTCCTCCTCATGGACTGCGAGCTTGACGCCCACTATGTGAACCTTCTGGAGCAGAAACTCAAGGACACCCGCTTCGCCCGCGTGGATTCGGATGCCGTGGAGAAACTGATCCCCAAGGAAGACAAGGTGAAACCGGAAATGAAGGAAGACGAGCGCTACGACCTGGAGAACCTCTTCAAGGCCGCCCTCCCTTCCGGCAACGACTACTACGTGGTTGGCGAAAACCTTGGTGCCGATGCCGCCCCTATCCTCATCACCCAGAACGAGTTCATGCGCCGTTACCGCGACATGAGCGCCCTTGGCGGC
>JAILJO010000054.1 GCA_024694675.1 Bacteroidales bacterium | reverse complement strand
AACCTTGACAATCCTTTTGTACTCAGGTACTTCCAGCAGTGGGCCGTGTGGTGGATAGAGTATGCCGGCCTTGACGGCCTGCGCGTGGACACCTATCCGTACAACGAGCCGGAACCTATGAGCCAGTGGTGCAAGTCCGTCATTGCAGAGTATCCTAACTTGAATATTGTGGGCGAGTGCTGGGACATGAATATCCCGCAGGTTGCTTACTGGCAGAAAGACAATCCCAACAAGAACGGTTTCAACTCCAACCTTCCTTCAATCATGGACTTCCCTCTGGAGCACGCCATGATTACGGCAATGTGTGAGGACCAGGTCTGGTGGGACGAGGGCATGACCCGCATCTACACCGTCCTGGGGCAGGACTTCGTGTACAAGGACCTCAGCCATATGATGACCTTCTTCGCGAACCACGACCACGCCCGCACTGGTGACATCCTCCGTCAGGACCCCAACAGGATGAAGCTTATTATTACTCTTCTGGCTACCATCCGCGGCATCCCTCAGCTGTACTACGGTGACGAGATGATGTTCCTTGAACGCAAGGACTGCCAGAGCCACGACGGAGCCAAGCGCATAGACTTCCCCGGCGGCTGGGAAGGGGACAGCACTGACCTCTTCTCTGAAGAAGGCCGCTCAAATGCCCCTGCCATGTACGCCGCGGCTGCAGATCTGCACGACTATACTCGCACGCTTTTCCAGTGGAGAAAGGGCTGCAAGGCCGTTCAGGACGGCAAGACGCTGCATTTCCTCTCCCGAAGGAACGAGGGCGCCCGCAACATAACGGACAATTCCTATTCCTTCTTCCGTTATACTGACGATGCTGCCGTATTCGTCTACATCAACAATACCTTCGAGGACCGCGCCCTTGACTGGGGCCACTATGCGGAGTTCGTAGACGGTCCGGTATCCGGGAAGAATGTCCTGACCGGAGAAGACATCGTCCTTGAAGACGGAGTTAAAGTAGGGCCCAAGAGTGCCCTTGTGGTTGAATTCAAACGCTAAACCCAGAATATGAAAAAGATTCTTGTCATCGCAGCCGCAGTCCTTGCACTCGCCGCCTGCAAAAAAGCTCCCCAGTATCATCCTGAGTGGACTTATGATTCCGTTGTCTATGAAGTGAACGTACGCCAGTTCTCCCCGGAAGGCACCTTCAAGGGCGTTGAGGCCCAGCTCCCGCGTCTTAAAGACCTCGGCGTGGACGTTCTTTGGTTAATGCCAATGTATGAGATTGGTACCGTAGAGCGTAAGGGAACCCTTGGCTCCTACTATGCAATATCGGATTACAAGAAGGTCAATCCGGAGTTCGGTACCATGGAAGACTTCCAGAGCCTTCTGGATGAGGCCCACAAGCTTGGATTCAAGGTAATCCTCGACTGGGTTGCCAACCAGACCGCTCCGGACCATGTCTGGATGACTGAAAAGCCTGCGGAGTTCTACGAGAGGGACGCCGAAGGCAACGCCATCTGGGAGTACGACTGGACCGATACCCGCAGCCTCAATTATGAGAATGAGGAAGTATGGTGGGCCCAGGACGATGCCATGCGCTTCTGGCTGGAAAAGGGCGTTGACGGTTTCCGCTGCGACGCCGCCGGCGAGGTCCCTGCAGAGTTCTGGAAGGGCATCCTCCCCAAGATGAATAAGGACTATCCGGAAATCTACCTCCTTGCAGAGGCAGAGCGTGACAACCTTGCAGACCCCCTGGAGACCTTCGATGCCAACTACGCATGGGAGCTCCATCATCTTCTGAACGCCCTCTCACAGGGCCAGAAGACTGTCCAGGACCTCAAGGACTACGTCGCCCGTGACGCAGAGCGCTTCCCCAAGGAAGCCTTCCGCCTTACCTTCACATCCAATCATGATGAGAACTCCTGGAGCGGTACAGAGTTCGAGCGCGAGGGCATCTACGCCAACGCCTGCGCCGTCCTCTGCTTCACACTTCCCAACAGTCAGCCGCTCATCTACACCGGACAGGAAATTGGCCTTGACCGCCGTCTGGCCTTCTTCGAGAAGGATCCCATCACGGACTGGAGCGCCAATGAGTACACTGATTTCTGGAAGAAGCTGGTTGAACTCAAGCATAACAATCCTGCACTTGCCGCAGGTGAGAGGGGAGGAGAAATAACCTGGTGGGAGGTTCCGGTTCCTGAAACCGTCGCCGCTTTCTCACGCGAGGTAAAAGGCAATCAGGTAATTGTGATAGCCAACTTTGGCAAGGAACCCTATGAACCGGTATTCAACATTCCGGGAGCCGGCTATACCAACCATTTCACCGGAGAGAAGATAGAGAGCCCCTGCAATCTATCCATCGCGCCCGGAGAGTACGTAGTGATTACGAAGTAGGCTTTACTGGTAAAGATGACGTTTGATGCTTCCTTTGGCCGTGCGCTCAAAGGGAGCATCAACCAGTTCTACGGAGAAGATCTGGCTGAACTGGGGCAGGAATGCGTTTGACCTTGAGCGGATTTCCTCCGCAATAGCGTTCTGGGAGTCCTCGTTGACCAGTTTGTTGGCGGTGTCCGGGTCCAGATATACCATTGCGTGAATCTTTCCCGTCCTTGCAACCACAAGGCATTCCTTGACCACGTGGTTACGCATGACCACCTGCTCAACCTCCTCAGGATAGATATTCTGGCCGGAGGAGCTGAGAATCAGCGCTTTGATTCGGCCGCGGATGAAGACGTTGCCGTCCTCGTCCATGATGCCGAGGTCACCGGTGCGGAACCAGCCGTCGTAGGTGCGCGCGGCGACATCGGCCTCCGGATTCTTGTAGTAGCCTATGCAGAGATTGGGGCCCTTGGTCTGAATCTCTCCGGGGACGCGCTCAGGATCCGGAGAGGCTATCCTGACCTTGTGTATGGGCTTTCCGCAGGAGCCGGGGACATACTTGTCCGGATGTTCCAGGCAGATGAGCGGACAGGCTTCCGTCATGCCGTATCCTACGGCGCAGGGAATACCAAGTTTGTGCAGGTCGCTCTCCACCTCGAAGTTTAGCGGAGCTCCTCCCACTATGATGTGCTTGATGCGCCCTCCAAGTTCCGTAAGTATCTTCTTGCCGACGGAGTTATAGAAAGCCATGCGAAGCCCGGGAACGTTCCTGAGGGCCTTAGCAGGCCCTGTACGGAGTTGCGGCGCTATGAGGTTGGTGTAGAGTTTCTCAATGACAAGAGGTACTGTGATTAGGAGCGCCGGCTTCACTTTCTTCAGGGAATCCAGAAGCAGTGACGGTGAAGGAATCTTGCCAAGGAAGTAGATGGTATAGCCGGTGCAGCATGGATAGATGAACTCCATGGCAAGGCCGTACATGTGTGCCAGGGGCAGGTTGGATACCAGCACGTCCGGTTTGTCTCCTATGTTCTGCTGGCAATACTCCACAATGTCCGACATGGCATTGTATGTGAGCATCACGCCCTTTGGATCTCCAGATGTGCCGGAGGTGTAGTTTATGATGGCGAGTTCCATGGGGTTGTCCAGCTCATACTCTACACTGCCGGTGTCAAATCCTTCCGGGAACAGCTCTGCAAAGAGTTTCTTGCGCGAATTCCATGCGGCTTTGATTTTCTCCGAGCCCCAGAGAAGGGTGTCCGCCTTGATGTTGATGACGCCTTTCAGAAGGGGAGTGGCCTCAGAATCCATCTTCTTCCATATATCCGCTTCAGTAATCAGAAGAATGCTCTCAGAATGGTTTGTAAGCTGGCTTACGCCCTCCGGGGTAAAGTCCGCCAGGATGGGGACGATTACCGCTCCGTAGGTGTTTACCGCCAGGAAGGAGATGGCCCAGCGGGCAGAGCTCCTTGCGCACAGGGCTATCTTCTGGCCCTTACGTACGCCTGCCGCCGCAAAGAAGATATGGTACTGCTCAATGGCTGCGGCAACCTCTCCGTAGGTGAACTCGGAGCCACCGTAGTCGCAGAGGGCAGGAACGTCAGGACGTTCGCGGACCTGGGCTTCAAACTTCTTCAGATACTGCTTCATGGGACTGCAAATATACGAAAATATTGTTATTTTGCGTAATCCGAAGTCCCTTTGAGGCCGATAGTTCCGAAATAAGCGTCCGTAAGTTTCCCTTTTACATATACCCGTGTGCCGATAAGCTCCGGATGGTCCACAAGGTTCAGAGCATCGCGTACATTCCCCGAGGGGAGCTCGACGGCAACGCAGGATGCCTTTTCCGTTACTGAAGAGCGTGCCGCCATTGCCATGTGGGAAGGCTTCGTGATGCCTGTGGTCTTTACGCTTTTCCCGTTTGCCGTGAGATCTCCGCCCACTATATAGCCGTACAGCCACACTTCTTCTCCTATGTGGTTTATGGCATCAGAAACCGTGATGGCGCTGGAAACATCGGCCCCGCCGTCGCTGTTGTCGCCTCCTATGGTATATGTCTGTGACAGCCAGTTCTTTGTGGTGTCCACGGCAATGCTCACGGAGCCGGAAGCCTGGCTCTGGTCCGCTACGGCTATCTTTATTGCCAGGATGTCCCTTGCGGCGAGGCTTCTTGTGAGAAGGACCTGGTCCTGGTTGTCGTTGTGAAGGAGAAGCTGGATTTCACCGGGGAAGAAATAGGCAATCCGCTTTTCTGTAAATGCATGCATGAGGCGTGTAGAGCCCTGTTTCAAAAACATAACACCGTCAGGATAGGCTGTGGGGAAGTCCGTCGATATCTTCAGCGTCACGCCGCAGTTGAGAAGGGTGCATTCCAGATGCGCCGCTGCATTCTTGCCCTCCGGCACAACTATAACCTGCTCATCGCCATACTTGGGCATGGCAAATGCGGGTTGGGAGAATTCGCCGGATATGGCCGATACCGTGTAGCTGCCGGGTTCGACCTCCATCTTGGCGGGGGAGTCGCCGTAACTGCCGTGGTAGAGGACCTTCCCGGCGGCGTTTCTCACGGTGAGGATGAAGTCGTTGGTGTCCGGCAGGTCCGGAAGGGCCTTGGTGGCCGGGTCTGTCCCGATGCTCCAGCAAAGATAACCCGGGGAGGGCGGTTGGATAAGGTTCCCGAAGTCCTCGCACGATGCGACCAGGAGAAGTGATGTCAGGAGAAAGAGTTTTGCGTTTTTCATGGTTAAGGAGTTTTTGCAAAGTTCGGGAGTCTCAATGTGAAAAATCGTTGGATTCGTATAAATCAGCGCTTTTTTTCCACCGCATATTCTGATACTACACCGGCCGAATGCGATTTTTTCCGTATATTTGCAATCCCATAAAGGAAACGTATATATGTTTGAGAATCTGAGCGAGAGACTGGAGCGGTCTTTCAAGATACTGAAAGGTGAAGGTAAAATCACCGAAATCAACGTAGCGGAAACCCTCAAGGACATCCGCAAGGCCCTGCTGGACGCGGACGTCAGCTACAAGGTTGCCAAGGATTTCTGCAATACCGTCAAGGACAAGGCCATCGGCACCGGCGTTCTCACCGCCGTGAAGCCTCAGCAGATGATGGTTAAGATAATGCACGACGAGCTGGCCCAGTTCATGGGCGGCGGTGCGACGGACATCAACGTCAAGGGTAACCCTGGCATCGTCCTTGTGGCCGGTCTGAACGGTTCCGGTAAAACCACTTTCTCCGGCAAACTGGCGCTGCACCTGAAGTCCAAGAGGGGAATGAAGGTGCTTCTGGCCGCCTGCGACACTTTCCGCCCTGCGGCTATCGACCAGTTGAAAGTGCTGGGAGAGGGCATCGGGGTTCCGGTCTTCACCATCGAAGGAGAGAAAGATCCCGTCAAGATAGCTTCTGAGGCCGTCCGTAAGGCAAAGGCGGAGGGTATCAGCGTGGTTATTGTAGATACCGCCGGCCGCCTGGCAGTTGACCAGGAGCTGATGGACGAGATATCGGCCCTCCACAAAGCCGTGAAGCCCACGGAGACCCTCTTCGTGGTGGACGCCATGACCGGTCAGGACGCTGTGGAGACGGCAAAGACTTTCAATGATTACCTGGATTTCGACGGCGTGGTCCTCACCAAGATGGACGGCGATACCCGCGGCGGTGCTGCCCTTTCCATCAAGGCGGTGGTTGGCAAGCCCATCAAGTTTGTTTCCACCGGAGAGAAGATGGAAGCGCTGGATGTGTTCCACCCGGAAAGGATTGCAGACCGCATCCTGGGCATGGGAGACGTGGTCTCCCTGGTGGAAAAGGCACAGGAGCAGTTTGACGAGAAGCAGGCCCGCGAACTCCGCAAGAAACTCTCCAAGGACAAGTTCACCTTCCAGGATTTCTACGACCAGATCCAGCAGGTGAAAAAGATGGGAAACATCAAGGACCTGGCGGGTATGATACCCGGCGTCGGCAAGGCCATCAAGGACGTGGATATGGACAACGATACCGCTTTCAAGGCCACTGAGGCCATCATTATGTCCATGACTCCTTATGAGAGGGAGCATCCGGAAGTGATAAACGGCTCCCGTCGCAAGAGAATTGCAGACGGTTCCGGCACCACTCTGGTAGAGGTGAACCGCCTCCTCAAGCAGTTCGAAGGCACCCGCAAGGTCATGAAGACGGCAATGACCGGAAATCTTATGCAACAAATGAAAGGTTTCCGTAGATAATAAAAAGAAATTTTATTATATTTGCAAGGAATAGGCACTAACCGGCTATGCTGGAAGATATTCGCAAGCATATTGAAAAGCTGATCGCCCTGTATGAGGCTGAGAAGGCGGAGAATGAAAGACTTCGCCAGGAGTTACATGCAAGCGAGGAAACCGGTGCTGCCCTCAGGGAACACATTAAAGAACTCGAGTCCGGGATAGAAGCCCGATATCTCGCAGACGCTTTCTCCGTGGCAGGGGACCCCGCCGCTGCCAAGGAAAGGGTGGATAAACTTATAAGGGAGATAAATAGATGCATCTCCCTGGTGGAGGAATCGTGATGGCACAGAAGATAAGCTTGAAAATAGCAGGCCACACGTACAACCTTACGGTAGCCTCTCCGGAGCAGGAGGAACAATACCGCCTTGCCGCAGAGGCCATTAACAAGCGTTTCTCTGCATACACCATGAGTCATCCCGGCCATTCTGTGGCGGAGATACTGGCCATGGTGGCGCTCAGCGAAACCGCCATACGCGTAGGCCTCCAGAAAGACATCGAAGCCTTGAAGCAGGGAGAAGACGCCCTTGAAAGGGATTTGGAGAAATATATCCAGGACCTGAAATAAAGCCGTCAACCATCGAATGCTGAAATCAACACTTTTAGCGCACCGGGTTGACTCAGGCAGTGGATGGCGGGCCCGCCTCGTTTAGCGGGATACCAGAATCTGCCGGAACCCAAATCTTATGATGAATAAGATTTCTGTCTGGATGCTGGCGGCTTTTCTTTTTTGAGACAGTTTTCCCTGAGGGGAAAGCTGCCTCATTTGTATTTGGAACATACTAAAACTATATATATACACTATGGATATCGTCAGTTTGATTATCGGATTTGCGGCAGGCGCAGTGCTTGCCCTGGTCCTCTACATAGCCATCCGCCGTTCCGTGCTTAAAGGCAAGAAGGAAGAAATCCTTGAGAAGGCGGAAATAGAAGGCGAAAAGATTAAGAACGAGCGCATCCTCCAGGCCAAGGAGAAGTTCCTCTCCCTGCGCAGTGAGCATGAGAAAGCCGTCAACGAAAGCAACGCCCGCATGAGGGACGCTGAAAACAGGATCAAGCAGAAGGAGAACACACTGAACCAGAAGCTTGGTGAAGCAGACCGCCGCGCACATGATCTGGACAACCAGAAAAACCAGCTCAAGGCACGCGAGGAGCAGCTTCAGGAAAAGGAGCAAGAGTACGAAGAGCTCCGCGGCAAAGCTATCCACCAGATAGAATCCATTGCCGGTATGAGCGCCCAGGAAGCCAAGGCCCAACTTGTGGAGTCCATGAAGGCGGAAGCCCGGACGGAAGCCCAGGCGTACATTAACGACGCCATTGACGAAGCCCGTCTCAACGCCGCCAAGGAAGCTAAGCGCATAGTGATCAATACCATTCAGCGAACCGCTACGGAAACCGCCATCGAGAATGCCGTAACAACGTTTCCTATTGAGAACGATGAAATCAAAGGCCGCATAATTGGCCGTGAGGGTCGTAACATCCGCGCCCTGGAGGCTGCTACCGGCGTTGAAATAGTGGTGGACGATACCCCGGACGCCATCCTCCTCAGCGCATTCGATCCCGTCCGCAGGGAGGTGGCCCGCCTGGCTCTTCACCAGCTTGTCATAGACGGCCGCATCCACCCCGCCCGTATCGAAGAGGTTGTAGCAAAGGTGTCAAAGCAACTTGAGGAAGAGATTCTGGAAACCGGCAAGCGCACCTGTATAGACCTTGGTATCCACGGCCTTTCCATGGAGCTTGTGCGCCTCATCGGTCGCATGAAGTATCGTTCCTCCTATGGCCAGAACCTCCTGCAGCACTCCCGCGAGGTGGCAAACATCAGCGCCATCCTGGCATCGGAACTGGGCCTCAATCCCAAGATCGCAAAGAGGGCCGGTCTCCTTCACGATATAGGTAAAGTATCGGACGAGGATCCTGATCTCCCTCACGCCCTCCTGGGTATGAAGCTGGCAGAGCAGTACAAGGAGAAGCCGGAAATCTGCAACGCCATCGGCGCCCACCACGAGGAAACGGAGATGACTTCGCTCTACGCACCGCTGGTGCTGGTTGGTGACGCCATTTCCGGTGCACGTCCCGGCGCCCGCCGTGAGGTTATAGAAAGCTACATCAAGCGCCTCCGCGGCATGGAGAATCTTGCCGCCGCTTATCCCGGCGTAACCAAGTCCTACGCCATCCAGGCCGGCCGCGAACTCCGCGTCATCGTCGGCGCAGAGCAGGTTTCGGACCACGATGCAGAACTTCTCTCCGCAGAAATCGCCAAGCGCATCCAGGACGAGATGACATATCCCGGCCAGGTCAAGATTACAGTTATACGCGAAACCCGTTCAGTAGCTTACGCTAAGTAATGGGAGAACTTGCCCCGCTCATTGCAGACCTTGCGCTGATACTCATCTGCGCAGGTGTAATGACGCTTATTTTCAAGCGGCTGGGCCAGCCGCTGGTGCTGGGCTACATTGTGGCCGGATTCATAGCCAGTCCGCACTTCGCGCTCACTCCGTCGGTCATAGATACGGCCAGCATACATGTTTGGTCTGATATCGGCGTTATCTTCCTCCTTTTTGCCCTGGGACTGGAATTCAGTTTCAAAAAGATTGTGAAGGTGGGAGGGCCGGCCATCATTGCCGCGCTCACTATTATCTTCGGAATGATTTTCCTGGGCTTTACTGTAGGTTCCGCCTTCGGCTGGAGCAAGATGGACGCCCTTTTCCTGGGAGGCATGATCTCCATGTCATCCACTACCATAATATACAAGGCTTTCGAGGACCTTGGCCTAGCAAAGAAGAAATTCGCTGGGCTGGTGATGTCCATCCTTATCCTGGAAGACATCCTGGCCGTGGTCCTTATGGTGGTACTGTCTACTATTAGCGTTTCGTCAACATTTGAGGGGGGAGCGCTGGTTGGAAGCATCTTCAAGCTGATCTTCTACCTGGTCCTGTGGCTGGTGATGGGTATCTACCTTATACCCCTTATACTTCGCAAGACAAAGAAGCTCCTCAGCGACGAAACCCTCCTTGTGGTGTCCCTGGGCCTGTGTTTCATGATGGTCGTGATTGCCGCAAAGACGGGATTCTCCGCAGCCTTCGGCGCGTTTATCATGGGCTCCATCCTTGCGGAAACGCTTGAAGCGGAGCATATAGAGCGTCTGGTTAAACCGGTAAAGGATCTCTTCGGAGCCATATTCTTCGTGTCCGTGGGCATGATGGTGGACCCTGCGCTCATAGGGAAGTACTGGCTGCCTATCCTTGTGATAACGCTTACCGTAATCATAGGTCAGGCCACGTTTGCAACCCTTGGCGTTCTGCTTTCCGGACAGAGGCTCAGGACCGCTCTCCAGTGCGGTTTTTCCCTTACCCAGATAGGTGAGTTTGCGTTCATCATCGCCTCCCTGGGCGTTGCCCTTGGAGTTACCGGAGACTTCCTGTATCCCATTGTGGTGGCGGTGTCGGTCATAACCATCTTCCTTACGCCGTATATGATAAGGCTGGCGGAGCCGGCATACAATGTCATATATAAAGCCCTGCCGCAGAAGGCCAAGGACTTTATGGACGGGTATGCGGAGGCCGCTGAGCCCACGGCGGAGAAGGACAGCGCCTGGAAGCAGTACCTTGGCGGCATAGCAAAGAGCATAGCCCTGAACGGAATAGTGTCTGTGGCCATATGCCTGCTGGGATTCAGCCTGCTGTATCCTTTTGCCATGAAATGGATTCCCGGTGTATGGGGCCGGGTTGTCACCGCCGCGGTTATCCTTGCCGTGCTGTCTCCTTTCCTGAGGGCAATCATCGTCAAGGACAACAGGTCGCAGCGCTTCCATGAACTGTGGGCTAAGGACCGTGCCAACAGGGCGCCGCTGGTTGCATGTGTAGTACTCCGCTATGTGATTGCCATAGGCTTTATTATCTACGTTCTTGCCAGGCTCTTCCATATATCGGTCCTCCTTATCTTCGTAATTGCCATGGTGGTTGTTGGCATCATGCTCTTCAACCGCTGGACAAAACGCTCTTCCAGGCGCATAGAAGAGACATTCATGACCAATCTCCGCTCCCGCGAAATGCGTGCTGAGTACCTTGGGGAGAAGAGACCGGAATATGCCGCAGACCTTATGGACAAGGATATCCACCTTGCCGACTTCGATATTCCCCAGGAATCCGAATGGGTGGGCAGGGAACTCAGGCAGCTTAACCTGAGTCAGAATTACGGAATTCATCTGGTCTCCATCCTGAGGGGTTCCAAGCGCATCAATATACCGGATGCTCACGAGCGTCTCTATCCGCACGACCACATTCAAGTAGTTGGTTCCGATACCAGTGTTGAAGCTTTCGGCGCCGCCCTGGCAGCAGTGCAGTCAGACATCCCGGAGAACCTGCAGGATCAGGAAATGATTCTGAGGCGTCTCCCGATAGGGGAGAACTCTCCTTTTGTTGGGAAGAATCTCAAGGAGAGCGGCATCCGGGCTCTGTGGCACTGCCTTGTGGTTGGTGTGGAGAAAGCCGACGGCACGCTTCATCAGCCCAATCCCGCAGCCGTTTTTGAAGACGGTGACACCGTCTGGATAGTGGGCGCTCACAAAGACATAGACGCTATAATGACTATATGAGAAAGCCTGTAACCGTTATTCTGGCGCTTCTTGTAGCGCTTTCCTGCTCCAGGACACTCCGCGACGGAGAGTACACACTTACCGTTCTTTCAACAAACGACGTCCACGGCGCCTGGTTCGATTCCACCTACGTCGGGAGCGGTATCCGCAAGTCTCTTTTTGCCGTCAACACATATGTGGACAGTGTCCGTGCCGCCGACGGGCCTGCCAATGTCCTGCTTCTTGACGTAGGGGACTGCCTTCAGGGGGACAATGCAGCCTATTACTATAACTATGTTGACACCGTGTCGGAGCACCTTTTCCCACGGCTTGTCGGATATATGGGCTACGATGCCGTCATTGCAGGCAACCACGACATTGAAACCGGCCACGGCGTATATGACCGTGTGGCCGCGCAACTTCACATGAGAGGTGTCCCTTTCCTTGGCGGAAACGTTGTGCGTACTGACGGAAAGGGCTCTTATTTCCCTTTGTATAAGGTGTTTAAGAAGGCTGGACTGAAGGTGGCCGTACTGGGCTACGAGAATGCAAATATAAAGAGTTGGCTTGGAGAATCCGCCTGGTCCGGAATGGATTTTCTTCCCATCGTGGATGTCATCCAGCAGGACGTGGATTACGTCCGCGCCAAGGAAAAGCCGGACGTGGTCATTGCCGCCATGCACTCCGCCACGGGTAAAGGTGACGGAAGCGTACTTGAAGCTGAAGGCTTGGATGTTTTCAATCAAGTAAAGGGTGTGGACTGGGTGCTCTGTGCCCATGACCACGTACCATATGTGGAATCGCGCGACACTTGCGCATTCATCAATTCCGGAAGCCATTGCCGCTACCTCGGGCATGGCAAGATGCATCTTAAGGTTGAGGGAGGGAAGGTTGTATCCAGGAACTTCGAGGCGGGCCTTATCCCCGTCAAGGAACAGAAGGCGGATCCCGCAATGAGGGAGGCTTTCCGAAAAGAGTTCCTTGCGGTCAAGGAGTTCACGCTCAGGGATGTAGGAGTCCTCACTGACGACATACGGACCCGTGATTCCTATGCCGGCCAGAGCGCCTACACCAATGTCCTTCACATGCTTAACCTGAGTTGCGGAGTTGCAGACATATCCATTGCCGCACCTCTTACATTCAATAAGACCATCAAGGCCGGCCCTTTGGTTTTCAACGACCTTTTCACAATCTATCCTTTTGAGAATCAGCTATATGTCATGACAATGTCAGGAGAGGAAATCCGTCGCTATCTGGAAGCCTCCTATGACCGCTGGATATGTGCCCCAAACCCTCATGTCATCAAGATTCGCAGCGGGGACAATCCCCGCACCGGAGAGCGCAGATGGTCTTTTGTGGGCACTTCCTACAACTTTGACTCGGCCGCCGGAATCAATTACCAGGTTGACGTTACCAAGCCGTTCGGCAGCAGGATAATCATCTCGTCAATGGCAGACGGCTCTCCGTTCCGCCTGGACAAGACTTACAACGTGGCCATGACCAGCTACCGAGCCAACGGCGGAGGTGGCCTTCTTGCCGAAGCCGGGGTGGAAGAAGAGGAGTCCCGCATTGTTGCCCGCTTCCCGGAAATCCGCAACATCCTGTACGACTACATGATGGCAAACGGCACCATGGCGCCGTACTCCTTCGGCACCGTTCTTGGCTCCTGGCAGTTTGTTCCCGAGAAAGCCCGCAAGCAGATTGCCGCAGACATGGAACTCCTTTTCCCGGGCAATCGTAAATAATTGATATATAAGATTATAAATGATTTCACCCCGGCCATTTGACCGGGGTGAAGTTGTTTAATTGGTTGATTATTAGTATTATAGCTTTGCTATAATGTTCTTGAAGATTGTAGTCATCTTGTCTGCTGCGGCATCCGCTGCGGCTACGATGGCTTCGCCGTCGGTTACGTAGTCGTCATCGTCAGTGGCGTGAGCGACGTCAGTGATGACGGACATGCCGAATACCGGAATTGAGGAGTGGCGTGCCACGATGACTTCTGAGGTGGTGCTCATGCCAACTGCGTCTGCGCCTATGCAGCGGAAGTAATTGTATTCCGCCGGAGTTTCATAGCAGGGGCCGGTGCAGGCTACGTAAACGCCCTTCCTGAGGTCGATTCCTTCTTTCCTTGCCACCTTTTCCGCAAGGCGGATAAGGGCGGGATCATACGGACGTGTCATGTCCGGGAAGCGGGGCCCGAAGTCATCAAGGTTTGGCCCTATGAGGGGATTGGGCAGGAGGTTGATGTGATCCTTGATAATCATGAGATCTCCCACGCGGAAGCTGAGGTTGGTGCCGCCTGCCGCATTGGAAACGAACAGATACTGTATGCCGATTACCTTCATGACCCTGATGGGAAGGGTGACCTGGGTCATGTCATAGCCTTCGTAGTAGTGGATGCGACCCTGCATGGCAATGACCGTCTTCCCGCTGAGGGAACCTACTATAAAGCTGCCTTTATGGCCGATTGCCGTAGAGATCGGGAATCCGGGAATGTCCCTGTAGGGTATTTCCAGAGGGTTTTCAATCTGGTTTGCCAGCTTTCCCAGGCCGCTGCCAAGGACTACGCCCACAGTGGGCTGGAGGTCTCCTATCTGTTTGCGGACATACGCTGCCGCTGCGTTTATGGTCTCTAGATAAGTCATAGCGTTTCAATCATTTTTCCGATGAGCTTCGTCATCTTGTCTGCCGCCAGGTTGGCTGCAGCTACTACGTCGTCACCGTCATTTTCATAGTCTTCAGCGTAGTCGTCGTGGGCTTCGTTGGTGATTACGGATATTCCGAATACCGGAACGCCGGCATGCCTTGCCACGATGACCTCCGGGACGGTGCTCATGCCCACGGCGTCTCCGCCTATGGTGCGGTAGAACTTGTACTCTGCCGGAGTCTCATATGAAGGACCGGTGTCTGCCACGTAAACGCCTTTCTGGAGCTGATAGCCAAGCTTCCTGGCAAGGCGCTGGGCCAGACGGATCAGGAAGGGCTCGTACGGGCGGGTCATGTCCGGGAAACGGGGACCCAACTCGTCCATATTTGGTCCGATGAGGGGATTGGGCAGCAGGTTGATATGGTCCTTGATAATCATGAGGTCTCCCACGTGGTAGCTGAAGTTGATGCCGCCGGCCGCATTGGAGACGAACAGGTACTTGATTCCAACACCAATCATGACCCTGATAGGCAGGACCACCTTGTCCATGCCGTAGCCTTCATAATAATGTATGCGCCCCTGCATGGCAATGACGGTCTTTCCTGACAGCGTTCCCACGATGAAATTGCCCTTGTGGCCGATTGCGGTGGATACAGGGAAACCGGGAATCTCCGAATAGGGGATGGTGAGAGGATTCTCAATGGCGTCAGCGAGGCGGCCAAGGCCGCTGCCAAGAACGATGCCCACAACGGGCTGCAAGCCGCCAAGGCGCTGTTTTACCCACGCTGTGGCGTCTTTGATGGTTTTAACCCTGGCGTCCATAGTTAAAACTCTTCCTGGTTGTCTTCTTCTTCGCGGGGAGTGTACTGGCGGATAGGTGCATCGTGGAGGAGGTCATGCGTGATGTAACGCACGGCTTCCTGGAGGCCTTCTGCGAATTTCTCGAAATCTTCCTTGTAGAGGAAAATCTTGTGCTTGTCGTAGGTGAATGAACCGTCGCGTTCCGTACGGCGTTTGCTTTCAGTGATGGTGAGATAGTAGTCGTTGTTACCCTTCGTTGCCTTTACATCAAAGAAGTAGGTACGCTTGCCGGCGCGAACCGGCTTTGAGTAAACGTCTTCCGAGCTCCGCTCCTGGGCGCGCCCGCGCTCAAAATCTTCATTATACATGACGCTTTTCTTTTAGTATTTATACTCACAAATTTAGGGAATTTATTTAAAAAACACTAACTTTGCGTGAAATTATTTGTTCTATGTTAAACCGACGTATTTTGCGCATCAAGGCCTTCAAGGTCCTGTACCAGGCCGCGGAGAATTCTGACCTCTCCCTGAAGGAAGCGCTGGAGAGCCTCATCGTGTCATGTGAGGCCTCAAGAGACCTCTATCTCTATATGCTGGGAGTCATTCCCGCCCTCACCGCAGAGGCTTCACGCAGAATAGAATCGGCCCGTGCCAAATTCAATCCCACCCCGGAGGAACTGAACCCCAACCTGAAGTTCGTCAAGAACGCAGTGTCGGCGCTCCTGGCGTCAGACCCGGACTTCGCCCGCCTGAACGAGAAGAAGAAATTCTCCTGGGCCCAGAATGACGCCTTCATAAACACCCTCTGGGAAACCCTCAAGACAAGGGAATACTTCGCCAAATATATGGCTTCCGGTTCATCGTCCCTGCAGGAGGACGTCTCCCTGTGGAAGACCGTGTTTGTGGAGGAATTCGAGGATAATGATGAGCTCCAGGCCATCCTGGAGGACATTTCCATCCATTGGGCAGATGACCTTGCATACTGCCTTGGCGCCTGCATCCGCAGCCTTGACGGCATGGCCCGCACCGGCCGCTGGGATTACCCTCAGCTTTACCAGAGCGATGCCCTGGCCGCCCAGGGAAAGGACGCGGATAGCGACTCCGCTTTCGTCCGTAACCTTGTCACGGCCGCTTATGCTGGCAGGGAGGAATACGCGAAGCTTATATCGGCCTCCGTGTCCAAGTGGGACCTCGACAGGCTGTGCACATCGGACATAGTCCTGGTGTCCATGGGTCTTGCGGAAGCCCGCTCCTTCCCGGAAATCCCCGTGAAGGTCACAATCAACGAGTACGTTGAAATAGCCAAGTACTACTCCACGCCGCGCTCCAGCGCCTTCGTGAACGGCCTTCTGGACCGTCTCATCAGGGAATACACGGCTGAGGGGAAGATAGTCAAATCAGGAAAAGGATTAATCTAAAACCAAGATATGAATACACTTTTTGTCTACACACTCCAGGCTGCAGCTCCTGCACAGGGCCAGCCCAGCGCACTCCCTACAATCATAATGTTCGCCGCCATCATCCTTGTGATGTGGCTTTTCATGATCCGTCCCCAGCGCAAGCAGCAGAAAGAACTGCAGAACTTCCGCGCCGGCCTCAAGAAGGGTGACAAGGTAGTCACCGTTGGCGGTATCTATGGCGAAATCCTGGAAGTCAACGAAAAGACCGCCCTCATCAGGGTGGACGGCGACGTAAAGCTCCGCGTTGACAAGCAAGGCCTTGTGAAAGACTACTCAGAGGCCAACAATCAGTAGGGATGTCCCTGAAAGACCGTATAAGGCTCCGTATAGGAGGCAAGCAGAGGGAATTGGCATTCTTTGCCTTTTCCCTCCTGCTGGCTCTTGCCATATGGTTTTTCTCCAATCTCTCAAAGACTTATTCCGGTACCGTCAGCGTGCCGGTAATTGCGGAATGCAATATTGACGGCCACAAAGGACGCTCGTCCAACGCCGCCGTCGTGAGCGCCCGCTGCCGGACAGACGGCTTCCGCCTCATAAAGGAGCAGAGCCGCCGGGAAAAGAAGACCGTCGTGGTCAAGTTTGACCGCTCCGACCTCCGCCGCACCGGCCAGGACACCTGGTCCATCTTCGGAAGCGCCAAGAACTCATACATCAACAAGATGTTCGGGGAGGGGATAACCCTGGAGGCGTTCATTACGGACACTCTCAGCTTTGTTTTCGCAGAAGAGAATCACAAGAAAGTGCCCGTAGAAGTGCCCTACACCGTTCAGTGCCGCCTTCAGTATATGCAGAGCGGCGCTTTCAAAACGGTTCCGGACTCTGTGACAATCTACGGTGAAGACCTGCGCCTTGACGCCATAGACAATATTACCGCGCAGCGTCTCAGTTTCGTGGACGTGAATGAATCCCGCCACGGTGTGGTGAAACTGAACAAGCCTGCGGGAATCCGCCTTTCTACGGAAGAAGTGGCCTATGAACTGCCCGTATCCAGATATGTGGAGCTCAAGGGCACTTTCCCGGTTGAAGTCTGGAATGCCCCGGCCGGCCGCGAGGTGCAGGTATATCCTCCAACCGCGCAAGTATATCTTCGCTGCGCTTTCCCTCTGGCCAAAGATCCCATGGCCTCGTTCAAGGTTTATATCGACTATAAGGATTTCTCGGAATCCATGTCCGGGAAGTGCGTTCCCAAAACGCTCAAACTCACGCAGGGAGTTCTTGACTGCCGCATAGAGCCGGAAGTCTTCGACTGCGTCGAGGTCCTATGAAAACCATTCTTCTGACAGGCGGAATAGGCAGCGGAAAGAGCGCCGTAGCCCACATCCTGGAGAGCAGGGGAGTCCCCGTCTATGACTCCGATTCCGCAGCAAAGAGCCTCTATACTCCGGCCTTCCTTTCCTTGATGGAACAGGAATTCGGAACATCGTTTGCTGACGAGTCCGGCTCTCTGGACAAGAAGAAATTATCGGCCCTTATCTTCAGTGATGCTTCAGCAAGGGAAAGGCTGGAAAACCTGCTTTATCCGGCGCTTAAAGAGCATTTCATAGCATGGCGTGAGGAGCATTCAGATGCCCCGTTCGTGGTCTTGGAAAGCGCCATCGCCCAGTCCAAGCCTTCCTTTGGAAACTTCTGGGATGCGGTGGTCCTTGTGGATGCCTCCAAGGAGACACGGATTGCGCGTGTAATGGAGAGGGACGGTGCTTCCCGTGAGGATGCCCTTGCCAGAATGGCTTCCCAGGAAAAGCCCGGAAAGGCAGATGTTACCATCCTCAACGACGGAACCCTCAAACAACTGGAAAGGGCCGTGGAGGATGCTTTTTTCAGCGAAAATGCGTATATTTGTAAGTTATTAAAAGATACATCAATGAAAACAGATCTTGCAAAAACTCTCTCTGTCCGTGGACAGCACGGCCTGTTCAACTATATAGCCCAGTCACGCACCGGTGCCATCGTGGAGGCTTTCGAAGACAAGAAGCGCTATAACTTCAGCGCAAATGCCGGCATCACCACCCTGGAAGACATCTCCATCTATACTTCGGAAGGTGAGATGAAACTCCGCGAGGTGTTCGGAAAGCTTCACGAGGTCCTTGGTGACAAGGAAGCCCCGGATGCCAAGAAGGCAAGCCCGGAAGAGCTCAAGGCCCTCTTCGCCAAGGCCGTCCCTGAGTACGACGGAGACCGCTTCTACGTATCCCACATGAAGAAGGTGGTAGAGTGGTACAACGCCCTTAAGAAGTACGCTTCGCTGGAATTCGTCACTGACGAGGACCGCGAGAAGGAGCAGGAAGCCTAAATGCCAACCCTGCAGGTCATAACCCTGGGATGTTCCAAGAACACAGTAGACACGGAACATCTTCTGTATCAGGTACGTAATTCATATGAAATCGTACCCGAAGGGGAAGACCGCCCGGTGGATGTCCTTGCCATCAATACCTGTGGCTTCATAGGTGATGCAAAGGAGCAGTCCATCAATACCATACTTGCCGCGGCAGCGCGCAGGAAAGCCGGTCTTGCAGGCCGGCTTCTTGTATTCGGCTGCCTGTCCCAGCGCTATCCCGACGAGCTTCCCGGCCTTATCCCGGAGGTTGACGGCTGGTTCGGTGCAAGGGAGCTGGACGGCCTTATAAAGGCCCTGGGCTGCACTCCGGACCATAAAGGAGACCACCTGAGGATCCGCACGGACAACAGGCCATACGCATACCTGAAGATATCCGAAGGCTGCAACAGGCGCTGCTCCTACTGTGCCATACCATTTATCCGCGGAGCCCACAAATCGGTCCCCATGGAAAGGCTGGTGGAGGAGGCCCGGAGCCTTGCAGCGGAAGGCGTAAGGGAACTGATTATCATCGCCCAGGATACAACCTACTACGGTCTGGACCTCTACGGCCGCCGCGCCCTGGCGGAGCTTCTGGACCGCCTTTCGGAGGTGAAAGGCATAGAGCGTATGCGAATCCACTATTCCTATCCTCAGGATTTCCCGGAAGACGTCCTGGACCGCATGGCCAACAATCCCAAGGTCTGCCGATACATGGATATCCCGCTCCAGCACATATCCGACAAGGTGCTGGAGAACATGCACCGCGGCGTGGACGGGGCCTGGACTCGCGCGCTCGTGAAAAAGATGCGCGAGAAGGTTCCGGGGCTGGTTCTCAGGACCACTTTCATCGTGGGACATCCGGGAGAAGGCCCTGCAGAGTTCCGCGAACTCATGGCATTCGCCGCCGAGGCAGGCTTCCAGAGGATGGGCGCTTTCACCTATTCGGAAGAGGAGGGGACGTACGGAGCGGAGCATCTGGAGGACACGGTATCAGCCCGAACCAAAAAAAGCCGCCTCGCAAAGCTCATGGAACTGCAGCGTGGCATATCCCTTGCATATAACAAATCCAGGATCGGCACGATCCAGAAGGTCCTCGTAGACAGTTTCACGGACGGTATCCTCGTGTGCCGCAGTGAATTCGAGAGTCCGGAGGTGGACGGTGAGATCCTTGTCAAGTACCAGGCCCGCGATTTTGAAGGCAGGCAGCCGGAATCTCTTGTAGGGGAGTTTCTGGACGTCCGCATTACGGGGGCCGATGAGTATGACCTTACAGCGGAGGTGTTATGAAAAACAGACTTATCCTTGCAGCAGCGGCTGCACTTCTTTTAACGGCTTGTTCCCCTGAGGTTTACAGGGTTTATCTGGATGTGCGTCAGCCATCGTCCTCGGGTCTGAACCTGGCCGGCAAATCCATGGCAGTGGCTTATATGGACGGCCCCACGAAGGCTGATTCCCTGCTTTCAGCGGGTTCTGCTGCCGTTTTTGCAGAGGCCCTGGAGAAGGACTATTTCGGAGGAGAGGCGGTAATCGGCATGTATGCTTTCCCGGTTGCGGACTCGGTTTCCCTGGCGGACATGCACAACCTGGTGATGGACAGCGGGGAAGACGTGGTGTTCGTCCTGAAATCGGTCATCGATAACCCCAAGGACGGGAAGAACAATCCTTTCCCCAAGGCCACGCATCCGGATTCGGCGTATGTCTATGCCCCCAAGGTGCCTCTGAAAGTCCAGATGTATGTCTACGACAGCATGGGTACGGACGAGGTCAAGTCCTTCAAGGGCACCACTAATGTGAACGCCGCCGTATTCAACAGCGGAATCATTCCCCAGGAGAATCTGGACGATATGATTAAGGAAAGGGTCCCCGGCATCGCCGCCAAATCCATGGGAGAGAGGATTTCCAAGCACTTTATGTCAGATTGGAAGACGGAGTCCTTCGCCTTCTACTGGTTTGACGATTTTAATGCGGACCAGTGGCTCAAGGCCATCCGTCAGGTTGAGGAAGGCAAGTTCACGGACGCCATCAAGGTTTGGGAGCCCATTGTGAAGGGTAAGAACCAGTACAAGGCCGCCCACGCCTGCTACAATATGGCTATGGCATTCTATCTTCTTGGAGACATGGACCTTGCCTCCAAATGGCTCAATGAAGCGGATAAGATGGAGAATGTGACCCAGACCGCATCACTCCGCAGGAGGATAATCAACAGCTTGCAAAAGTGACGGATAATTAGTAATTTTGTGGGATAGAAATAATACTTTAAACACACAATAATTTATGGCAAATATTGATCTAAGGAAGTACGGTATCTCGGGTGTCAAGGAAATCCTTTACAACCCCACGTACGAGGTTCTTTACAACGAAGAGACCAAACCCGGTCTCGAAGGTTTTGACAAGGGCCAGGTAACGGAACTTGGCGCCATCAATGTCATGACCGGCGTTTATACCGGCCGTTCCCCTAAAGACAAGTACATTGTCTATGACAACACCACCAAGGAAGGAAAGCCCGGTGAAATCTGGTGGACGACGGAGGGTTATCCCAACGACAACCACAAGATGACCGTCGCTGTCTGGAAAAACGTCAAGAAACTTGCCCAGAAGCAGCTTAGCGGCAAGCGCCTCTTTGTTGTGGACGGTTTCTGCGGCACTCACGCAGACACCCGCATGAAGGTCCGCTTCATCATGGAGGTGGCATGGCAGGCACACTTCGTGACCAACATGTTCATCCGTCCCAAGAACCAGAAAGAGTTCGACCAGGAACCCGATTTCGTAGTTTACTGCGCCTCCAAGGCAAAGGTGGACAACTATAAGGAACTCGGCCTCCGCTCAGACACCTGCGTCGCCTTCAACGTCACCTCCCGTGAGCAGGTTATCCTGAACACCTGGTACGGCGGCGAAATGAAGAAGGGTATGTTCTCCATGATGAACTACTACCTTCCTCTGAAGGGCATTGCAGCCATGCACTGCTCCGCCAATACGGACATGAACGGTGAGAACACCGCCATCTTCTTCGGCCTCTCCGGCACCGGCAAGACCACCCTCAGCACAGATCCCAAGCGCCTCCTCATCGGTGACGATGAACATGGCTGGGACAACAAGGGCGTCTTCAACTTCGAAGGCGGCTGCTACGCCAAGGTCATCAAGCTTGACAAGGAATCAGAACCTGATATCTACAACGCTATCCGCAGGGACGCCCTCCTGGAGAACGTTACCGTAGACAAGAACGGCAAGATTGACTTCAATGACAAGAGCGTCACTGAGAACACCCGCGTCAGCTATCCTATCTATCACATAGAGAAGATCGTCCGTCCGGACAGCCACGGCCCCGCAGCCAAGAAGGGTATCTTCCTCAGCGCAGATGCATTCGGAGTCCTTCCTCCGGTTTCCATCCTCACCCCTGAGCAGACCAAGTACTACTTCCTCAGCGGCTTCACCGCAAAGCTTGCAGGTACAGAGCGCGGCATCACCGAGCCCACTCCCACCTTCAGCGCCTGCTTCGGCCAGGCCTTCCTGGAGCTCCATCCCACAAAGTACGCAGAAGAACTGGTCAAGAAGATGAAGAAGAGCGGTGCCAAGGCATACCTTGTGAACACCGGCTGGAACGGCACAGGCAAGCGTATCTCCATCAAGGACACCCGCGGAATCATCGACGCCATCCTTAACGGCAGCATCGACAAGGCTCCCACCAAGGTCATCCCTTACTTCAACTTCGAAGTTCCCACCAAGCTCGCTGGCGTAGACACCGGCATCCTTGACCCTCGCGACACCTACAAGAACGCCGCCGAATGGGAAGAGAAAGCCAAAGACCTCGCCGGTCGCTTCATCAAGAACTTCCACAAGTACGAGTCCAACCGCGCCGGCAAAGCCCTCGTCAAAGCCGGCCCCAAGCTCTAGCAATCCGTCATTCCGGACTTGTCCCGGGAATCTCATACCAATAAAAAAGGTTCGGTGTTCAGCCGAACCTTTTTATTATGGTTTATGCCAGGTGATGGCGAGGCAGTCGTAGAAGATGCCGTAGGAGAAGAGGAACCAGACCAGGAGGATGAGGGTGAGCCACCAGGGGAGGAAGATGAAGCCCAGGACGGCGTAGATCAGGAACAGGATGGGTTCCAGGAGGAGTTTCACTAGGAAGCGGACGCTGTTGCAGAAGGCTTTGTCCTTGATTTTGCGGCAAAGGATTTCTGCAGTGAGCCACATGGGGAGGCTGAGGATGGCGGCGACGGGCCAGAAGGGGAGGAGCCACCAGCGGTAGTGCCACTGTGGCGCCTCGTGGAAGACCAGGCCGGTCATCTTCTCGTGAAGGTCCTCAAGGAGCTGTTTTTCGTCCATTTCCGGGTCGATCTCCAGCGCCGGGCCATATACCAGCTCTACGGCGCTTCTATAGCGGTAAAAATGGGCGTAATTGATGCCGGTGGGGACAATGTAAGTCTTTCTTGTCTTGGCGCTTCTGAGGGCAATTCTGGCTATTCCCTTGCGAAGGGGCTGCACCTCGCGCCCGGGAGTGTGCGTGCCTTCCGGGAACATGCAGAAGGGAACGCCGTGGTCCAGGGTGTCTTCTACCTCGTCAAATGTGCCATAACTCTTCCTTATGGTCTCCAGACCGTCCCTCTGGCGGGCCAGAGGGAGTATCTTCAGGAATCTGAGTGCCTTGTTTGCTTTGCGAAAGATGTCCGCCCTGGCGCCAAAGACCGTACGGTCCTTGCGGCTCTGCAGCACAACCAGGGCGTCCATGAGGGTGTTGGTGTGGTTTGGAGACAGTAGCACTGCGCCATCTTCAGGGATGGAGCCCTTTACATTCACCCTTCCGAAGCTTTCCTTTGTGCAGTAGTCTACATACGGCCTCAGGAAAGAGTACCAGCGGTCGCGTTGCCAGATCTTAGCCATTGTTCTTCTTGGAAAGGTTGAAGATAGTAGCTACAGTAAGGCCGGATATGATATGCCAGATGCCCCACCATGCGGTGATGACCAGCATGCCTCCGTGAGGAGGGAAGTTTGCGAACAGGCTTGTTCCAAGCATGAGTGCGAGGCCAAGGCCGGAGTTCTGGATGCCGGTTTCAATTGTGAGGGTCCTGCGGTCGCGGAAGGGGACTTTAGCAATTGTTCCAACGGAGAAACCAATGCCAAGTGCAAGCAGGTTATGTATCAAAACCACAAGGAAGATGTACTTCACGCACTGCAGGAAGGCCTGCATGTTGCTGCTGAAGCTGAGGATGACCATGGCGATGAAGAACACGATTGAAATCCACTGCAGGGGCTTCTTGAGGGCATTTGCAACCTTGGGAAGGTACTGTGAGCAAAGGATGCCCAGCGTCAGCGGAATACCCAGCAGTATGAAGATGGTCTTGAAAACGTCCCAGAGGGGGATTACCAATTTTGGAACTTCGGCGGCGACTGCGGCGGTATTGAGGTAGAGGTTACCCCAGAGCCAGAAGTTGAACGGAGTCATGAGCACAGCCAGGGCCGTTGAGATTGCCGTAAGGGATACGGAGAGCTCGATGTTGGCCTTTCCCAGGGAGGACATGAAGTTGGAGATATTTCCTCCGGGGCAGGCGGCCACCAGGATCATACCCAGTCCCATCATGGGCGATATCCAGCTTCCGAACAGGATTGCCAGGCCGCACGTCAGCGCCGGCAGCAGAATTAGCTGGCAAAGCATGCCCAGAAGCACGGATTTGGGCTTTTTGAATACGTCCACGAACATTCTGGGTTTGATACCTAGCGCAACTCCGAACATTACAAAGGCAAGGACGATGTTGATTGTGTTCATTCCGCCGGCATTCAGGCTTACCTGGATGCTGTCAATGGCGGCAGCGGTTTCATGTGTCATACGGTTTATATTTTAGTCGTTAATAATTAATCCGTCAAATGCCGGCTGCACGGTGGGGGGTAGTTCCCGGCAGAAATCCACATATTTTGGGAATGTATGGCTCAGGTGGGTGAGCCAGGTATGTTTTGCGCCGATTCTCTCCGCCAACTCCAGCGCCTGCGATAGCGAGAAGTGCGAATGGTGGGGGTTGTATCCCACGGTATTCAGCGTAAGGTGCTTAAGGCCAGTTAGTTTACTCAGCTCTTCCTCCGGCAGGGTGCTCATATCCGTAATATAGGCTATGTTACCAAAACGGAACCCCAGTACTGGCATTTCATCGTGGTATCCGCGTATTGGGACGATGTTCGCCCTCTCTAGCGGCGCCTGCACAATGGAGTTGTCCGATGCCACCAGGATGCCGTCCGGCCTCCTGTAGAAGTAGCCAACGTCGTGCACCCATTCCAGTTCTCCGTAGTCCCTGTTTGAATCTACCCTGAACGGCCTTTCGTCTATGAGGTGGATGTGCCACTCAGGCGCTCCGGGGTACTTATGCTCTGCAAAGGCATATGCGTAGTCGTTTCTGAGAGTCCTGAGGACCCTTTCCTCGCAGTATATCTCTACGGCTTTCCTGTCGATGTAGTTAAGCGAACGGACATCGTCCAGGCCGCCGGTGTGGTCCTTATGGTTGTGGGTGAGGAGTATGGCGTCCAGGTGATTCACTCCCGCCGTCAGCATCTGTGCCCTGAAATCGGGCCCCGCATCCACCAGAATAGTAAGCCCGTCCATCTCCACAAGCGCGGCGCTCCGCAGTCTTTTGTCCCGCGGATCGGTGCTTTGGCATTTTTCGCACTTGCAACCTATGATTGGCACCCCTTGAGAGGTCCCGGTTCCAAGAAATGTGAGCTTAACTGACATGTAACAAAAATGTTAAATAATAAAACAAATATGTTTTATTATTTATATATAAATATCTTGCACTGAATTAACCAGTGCTTTGTCATAATTCCTTTCAATCCGGATATAATTTCCGGTGTAGCCGCCCATCATGCCGTTTTTGACCGAAGATTCCCACAAAACCTTCTCCGGAAGGCCCTTTTGGGAGGCCAAAAACTCCTGGTGAAGCTCTTCGCAAAGCTCCTCCAGACGGGCAACTCTTTCTGTCTTTATCGAGTCCTTCACCTGGTCCGGCCAAGTAGCGGCGCGGGTCCCGGGACGGCGTGAATAAGGGAAAACATGAATGAATGCGGGACGGATTTCCTTGAGGAAACTGACGGTCTCCTCGAACAACTCCTCGGTTTCTCCGGGAAGACCCACAATCACATCGATCCCGAAGAATACTGCCGATTCCCCGGGCCTTTCCATCGCCCTCCGGATATAGTCGATCCGGTTCTTGAAAAGGGCGGTGTCGTATCTTCTGCCTACCTTTCGCAGAAGGGTGTCGCTGCCGCTTTGCAGCGGAATGTGGAAGTGCCTGCAGAACTTGGTGCCCGATGCAATCCAGTCCACAATCTCTTCCGTAATCAAATTGGGCTCTATGGACGATATCCTGTAGCGCTCGATGCCCTCCACGTCGTTCAGCGCCTTCAGGAGGTCCAGGAAGCTTTTCCCGGTGCCGCGGCCGAAGTCTCCGGTGTTGACACCCGTCAGGACAATCTCCTTAATGCCCTTTGCAGCTATCTCACGGGCCATTTTCACCACCTCGCAGACGGGGATGCTGCGGCTGCGTCCGCGAGCGTAGGGGACCGTGCAGTACGCACAGAAATTGTCGCACCCGTCCTGCACCTTCAGGAAACTCCTTGTCCTCTCCCCACTGGAATAAGCCCC
>JAILJO010000013.1 GCA_024694675.1 Bacteroidales bacterium | reverse complement strand
GAGCCAAGGTAGCTCCAGTAGTCGGCGGCGACGTCAAGGACGGGATCGTTGTCAGAACCCTTGTCGTAGCGGAAGTTGAGGTAGGCGATATCGTTCTTCTCGTTCTTCTTGTAGAGGAGCTGGAGACCGTTCCAGTCGGAGACTGTCATGTCCTTGTCCCAATCCACGAAGACGGGCTCGATGGGAGCGGGTTCGGAGGCGGCGATTTCCTGGAGGAATGCGCTCTGCTTGTCACGGTTGGTGAGGATGGGGGTAATCTTGGGAGCCTCGATCTTCTTGATGTCCTTGTCCTCTCCCAGGCGCTTGTATACGGCGGCATAGTTGTCTGCGCCGAGGTACTTGTTGGCCCAGGCTACGACATCGTCCTTTGTGATCTTCTCAATGCGGGAAAGCCTTGTGGACTCGACTTTCCAGGGAACCTCGTTGATGAAGGAATCCACGAAGTAACCGGCGCGCGAACGGTTGTACTCAAGGGAGCGCTGGTAGTGGAGCTTCCAGTTGGCCTTGGCGGCTTCCACCAGTTCCTCCGGGAAGTCACCGGCGCGGAGCTTGGCAACCTCTGCGAGGATGATGTCGCGGACTTCTTCAAGGGTCTGGCCTTCCTTGGGCATGCCTTCGGCGGCGAAGAGGCCCCAGTCCGAACGGTTGTAAGGGAAGAATGCAGCGCCGAGGACCTGCTGGGTGCGGATGCAGTCAAGGTCAACAAGACCTGCCTGGCCGTTGTAGAGGATGTCGCAGGCGATGTCGGAGATGTCGCTCTCTACGAAGTGGGCGCCGGGAGTCCTCCAGCCAAGCATAAGGAACTCTGCCTCAAAGCCGTAGACGTCCTTTTCCTTGATTTCAGGGATGGGGGCCGGTTCCGGATATGAGCGCTTTGCAAGGTCCGGGTTGGGTTTCCAGCCGCTGAAGTACTTCTTGATTATCTTCACCATCTCCTTGGGGTCGAAGTCTCCGGAGAGGCAGATGGCCACGTTGTTAGGAACGTAGTAGGTGTCCTTCTGGTAGCGGATGGCCTTCAGGGAAGGGTTCTTCAGGTGGTCCTGGGTGCCGATGACCGTCTGCTTGCCGTAAGGGTGCTCGGGGTAGAGCATCTCGTCAATGGAGTCGAAGGCCTTCTCAGAGTCGGAGACCATGGAGGTGTTCTTTTCCTCATAGACAGCCTCAAGTTCCGTGTGGAAACCGCGGAATACGCAGTTCATGAAGCGGTCCGACTGTATCTTTGCCCAGTTCTCGATCTGGTTGGAGGGGATTTCCTCAACGTAGCAGGTGACGTCGTTGGAAGTGTAGGCGTTGGTGCCTTCAGAGCCGATTATGGACATCAGCTTGTCATACTCGTTGGGGATGGCAATCTTGGAGGCCTCGAAGCTGATGGCGTCGATTTCCTTGTAGAGGGCCTCGCGCTCTGCGGGGTCGGTGAGGGTGCGGTAGACCTCGAAGAGAGAGTCTATCTGCTCAAGGAGGGGCTTTTCAGCCTCATAGTCCTGGGTGCCGAAACTCTGGGTACCCTTGAACATCATGTGCTCAAGGTAGTGGGCAAGACCGGTGTTGTCTGCGGGATCGTCCTTACCGCCGGCATGCACGGCAATGCTTGCCTGGATGCGGGGTTCGTCCTTGTTTACGGTCATGTAAACCTTTAACCCATTGTCAAGTGTGTAGATTTTTGCCTTTAGGGGATCTCCCTTTACGGTTTCGTAGCGGCAGCAGCCTGCCACGGCCGCAATTGCTGCCAAAAGGAATAAAAGCTTCTTCATAACTATTAAATGTTTGAACAAATGTACAAAAAAAACCTTAAATTTGAAATCTCAAAACAAGAATTATGGCAAATCATGTAGTAATAATGGCCGGCGGCATAGGTTCCCGCCTTTGGCCGCTCTCGACCCCGGACAGGCCCAAGCAGTTTATCGATATCCTTGGCGTGGGCCGGAGCCTCATCCAGCTAACAGTAGAACGTTTCGCGCCAGTGTGCGCCCCGGAGAACTTCTGGGTTGTGACGGGGGAGAAGTACGTGGACATCGTCAAGGAGCAACTTCCTGCCATTCCGGCAGACCAGATTCTGGCGGAGCCGGAAGGCCGCAACACCGCGCCCTGCATCGCTTATGCATCGTGGAAGATAGCCCTGAAGGACCCCAAGGCCAACATCGTGGTCACTCCTGCCGATGCCCTGGTCCTCAAGACCAAGGAGTTTGCCGATGTCATCGGGAAGGCGCTGGAATTCACCGCAGGAAGCGACGCCATCGTCACTGTGGGCATCGCTCCGTCCCGTCCGGAAACCGGCTACGGCTACATCCATGCGGCTGAAGCCACCCGTGGCAGCATCGTCAAGGTGTCCGAGTTCAAGGAAAAACCCACCCTGGAGGTTGCCAAGGACTATGTGGCCGATGGGAAATACTTCTGGAACGCCGGCATCTTCGTGTGGAACGTGGAGACCATCGTGAAGGAGCTGAGGGCCTATGCTCCGCAGATTGCGGGCGTCATGGACCAGTTGGCACCGTCGCTCTTCACGGAAGGGGAGCAGGCCGCTTTGAGGAAGCTTTTCCCCACCTGCGACAAGATTTCCATCGACTATGCCGTCATGGAAAAATCGTCCCGCATCTACGTCATCGCGGAAGACCTCGCCTGGTCCGACCTTGGCAGCTGGGGCTCCGTCAAAGGCCACATTGAGGCCGATGAATTCGGCAACGTCATGGTGGGGAACGACATCCGCCTGTTCGGCTGCAAGGACTGCTTCGTCCACACCGCCGGTGAAAAGACCGTAGTGGTGGAAGGCCTCGACGGCTACATCGTCTCCGAGTCCGCCTCCCGCCTCCTCATCTGCCGCCTCTCCGAAGAACAGCACATCAAGGAATACTCTGCCTAGCCCCGTCATTCCGGGCTTGACCCGGAATCTTAAATTTGTTAAAAAATAATTTGCAAAGTAAAAAAAACTTACTACCTTTGCAATCCCAATTCGGGACGCCCCCAAAGTGGGAGAACGGAAGACTCGTTAGCTCAGTTGGTAGAGCACAACACTTTTAATGTTGGGGTCTCGGGTTCGAGCCCCGAACGGGTCACAGAAAGCGAGTCTTTCGCAACAGAGTTACCAGCACTCTTAGCTCAGCTGGTAGAGCAGCTGACTCTTAATCAGCGGGTCTAGGGTTCGAGTCCCTAAGAGTGCACCAAAAAACCGGTCCTTAAAAAGACCGGTTTTTTGGTGCACTCCACTTCGTTCAACCCCCGCCGCTTCGCGGCTGCCCCCAGGGGCCATTGAAGGGGCTCCGCCCCCTCACCCCCAAGTCGGCCTTCCAGGCCTCCGAATTTTTGTCGACTTTTTGTCGACTTTTTTTAGGCTCTAATCCTTAGTTCAATCCTAGAACTTGAAGGCTATTCCTACTCCATTACGGGTGGGGCCAAGGGAAAGCGATGACGAATACGGCCTGGGGGCGTAGTTACGGGAGTAATCGTCCAGGATGGCATTCATTTCCCTGCGGCCGCTATTCCATAGAGGAATTCCGGTGGCAAGGCAGGCGATGGTGCCAACTGCACTCAACGCTGCCAGAACGCCGAATACGCCTTCCTCGCCAAGAGAACTAAAGGCGCTCAGGCCAAATATAAGTGTTGACGTGCCAAACATAGGTGTAACCAGTGCTACTAAGGATATTCCTGACAGTTGCTTGACCTGAGCATTCCTGTAACGGCTTCCATAAAGGGCGGACAATTGCTCATCCCTTGGCAGAAGATAAAAGTAATCTGTGGAGGTATCGGTTGTTGAAGGGCCGCCATAATTGGGGTTGATTATGACTTTTTCCTTGCCTTCAAACTCCTCTATCCACTCCATTCCGGTCTTGTTCCCGTCCTGGGCAAACAGGCTCCCCGACACCGTCAGGGCCGCCATAAGCAGCATAATCTTTTTCATAATCGTTCCTTTTTCCTCTCTATCCGCAAATAACAAGCCA
>JAILJO010000060.1 GCA_024694675.1 Bacteroidales bacterium | reverse complement strand
CATCAAAACAGTGTCCAGTCGGTGAAGTCGGAGGCGGGCTCGTCGGGGGCGGGGGAGGCGTCAGGGGCCGGGGCAGGAGAGACGGGGGCGGCAGTGATGTCCTGTTCAAGGTCTATCTCGATGGGCTCGTCTTCCACGGTGTCCTCTTCTTCTGCAGGTACTATGTCGTCCTCAGGCTTGTGGAGAGGCTCTGTGAACTCTACGCTCTTAAGGTCCAGGGAGGAGCACTTCTTGCCCTTGGCGGTGAGGCCTTTCTTGGCGATGAATTCCTCTGCGTCAAGGACGTCAGGTTCCTTATGCTCGAACTTCTTTCCATAGGTGAGGAGCACCTGGGGATGAAGGTCAGAGGAGATGTCCACCAGTTTGGATCCCTTGGAATCTGAGATGAACGACACGGGGTTGTTGTTGCTTTCCACGAAGCTGAAACGCTTCACGTAGAAGGCCTTGGCGGCGTTGTCCCAGTAAAGGACAGTGTAGACGCGGCCGGGGTCCAGCTTCTCTATCCTTATCACGTCTCCCTGATACTTGTTCACAAGGTCGTATGACGTTGTGTAGTAAGTGCCGTCGGAGAAGATGGCAAGAACTTTATCCTCTCCGGAGAACTTGCCAAGGTGGTCTCCGCGGCCGTCTTCGTTGAGGCGCTGAATGTCCGGATCGTACCAGATATCCTTGCCCTGGAGGGTTGTGACGCCCTTGGACTTGAGGGTGATGCGGGCTATGGCGTACTTGGTTACAAGGTTACCGCGGGAGGCGCGGCCCTTGATGGCAAGATTGGCGAAATCCCATTCCAGCTGAGACTTCTTGAGGCCCTTCCTGGGACGGAGTCCAATCTTCACGGTCTCCGCCTCTCCGTTATGGTTCACGGTGAACCAGAGAATCCTGGAGCCTTCCTCGCCAGTTGTGATATCGTAAACCTTGTCGCGGGTTACGGACGTGATATTGAAGCGTTTGGCGTAGTGGTTGGGACCCTTGCCGTCGCGGTAAATCACGTTGTAGATGGTGCGTTCATCGGCACGGTTGAAGACGCCGGCGTAGAGAAGGTCTTTCCCGAAGAAGGCCTTTTCTGTGACCTTCGTGACACGGAATTTTCCGTCGCGGCCTATGACGATTATCTCGCTGAGGTCTGAGCATTCGGAGATGAACTCCCCGCCATCGTCCCTCTTGAGGCCTATTCCCACGAAGCCCTCCGCCAGGTTGGCGTACAGCTTGGCGTTGTTGGAAACCACCTTGGTGACGGTGATGTTCTCCAGGGACGATATTTCCGTGAGCCTGGGCCAGTCCTTGCCGTACTTCTTCTTGAGGTTCCTGAACCAGTCAATGGTGAAGCGGGTAATGTTGTCCAGGTTGTCCTGAACCTCCCTCATCTGGTCTTCCAGGGCGTAGATCTTTTCGTCCAGGGCCTTGGTGTCGAACTTGGATATCTTGCGGACCGGTTTTTCTACCAGCTTGAGGATATCGTCCATTGTGATGGGCCTCTTGAGGAGATCCTGGTACTGGAGCATTTGGGACATGATGTCCTGAAGCTGCTCTTCCCAGCTCATCTGGTTCTGCTCCAGGACCTTGTAGATGCGGTTCTCGAAGAAGATGCGCTCCAGGGAGGAGTAGTGCCAGTCGTTCTCAAGCTGCTCCATCTTGTACTGGAGCTGGGCCTGGAGGATGTCACGGGTGTGGTAGGTATCGTACTCCAGAATCTCGTCCACCGTGAGGAAGGCGGGCTTGTTCTCGCGGATCACGCAAGCGTTGGGGCTTATCTTGCTCTCGCAGTCAGTGAAGGCGTAGAGGGCGTCGATGGTCTTGTCCGGGGAAACATCGGCAGGGAGATGGATGACGATTTCCACCTTGTCCGTGGTCATGTCCTCTATCTTCTTGATGTTGATCTTCTTCTTGTCCTTGGCCTTTATGATGGAGTCGATGATGGCGTGGGAAGTCTTGCCGTACGGAATCTCCGTGATGGTGATGGTGGACTTGTCTATCTTGTTGATCCTGGCCCTGACCTTGACTATGCCACCGCGCTTTCCCTTGTTGTACTTGGAGCAGTCTGCAATGCCGCCGGTGGGGAAGTCCGGAAGGATCTCATACGGCTCTCCCTTCAGGATGGCGATGGAGGCGTCAATGAGCTCGTTGAAGTTGTGGGGGAGGATTTTGGACGATAAGCCCGCGGCGATGCCCTCAGTGCCCTGCGCGAGCAGGAGAGGGAAGCGGACCGGGAGCTCCGTGGGCTCCTGGTTGCGGCCGTCGTATGATGTCATGGTGGGAGTCACGTTCTTGTCGAACACAACTTCCTTTGCGAACTTGGAGAGGCGGGCTTCGATGTATCTGGGTGCGGCGTTGGAGTCTCCGGTGAGGATGTTTCCCCAGTTACCCTGGCAGTCTATGAGAAGACCTTTCTGGCCCAGTGTGACCAGGGCGCCAAGGATGGAGGCGTCACCGTGGGGGTGGTACTGCATGGCCTGGCCTACGATGTTGGCGACCTTGGTGTATCGGCCGTCGTCCATCTCCGCCATGGTGTGCAGAACGCGCCTCTGAACGGGCTTGAACCCGTCCACTATATGGGGCACAGCCCTGTCCAGAATGGTGTAGGACGCATAGTCCAGATACCAGTCCTTGAACATGCCGGACAGCTTGAAACGGGTGCTGTCGCCGCCCAGGAGCTTTTCAAATTTACCCGAAGCAACGGCGTCTTCGCCTAATTCTTCACCCAGGTCTTCTTCCTGCGGCTCAATGTCTTCCCAATCTTCTGCCATAATACTAATATTCATATCCGAACCTGCGGAGTTCCTTGCGGCTCTCCCTCCAGTCAGGATCAACTTTTACAAATGTAGAAAGGAAAACCTTCTTCTGGAAGAAGTCTTCCATTTCCAGACGGGCTTCTGTGCCCACTTTCTTCAGGGCGGCTCCGCCCTTGCCGATGATGATTCCCTTCTGGGACTCGCGCATCACGTAAATGACGGCGCCTATCTCATAGCGGTCCTCTCCCTCGTGGAATGCTTCAATTTCCACCTGGCAGGAGTAGGGAATCTCCTCAGAGAAGTTCAGGAATATCTTCTCACGGATAATCTCCGATGCGAAGAACCTGAGGTTCTTGTCCGTGAACTGGTCCTTGTCGAACCATGCCGGGGCCTCCGGCAGACGGGAGGAAACAGCCTCCAGGATACTCTCAAGGTTGAATTGTTCCTGGGCCGATGCGGGGATAATCTCCGCCTTGGGCAACTGCTCCTTCCACCATTGCATGAGTTCCACAACCTTCTCCTGGGAGGAGAGGTCAATCTTGTTTATAACAAGCACTACCGGGCAGTCTACGTGCTGAAGTTTCTGGATGTAGGCGTCGTTCTTGTCGCCTTTCTCCACGGTGTCCGTGACGTAGAGGATAATATCGGCATCACCGATGGCCGTGTCCACGAAGTTCATCATGCTCTGCTGGAGGCGGTAGTTGGGCTTGAGGATGCCCGGAGTGTCAGAGTAGACAATCTGGTAGTCCTCTCCGCTCACTATGCCCATGATGCGGTGACGGGTGGTCTGTGCCTTGGCCGTCACTATGGAGAGCTTTTCGCCCACGAGGGCGTTCATCAGCGTGGATTTGCCCACGTTGGGATTACCGATGATATTTACAAAACCTGCCCTGTGTGCCATGCTATACGTATGCTCCCATCTTAAGGATGTTCACTTCGCCTTCAGTAAGGTAGCGCCAGTCGCTCTTCTTGAGGCCTTTCTTGGTGAGACCTGCAAAGTAGACGCGGTCCAGGGCTTTAACCTCATATCCAAGGGATTCGAAGATGCGACGGACGATGCGGTTCTTGCCGGAGTGGATTTCGATACCAAGCTGACGGTGGTCGTGGGCGTCGATGAATTCGAGTTCATCGGCAGCGGCGACACCGTCGCTGAGTTCTACGCCTGCGAGGACCTTGGCCTTGTCTTCCTCTGTGAGAGGGGCGTCAAGGACAACCTGGTAAATTTTCTTCTTGTTGTAGGAAGGGTGGGTAAGGCGCTCTGCCATCTCGCCGTCGTTGGTGAACATGAGGACACCTGTGGTGTTCTTGTCCAGACGGCCAACGGGGAATACCCTGGTGGGGCAGCCCTTCAGGAGGTCCATGACGGTCTTCTCTGCGTGAGGGTCGCTGGCAGTTGTGACATAGCCCTTGGGCTTGTTCATGAGGATGTAGACCTTCTCTTCACCCTTGAGGCGCTCTCCGTTGAAGCGGATATCGTCCTTGAGGATATTGACCTTGGTTCCAAGTTCCGTCACTACCTGGCCGTTCACTGTAACTACGCCGCTCTGGATAAGGGTGTCGGCTTCCCTGCGGGAGCAGACGCCGGAGTTGGCGATGAACTTATTGAGGCGGACGACCTCCTGGATCTCGGTCTTTACGTTGTCGTTGTCAGAGTATTTGCTGCCGGACACCTGGGGCTTGCGGCTGAGCATGGCGTTCATGCCCTCGTCAGCCTTGGTGCGGGGTGCGTTCTTCTTGAATGCGGGTTTTCCGTAACCGCCGCTTTTACGAGCGGGTGCGGCGCCATACGGCTTGCGGTCGCCGTACGGCTTGCGGTCGCCGTAGGACTTGCGCTCTCCGTTTTGGGAGGATTTGCGTTCTCCGTAGGCGGGGCGGCCGGAGGAGTAACTGCGGGAAGTGGAATAATCCACTTTTTCGGCCCTGCTGCTGTCAGAGGGCTTTCTGGTGATACGTTTTCTCGTACCTCTTTTGTTGTCTTCCATAAGTCTTTTTACGACATCACGTCGTTACTTTAGTTTGAATATATATGCAATGGTGCCTGTTTGTAGGGCCGGGGCATCTGCGGCCATGTTGAAATGAGCCTTCATGGCAGCGTTGCGGGCTGCGTTCCAAAGGTTCTTGTCCGTGACGGTTGTACCTTCCGCTCCCGGGATGGCTTCCGTCACGTTTCCGTACTGGTCTACCTTGATGGTGACTACCACGGTGCCCGCCATCTGGCTGGCGTATTCCGGTTTGGGCAGGGTTCCAAGCACGGTACGGCCCTTGAGGTGGGCATTTGCGCTGCCTTCCGTCTTGCCTTCCTTGGCGTTGCCGTCCGGCTGGCCGGCCTTGAAGCCTTCACCGGCTTCAGCCGCGCCGTGAGGCGTGGTGGCGCTGTTGTCCTTCTTTCCCATTCCGGGGAACGACGCCCTGGGATCCAGTTCCGGCTCCTTGGGCTGCTCCGGGGTGGGAACTTCCACGTCTCCGTGGGCATCCGGCTTGGTTGCCGGTGTGACGTTTGGCGTAGTGGAGACGTGCGGGGATTCCGCCTTTTGGACAAGCTCAACCTCCTTTTCCGGGTCAATCTCTTCTGCCTGGGGCTGCTGTCCGACCTGTGTCTCCACGGGTTTTTCCACGACGATGTCTTCCTCAAACGAAATTACCAGCGGCGCCCTTTCCGGCGGCGGAGGGTCCAGATATGTGAATCCGCTTGTGAGGCAGACTACCAGTGCCAGCGCATGGAGAACCAGCGTGGCCAGGATTCCGGTCACGGCTGCGGTTTTTTCGCGTTTTTCCCTTGTGCGCTGGTATGGCTGCATTATTCAGGCTGTGTTGCAAGGATCACCTTGTAGTGGTTCCTCTTGGCTATGTTCATAATCTGTACCACCTCGCCCACAGGGACGCTCTGGTCACTGTAGATGGAGAAGGTGGGGTCTTCTTCCTGGGAGAGGAGGCCTATGAGTTCGTCCTCCACTTCCGCATAGGAGACAGCGTCTTCGTTGCCGTTGACGTGGTAGGTGTAGGTATCGTCCCCCCAGTCCTTGATGCTTACGCTCACGGTGGCCTTGGCGCTTACCTGTCCGGTGCTCTTGGGAAGCAGGAGTTTCAGGGCGTTGGGGTTGATGAGCGTAGAGGTCACAAGGAAGAATATGAGCAGCAGGAACACGATATCCGTCATGCTGGACACCGAGAACGATGCATCTACCTTTGTGTTTCTCTTAAGGGCCATGGCTTACTGCTTTTCCTCTGTCTGGTTGTTTATGACGATGTCGATGAACTGGATGGTGGAGCTTTCCATCTTGTACACCAGGTCGGAGACCTTGGAGGTGAGCCAGTTGTAACCGAAGTATGCGATGATACCGACAATGAGACCGCCCACGGTGGTGAGCATGGCGGTGTAGATACCGTCGCTGAGGAGGGTGATGTCAATGTTGTTTCCGGCCTTGGACATGTTGAAGAAAGCCTTCACCATACCCATCACGGTGCCCAGGAATCCGATCATGGGAGCGCCGCCGGCGATGGATGCCAGGATGGGGAGACCCTTCTCAAGGCGTGCAACCTCTACGTTGCCGACGTTCTCGATGGCGCCCTGGATGTCAGAGATGGGACGGTCCTTGCGGATGATGCCGGACTCCACCATGCGGGCCACAGGGTTGTCATACTTGGAGCAGAGCGTGAGGGCGCTCTTGATCTTTCCCTGCTGCATGTAGTCGCGGATGTCGTTGATGAAGTTGGCGTCAATCTTGGACGCGTGGTTGATGAGCCACCATTTACGGCCGATCAGATAGATTGCGAGGATGCTCAGTGCCAGGAGGACCCACATGAGGGGACCGCCCATGTTGAACATGGACCAGAGGCTTTCATTCATCTGGGTGGGCTGAACGGGTGCGGGAGCTGCGGTAACGGTTTCCGCTGCGCTCTGGATGGCCTCCGCCAGCGTGTCTGCTTGTAAGAGATTGAAAATCATATTATTGAGTTTTTATTATAATCGAAATTGCAGTCCGACATGGACCCGTGTCCATATCAAACTGCAAATTTACGAATTTTTTCGCTCTCCTACAAGTAGGAGAATTACTCCTGGGAGAAGTAATCTCCTAGACGGGCGTGGAGGGCGGAGATGTCTGTGAGAAGGTCATAGAGGCCGTCCTTGGAAAGGACGCCGCGGGGTTGGTCTGCGGGGATTTCGCCGCGACCGTCGGCTTCATAATCTTTTAGCCACTGGCCGCTTTCCTCATATTTATCCAGCGCTTCGATGTCTTCCTGGACCTGAAGGTATTCTTCAAGGCTGTCATACATGGCATCAACAGCCCTGCGGACGCGTACGTACCGGCTTTCCATCTCCTGGATTCTCTTGATAAGATCTTTTTCCATAATCCTTAAGTGCAACAAAAGTGTGGGATCAATACCGTATTCATGGTATTGAGGCCCTGGACGAACCTTGAAAGATGAACACGATGCAAACCCCACACTCGACCGTATGTCGAGCGTAGTGTCTCATCGTTACCCTTTCTGTGAAATTGTCCAGATTCCAATACCGGCAACGCGAAAACACTCTCGCTAATATGTTTGCCAAACAATAATTGACAGAGCAAATATAGTGATTTTTTATGCTATATTTGCAACATGAGAGGGTTTATTAATTGTCTGGCTGTTTTTGCAGCACTTGTCCTTTGCCCAGGTTTACGGGCTCAGGAGCAGTCCGGGGAGCGTATTCCGGACGAGGTCTTTTACCTTATGCCTGAGTTCGGAGACGGCACAATCTATTTCCGCGGCCAGAACCCGGCACGGGGCAAACTGAACATTTGCGCAGTAGACAATACGCTGAGATTTATTGACGACAAGGGGCAGGAGCTTTCCGCAGCGTCGACGGACAATGTCCTGATGGTCCAGATAGACACCGTGAAATTCCTGCACGACCAGGACGGCTTCTACCGCATGTATCCCGTCAATTCCAGGACGGGTATCGCCCTTCAGCGCAATGTCAGGATCCTGGTGGGCGCAAAGAAAGGCGCATATGGCATGGTAGACCAGACAAGTTCAATCCGCCAGTACTCCACCATTTACAGCGAAAGCGGCATGTACAACCTTACAAGGAACTATCCTTACGAGGTTTCGGAAGAAATATACCTGTACATGGGCAATTACGTGACGCCTCTCACCAAGAAGAACCTCAAGAAGATGTTTCCGTCCAGGAAAGAGGACATTGACGTCTATTTCAAGGCCGGACATACTCTTCCCAAAACCGTCTATGACGCCCTTGAATTAATCTCCAAATGGGCGGAGTAGAGCCTATAACACTTCTATATCTTTGGAAGCGATCCAGCCCTGGCGGCCGTCGGCGAGTTCTATGTTGGTGTAGCCGGAAACGTTGTCCAGGATGCGGACCTTTGTGCCTTCGTGAAGGATGAAAAGGTCCTTGGAGGAGTCTGCGGAAGGGGAACTGCCAACGGAAGAGACGGGCTTCATGACTATGGCATAGTCCTGACTCCTTAGGTCGCGGTTCTGCCACCCGGCGAAGTCCCATGATACGAACGCAAAGAGGAAGGATACGATGGCGCCGAAGAAGCCAAGGCGGCGTTTTCCGGGCGTGGAGCCAAGAAGGAACAGCAGCACAAGGGCCAGCGTAACTGCCAGAAATACCAGCGACAGGGCGGCCCAGGCATTGGACGGCAGGCTGTGGCAGGCATTGCGCCCCCAGGTTTCCAGGAAGAACTCCGGAACCACGTCTATGCGGTCCTGCGTGAGGCTTCGGGCATACTCCAGATTATAGACGATGTCCTTGTCCGAAGGGGATTCCTTCAGTGCCCTTTCCCACCAGAGTATTGCGGGAGCGATCTCTCCGTTTTTGAAGTATGCGTTGCCAAGGTTGTAGAGCAGCTCAGTCGATGTGACACCGGTCTCCTGTACGTCTTCCCAGTCCGCAAGTGCCTGGTTGAAATTGCCCTGGATATAAGCTTCTACACCGGCATTCCAAAGAGAATCGGGATACGACTGCTGGGCATGGAGGCCGAACGGGACCAGCATGAGGAGCAGTGCAATCACTGCGGTAAGATAGGAAGGACTTTTCTTCATTGACGAGTCTATTGCCGTGATGGTGGCGACGGCTTTTTCATAGTGTGCGTTCATGGCGTCGTGGCCGGCGTCAGGGGAGTAGCGGGCGTATTCGCATTCTTCCAGAAGGCCCACGAACTTCGCTGCGGTGGCCTCCGGGACACCTTTGGAAACAAGAGCGCCGGAGATGTTCTCCTTGCTCTGCTCCGCCATATCCATGGAAAGCTTGTCTCCAACGAAGCCAAGCAGCGAGCGGTGAAGTTCCTCGTAGAAGGCTGTGTACAGGTCTTTCTGCAGGAATTCCTTGGCCTGCGAGAGGCGCTTCAGGGCCTGTTTTGTAGCCTTGCGGTTGCGGGTTCCCGCAACGTCCGCCCTGCGGGCTGCAATCTTTCTGAATCCAAGCCAGAAGCCCAGTGCGGCAAGAACCATAAGCGCCACAAGGACGGCATAAGTTGCTGTGCCTATGAAGAAGCTCTTTGGCTGTCCAAGTGCGGTCTTTGTCTTTATGAAGCGGATGTCTTCGCCAAGGTTACGGACGCCTTTACGGTCCACTGTAAGGGTGGTGCCGGTGTCAGTGACTGCTGCTGCGGAGCCTGGTGCCCTTTGCACTGCAAGGTGCAGGGAATCCGTCTTAGCTGTGACGTAGCGGCGCGTCTTGACATCGTAATAGGAGAACTGTACGGGGGCGATAGTGAAGTCTCCGTGGCTCCTGGGGATGAACGGATACTCGAAGGTCTTGGTGCCCGATGTGGCTCCGCCGGAGGTGCTGCTCTTAACGTCGTACACCTCAAAGTCCGGAGGGAAATTGACCTTGGGGGCCTCCAGGAGGGCTATATTGCCCTTGCCCGTAAGAGTGACGATGAGCGATGCGGCGTCGTGCGTCTTCAGCGTATCCTTGCTCACGCGGGCCTTGACGGAGAACTCTCCCACACCGCCACCGAAGGACGATGGCGCCCCTTCCGGCAGCGCTGCAACGTGCAGGACCGGGGACGTGGTGTATACCCTCTGGCGGACGGTGGCGTAGTCCGAGCCGAAGAAATCGTCAAATATGGAACCGCCGGTGCGCCTGCGCTGGACATTTACGAGGCAGACAATCTCCGCGGGGTCGATGCTCACGTCGCCGGGCTTCTGCGGGATAATGACCCAACGCCTGAGAAGGGCGGCGTTATACACAGTTCCGTTAACTTCTTCCCTTTTGAATTCCACGTTGGAGGGGGATTCCACTTCCTGGCTCCAGAAGCCCTTGAAGGCCGGGAATTTGGCGTTCTCGAAGCCCACCAGGTTGGCCCTGTGGTATATCTTGAGGGTTGCCGTGACGGGTTCGCCCACCACCACGCTGCTGCGTGAAAGGGTAAGGCGCATGAAGATGTCCGACTCCTGCGTCGAGGTGCTCTGCTGGCTCTGCTGCTGTTGCTGCTGAGCCTGGCTGCCGCCGCTCTGGCCACCCTTGGCACCGTTATCTACAACTTTTACCGTGACGGCGTTGGAACTGATTGTCTTTCCTTTGACAGTGGCTGTTGCCGGAGCAATGGTGTAAGACCCGGTGCGCTTTGCCTGAAGGATATAGGTATAGGAAACCTGCGATGTGCGGACAGTCTTGCCGTTGGTAATCTGAATGCTGGTGGAAGTGCCCTTCTGGGGGCCCCAGACCAGGGTGAAATCGTCCCCCGGAGCCCAGGAGAAGTCAGAGGGGGAGTGCTCTCCCTCCACCACGAACACTACGTTGAAGCGCTCTGAGAGTTCAACTATGTTGTGGACTTCGACGCGTATGGTTGTCTGTGCCCAGGCCGCCACTGCGACAAAGAGGGCGCATAGTATGCCAAGTGCTCTTTTCATCTTACCAATTCTTTTCCTTCTGTTTGGACTGGAGGACCGCAGCCTTCTCCTTGTCTACCTTGTCCTGGGTCTCTCGCTCCTTCTCCTGGATGGCCTGGAGCAGCTGCTGGGCCTGCTGGGGAGAAAGCTCCACCGGCTGGGGTTTCTGCCCGCCCTGGCCCTTGTTCTGGTCCTGAGGCTGTTGCTGCTGGCCTTTATCCTTATCGTCCTTATTCTGATCCTGATTTTGGTTCTGGTCCTGGTTCTGATCCTGGTTGTCCTGATTGTTTTCACCGTCGCCGTTCTGGTTCTGGTCCTGGTTCTGCAGGTGGTAGCGGGCGTAGGTGTAGTTTTCCTTTGCCTGGATATCGTCCGGAGTGAGCATGAGGCACTTGGAGTAGGCCTCCACGGCGCCTTCCCAGTCCTGCTTGGCAATGGCTATGTTGCCAAGGTTGAAGAAGATGCCGGGGGCCAGGGGATTGTCCTTTATGGCCTCATAGTCGTATGTGAGAAGCTTCTTGGCCTCGTCGTAATTCTCCTCACGGTAGAGGGTGTTGGCAAGGTTGTATTTAGCGGCCATGTCCGTGCTGTCCTTGAGGAGACCTTTGCGGTAGCTGATATCGGCCTCCGCGAATTCTCCCTTGGCAAAGTGGCGGTTGCCTTTACGAAGGTCTGCCCGCTGCGCAAAACAAATGGTTCCGCAGAGGGAAAGCAGTATTATGACGGTCAGCTTTTTCATACCTGGAACAGTCTGCGGCGGGGTTTTCTCTCGCCAATGAGCATTTCAATCACAAACAGCAGGAGGGCCGCCCCGAAGAAGTACATGTACTGCTCGTCGTACTCCTCGAAGACCACGCTGCCGAATTCCTCGTCCTCCATGCGGCGGATGTCCTGGATAATGGGGTTGAGGCCGAATTCCTCTCCTCCGGCGCGGATGTAGGCGCCGCCTCCGGCACGGGCTATGTCACGGAGCATCTGCTCGTTCAGTTTGGTTACAACGATGTTCCCATCGCGGTCCTTCATCAGCTCCCCGTTCATGGGGATGGGCTGCCCTTCCGGAGAACCCACGCCAATGGTGTATACCTTGATACCCATCTCAGCGGCGTCCTTGGCGGCGGAGACGGCATCGTCCTCATGGTTCTCACCGTCGGAGATGACAACTATTACGCGGCTCTTTTCGCTCTGGGCGCTGAAACTCTTGATACTGAGGCGTATTGCGTCCCCGATTGCGGTTCCCTGCACGGGGATGGAACCGGTGTCTATGGAGCCCAGGAACATCTTTGCGCTCACGTAGTCCGTGGTGACTGGCAGTTGGACAAAGGACGTTCCAGCGAAGATTACGAGGCCTATGCGGTCGTCCTGGAGCTTGTCCGTGAGGCGGGCTATGGAGAGTTTGGCCCTTTCAAGGCGGTTAGGGGAGTAGTCCTTGGCCAGCATGGAGTTGGAGACGTCCAGGGCCACGATAATCTCAGCGCCGCGCGTTTTCCTTTCCGCAAGACGGGCGCCGGTGCGGGGCCTTGCAAGACCAATTACAAACAGCCCGAACGCCAGGCAGAAGATGGCCATCCGCACCCATCCCTTGGAGCGGGAACGGGACGGCATGAGCTGCTCCACAAGGGCCGGATCGCCAAACTTCCGGACTTTCTTCGCCCTCAGATACCGGAGCACTCCGTATCCTATGAGAAACACGGGAATGAGCAGCAGAAGGTACAGATATTTAGCGTCTCCGAATATCAGCATGGCATTTTCCTCAAAAAGGCGGTTAAGAGCAGTTCCAGAAGCAGGCACACAAGGGCTGCCAGGGCGTAACCCTTGTACAGGTCCTTGTACACGGGGAAGGAATCCACGCTGGTGCGTGTCTTCTCCATTCGGCCAATCTCTGCGTAAATCTCTGAAAGCTTGGTGTTGTCCGTGGCGCGGAAATACCGGCCTCCGGTACCGTCGGCGATGTTTTTCAGGAGGGTCTCGTCAATTTCCACCGGTATGCGGCGGAGCTCTATGCCCCATGGCGTCTGGACGGGGTAGGGGGCTTCTCCGTTGGCGCCCACGCCTATTGTGTATACGCGGATGCCGTAGGTCTTGGCAATCTCCGTTGCCATTTCCGGGTCAATTTCGCCCATGTTGTTGACACCATCGGTCAGGAGGATTATAACCCTTGACTTGGCGTCCGAATCCTTCATCCTGGCCACCGCCGTTGCAAGTCCGTTGCCAATAGCGGTACCGTCCTCTATGAGGTCCGTCTGGACCTCTTTCATGAGGTTAATGAGGGTTGCGCGGTCCGTGGTCAGGGGGCACTGGGTGTAGCTTTCCCCGGCAAAGACCACTATTCCCATGCGGTCGCTTGGCCTCTGGGCTATGAACTCTATGGCGATGTCCTTGGCGGCGGAAAGGCGGTCCGGATCAAAGTCCCTTGCCAGCATGGAAGTGGATACGTCCATGGCGAAAATGATGTCGATACCCTCCGTGTCCACCCTCTCTATCTGGGACGATGAACGCGGCCTCGCGATGGCCACCACCAGAAGGCACAGCGCTGCTGTCCTGAGGGCGAAAGGTATGTGACGGACAATCTCCAGGACGCTGCGGCCCCCGGCTTTCCAGGCATCCGCATTGGAGACCCTCATGTGGGGCCTTTTCTCCTTAACTTCCAGCCAGACGTACCTTGCGACCAGAAGCGCCGGAACAAGCAGCAGGAAAAGCAGATATGGATACTCGAAATACATTACTTCTGCTCCTCCTCTTCTTTACTGACCTCGCTGACGTATGTGGAACTTACAAAACGCACGGCCTCCGGCAGTACGCGTTTGTTGTCCTCATCAGGGGCGGTGTACTTTGCAAACTTCACGAAGTCCGCCCTCTCGAAGAGGTCTTTCATCTCCGAATAAAGGTCTTCCGGGATGTCTTCAGAGCCTTTCAGGGCGATGAAAATCTCCGCCGTTGTCATTTCCATGGCGCCCACGCCGAAACGGGCCGCGATGTATTCGCGAAGGGCGTCCGTGACGCCGGAGTAGAAGGCCTTCTGGTTCTCAGGTTTCCAGTGCTTTTCACCGCGGAAGCGGTCCAGCTTGCGGAGGGCCCTTATGTGTGCGGGCTCCGCCGGCTTGTCCTTCTCAGGCTTCTCGATTGTGGAATAAATGGCCAGGATAAGGAAGATGATGGCAACCAGGAACAGCACTATGAACACCCACGGGGCCGCCTCTGCAAAGGTTACGGGGAACTTGACCTGGGGCTTGATGTCGTTTGGCTGGAAGGTCTCCATGTCAATGGACGGCTCTTTCACATCCAGCATCTGGTGTATGTACACAAGGGTGTCAAGGCCCACCAGGCAGGTGAGCGGGAACAACTCATACTCCGCCGCCACAAGGGGCGCGATTGTGAAGTATGCCCTTATGTCATATTTCTTCAGGGAATCCTTCTGGGCCGTGACATTAATTGTGTCCCTCTGCCAGTTGTCCAGGATCATCAGCTTGCCCTCTTTCAGGGTAAGTTCCGGCTCAAGCTGGGGAAGGCCGATGGATGTCCCTTCCGGCACGTCCTTTATGACCATTCCATAATGGAAATGGTCCCAGACAAGGACCGAGTCCCTTCTCTGCAGGGGTTCAAGGTACGATGGTCCCGCCTCTATCCTGCGGCCCTTGCGGGGCGCGGACTGCCCCTCCGGCGCAAAGGCCAGAAGGCATACTGCTATGGCGGGTATGATGGCTTTCAGTCTCATCTTCTGTGGAATAATGTCATGAGCGGACGGACGTAATCATCGGCAGTACCAATGTCAACGTGGTCCACCCTGTAGCGGAGGAACAGGCGGTCCGCACTGTCCGTAGCGGTCTGGAACCACTGGCTGTAGGCGCTGCGGACCTTCCTGGAACCGGTATTGATCCAGCGGGCGCTGCCGCTTTCCGCGTCCTTCACGTGCACAAGGCCCATGTCCGGGATAGTTTTCTCCCTGGGGTCCGTTACCCTGATGACGGAGATATCGTGCCTGCCGGCGGCAACCTTGAGGGCTTCCTCGTAACGCGGAGTGGCATCTTCATTCACGTCCAGCATGTCGCTCAGGACGAATGCCGTGCACTTTTTCTTGATGGCACCGGCAAGGAAGCGGAGGGCCCCGGCGATATCCGTTCCGTCGCTCTTGGGCTCATACTCCAGGATTTCCCTTATTATATGAAGGAAATGGGTGCGGCCCTTTGCCGGCGGGATGAACTTCTCCACCTTGTCAGAGAACAGGACGCAGCCAACCTTGTCGTTGTTAAGGATTGCAGAGAAGGCCAGAGTGGCGGCGATCTCCGCAATCTGCTCCCTCTTGGTCTTGCCGACGGTTCCGAAAAGACCGCTCCTGGAGATATCCACCATGAGCACTACCGTGAGTTCGCGCTCCTCCTCGAACACCTTCACGTAAGGCGTGTTCATACGTGCGGTGACGTTCCAGTCCATAGACCGCACATCGTCCCCGTACTGGTACTCCCTTACCTCGCTGAAAGCCATTCCGCGTCCCTTGAACGCAGAATGGTACTCTCCCGCGAAGATCTGATGAGACAGAGCCTTGGTCTTTATCTCAATCTTCCTGACCTTCTTTATTAACTCTTCAGGTGTCATTAAGGAACGATGACAGCGTTAATCACCTTCTCAATTATCTGTTCTGGCGTCACGTTCTCCGCCTCTGCCTCATAAGTGAGGCCAATGCGGTGGCGTAGGACCTCGTTGCAAACGGCACGGACGTCTTCCGGAATCACGTAGCCACGCCTCTTGATAAAGGCATAGGCCTTGGAGGCCATGGCAAGGGAGATGCTTGCACGGGGCGAGCCGCCGTAGGAAATGAGGCCCTCAAGTTCCTTGAGGCCGTATTCCCCGGGCGTACGGGTGGCGTTCACGATGTCTACGATGTAGCGCTCAATCTTTTCGTCCATATACACCTCACGCACAACCTCACGTGCACGTATGATGTCTTCCGGCTTCACCACTGCGTTGGCCTTGGGGAATTCTCCGGCGTTGTTCATGCGGATGATGAGGCGCTCCTCTTCCTTGGCGGGGTAGGAGACCACGACCTTCAGCATGAAACGGTCCACCTGGGCTTCCGGGAGGGGATATGTACCTTCCTGCTCGATGGGGTTCTGGGTTGCCATCACAAGGAACGGCTCCGGAAGGTGGAACGTCTGTTCTCCAATTGTCACCTGATGCTCCTGCATGGCTTCCAGAAGGGCGCTCTGGACCTTTGCGGGGCTGCGGTTGATTTCATCGGCCAGTACGAAGTTGGCGAAGACGGGACCTTTGTGGACCTCGAAGCTTTCCTTCTTCTGGGAGTAGATGAGGGTGCCGATTACGTCCGCCGGGAGGAGGTCCGGGGTGAACTGGATGCGGTTGAACTTGGCGTCCACCGCCTGGGAAAGCGTATTGATTGCAAGGGTCTTTGCCAGACCGGGAACACCTTCCAGAAGGATGTGGCCTCCGGAGAGAAGGCCTATGAGAAGGTTGTCCACAAGGTGTTTCTGACCCACGATCACTTTTCCCATTTCCAGGGTGAGCATGTCTACGAACTCGCTCTCTTTCTGAATCTTTTCGTTAAGTTCTCTGATGTTAACAGATTCCATATAAATGATTATCTTTGTATATGCGTTATTCAATTTGTGTCTCATACGACGGCGCGGAGTTCTGCGGCTGGCAAATCCAGCCAAGCGCCCCGTCCGTACAGCAGTGCCTGGAGGGTGCTCTTTCCCGTCTTCTGAACCGTCCGGTAAGCGTTACCGGAGCCGGCAGGACGGACACCGCGGTCAATGCCTATGGCTACATCGCCCATTTTGACATTGAGGGTGAACTCCCCTTCACGCAGGCAGATTTATGCTACAAATTAAATGCCATTTTGCCCCGCTCCGTGGCCGTTTTACAGGTGCTTCCGGTGGCCGATGATTTCCACGCCCGCTACAGCGCCCGCCGCCGCGAATATACATACTTCATTCACAGGGAAAAAGACCCCTTCGTCCGCTCCTATTCCTGGCAGTGCGGCTACCCCGTCCTGGACTTCGACGCCATGAACACCGCCTGCCAATACCTCCTTGGCACCCACGACTTCTCCTGTTTCGAAAAAACCGGCACAGACGTCAAAACCTCCGTCTGCACCATCCACGAAGCCTTCTGGAAACCCTACACCCCCTCCCTCCAGTCTGTCATTCCGAGCGCAGTCGAGGAATCTCATTCTTATTGGTACTTCCGCGTCTCCGCTGACCGCTTCCTCCGCAACATGGTCCGCGCAATTGTAGGCTCCCTGATAGAAGTGGGCCGCGGGAAGCAGAAGCCGGAATGGATTGCGGAACTCATTGCTACGGGTACGCGCAGCGACGCCGGCGAGTCCGTCCCCGGTCACGCCCTGTTCCTTTCCAAGGTGCTTTATTGATTGCTGCTTACTGCCTGTGTTCCAACGCGGCTTTCACAAAGGCCGTGAAAATGGGCTGAGGCTGCTCAGGGGTACTCTTGAATTCCGGATGGAACTGGGTGCCGATGAAGAACGGATGTGACGGAATCTCGATTATTTCCACGAGCCCGGTATCCGGATTTATGCCGGACACCTTCATTCCTGCCTTTTCCACCTGTGTTCTGTAGGCATCGTTGAACTCATAACGGTGACGATGACGCTCGTAGACAACATCCTGGCCGCCGTAAATCTTTGACGCCAAGGTGCCTGGAACCAGTTTGCAGGCGTAAGCGCCAAGACGCATGGTCCCGCCTTTTATAGTGGTTGTCTTCTGCTCTTCCATAAGGTCGATGACGGGGTGTGAGGTCTTGCTGTCCATTTCAACGGAGGCGGCGTCGGCATAACCCAGGACGTGACGGGCGAACTCCACCACGGCCATCTGCATGCCAAGGCAGATCCCAAAGAAGGGGATGCCGTTTTCGCGGGCATAACGTACTGCCGCAATCTTGCCGGGGATGCCGCGTTCACCGAAGCCCGGGGCCACCAGGATGCCGTCCATGCCTTTCAGACTTTCGGCTACATTGTCTTCGCTGACGGTTTCAGAATGGATACAGGTGACATTGACTTTGCACTCATTTGCTGCACCTGCATGGACAAAGGATTCCTGAATAGACTTGTAAGCGTCCTGGAGTTCAACGTATTTGCCCACCATGGCAATATTGACTTCGTGTTTTGGATGCTGAAGACGGTCAAGGAAGGCTTTCAGGGCCTTCAGGTCAGGTTCCGGGGCGCATTCCTTGATCTCCAGTTTGTTGACCACAAGTGTGTCGAGGCCCTCTTCTTCCATGTTCAGCGGTACCTGGTAGATGCTCCATGCGTCGATGGACTGGATCACATGGCCGGGACGGACGTTGCAGAACAGGGCAATCTTCCTCCGGAGCTCCTTGGAAAGCGGCATCTCCGTGCGGCAGACTATGATGTCCGGATGCACGCCCCAGCTCTGCAGCTCCTGGACGGAATGCTGCGTGGGTTTGGTCTTAAGTTCTTTGGCCGCTTTCAGATAGGGGATAAGGGTAAGGTGAATGCTCAGGAAGTCCTCTTCCGGCAGTTCCCACTGTAGCTGACGCATGGCTTCCACGAAAGGCATGGATTCCATGTCGCCCACGGTACCACCTACCTCTGTAATAATGACGTCAAACTTTCCGGTCATGCCCAGAAGGAGCATCCTGCGCTTGATTTCATCGGTAATGTGAGGGACTATCTGGACGGTTTTTCCAAGGTAGGCGCCTTCGCGCTCCTTTGTGATGACCGTATTGTATACCTTGCCTGTGGTAACGTTGTTGGCCTTTGACATGTGTACGCCAAGAAAACGCTCGTAGTGGCCAAGGTCAAGGTCCGTTTCCGCACCGTCTTCCGTTACGTAACACTCACCGTGCTCATAAGGGTTCAGAGTGCCAGGGTCGATATTGATATAGGGATCGAATTTCTGGATGGTTACGCGGAGGCCGCGAGCCTGGAGAAGCTTTGCAAGGGAAGCCGCTACAATGCCTTTTCCAAGGGATGAGGCCACCCCGCCCGTAACGAAAACATACTTTGTGTTCATCTTATCACTTGTTTTACATACGGGATACAAAGATAACACTTTCCTGTGACAATTGGATTATAATCATTATCTTTGTTGAAAACTAACGACTTATGACAATAAAAAGACTCGCGGCACTTCTTCTTGCAACCATCGCATTCACTCTCCTGACTTCCTGCTCCCACAGCGACGGCTGGGTAAAGGTTAGCGGCAGCAAGTTTATAGACCCTCAGGGAAACGAAATCGTTTTCCGCGGACTGTGCTTCTCCGATCCCGTGAAACTGGTCCGCGAAGGCCAGTGGAACGAGCGCTATTTCGAGGAGGCCGCCGCCTGGGGCGCCAACATAGTGCGCTTTGCGGTGCATCCCACTAACCTCAATTCCCTTGGCTGGGAAGAGACCTTCAATGCAATGGACCAGGGTATCGAGTGGGCAAAGAAGTATGGAATGTACGTGATCATGGACTGGCACTCCATTGGCAACCTCAAGGACGAACTGTACACCTCGCCCATGTACAACACCACCAAGGAAGAGACCTTCAAGTTCTGGAGCACCGTAGCCCAGCGCTACAAGGACGAACCCACAGTGGCCCTGTACGAACTGTTCAACGAACCTACCGTGACCGCACCTAACGTAGGCTCCTGCACCTGGACGGAGTGGAAGGAGCTTCAGGAAGAGATTATAGACACAGTCAGAAAGTACAATCCCAACGCCGTATGCCTCTGCGCCGGATTCAACTGGGCATACGACCTAACCCCTGTGGCAACTGAACCCATTGCACGTGAGAACGTTGCTTATGTGTCACATCCCTACCCCATGAAGCGCTCAGAACCCTGGGAGGAACAGTGGGAGCAGGACTTTGGCTATGTGGCCGATAAGTATCCCGTAATATGCACGGAAATTGGATTCTGCCTTGAGGACGAGCCCGGAGCCCACATCCCCGTAATGTCCACTGACGTGTACGGAGAGCACATTACAAAGTACTTCGAGAAGAAAGGCATCTCCTTCACCGTCTGGTGTTTCGACACCTCCTGGGCCCCCATGCTCATAAGTGACTGGGACTTCACCCCCACCACCCAGGGCCGTTTCTTTAAGGCCTATCTGCAGAGTAAGGCCAAGTAATACTATGAGCACGTATGTAGCGGCATCGGAGCGATATGACTCCATCCAGTACCGCCGGTGCGGAGCATCAGGCGTGCGCATTCCGGCCATCTCGCTGGGTCTCTGGCAGAACTTCGGGACGGACGCCCCAATGGAGCGCATCCGCGAGATAGCCCATTATGCCTTTGACCAGGGAATCTGTCACTTTGACCTTGCCAACAACTATGGCCCCATCCCGGGCGCTGCTGAAGAGAACTTCGGCAAGCTTCTCCAATCGTCCTTCAAGCCCTATCGTGACGAACTCTTCATCTCCAGCAAGGCCGGTTACCTCATGTGGCCCGGCCCCTATGGGGAATGGGGATCCCGCAAATACCTTATTTCCAGCCTGGACCAGAGTCTGAAAAGGATGAAACTGGACTATGTGGACCTTTTCTATACCCACAGGTTTGACCCCAATACTCCGCTGGAAGAAACCCTTCAGGCACTGGTGGACATCGTCCGTCAGGGAAAGGCATTGTATGTAGGCGTGTCCCGCTATCCACACGACGCCGCACTCAAGGCTTATGAGTATTTGAAAGAGAGCAAAACGCCCTGCCTGCTGTTCCAGGACAGGTACAACATCATAGACCGCATGCCTGAGAAGGAAGGCCTTCTGGATATGTCAAAGGAGCAAGGCGCCGGCTTTATCTCCTTCTCTCCCTTGCAGCAGGGGCTTCTTACCAACCGGTACCTGAATGGTGTTCCGGAAGGCTCCAGGATGACAAAAAGGGACACCTCGCTTCCGTCCAAAGTCCTTACGCCCCAGCTGCTGGAAGCCCTGCGCGGCCTCAATGCATTGGCGGAGAGGCGCGGTCAGTCCCTGGCTCAGATGTCCCTGTCATGGCTCCTGGCCGATCCGCGCATTACATCGGTCCTCATAGGCGCCAGCTCTCTGGCCCAGCTCAAGGACAACCTCAAGTCCCTTAACAACACTTCATTCACCGCCGAAGAACTGCAGGAGATCCAGCGCATATCCGCACCTATTCAGCTTTTTGACAGGTAGTTCCAGTAGTACCTTCCAGGCTCTAATTTATAAACGGCTGATTATTAATACGTTATAAAACGAGATATGGAAGACCCCCTCAAAAAAGAGGGGGTCTTCCATGTGTTGAAAAACAACTATTTGATTATCAGGCTGTTATAAAACGGGCCGTGGAAGGTGTCCTGGGTTAACAAGAAGGCTTGTTCTCGTCCGTAAAAATAGTTTTCCGGTCCCATTCACGCCAGTACTTCAGGGCAAGTGATTGGATGTATTTCCAGTAGGCTGGCTCATGGCCGTATTTCTGAACGCCAAGGCGTATGTCTTCTTCTATTTGTTTGAGGAAGGGTTCTTTCAATCGCAGGGTTATGGAACGGTCACCGCTGCGGAAACAAGCTTCCGGTCTTGGGATGTCTAAATCGGCAATCTCTATGAGGCCGTGCCCAAGCGTGGCTTTGGCACCTATTTGGAGACCGTCGTTGAGACAACTGACCGGAGGTGTTTTGCCTGCAAAGGATACTACGGAAAGGTCGTTGCCCAACAGTTCGCGGGCATAAAGGCCCATTTTTACGCCAATGGTGGTGTAAATGCCTATATGCCCGTGAATCTTGTGCGTGAGCCTTGCCAGCCGCCACTCCTCTGCCCCATAGCGGAGCAGCGCCCTAAGTCCTACCACTTTTCAATGGCTTTGAGCAGCAGGTATCCGCCCACAATCTGGATAAGGATGCCGGGCCAGCCAATGCGTAAGTCCTGAAGGGCATGAAGGAGATTGAAGTCCAGGAAGAACTCAAAGACCATTCCCACAGCTTGATATACCAGAACGGCAAGCGCAACCGACCAGATGGAGAATATCATCTTACGTGCGATGTATGCCGCTGCAATGGCCAGCGTGATGCTCTTGACCATGATGGCGGGAAGCGATGCCACCGGAGGCATGCCAAACAGCGCGCAGTTTACCAGCGGTGACAGCACCGCGGTGAGAATACCCACTTTCCAACCGCATTTATACGCGCCTATGAGCGTGAAGAAATAAATGGGCAGGAACATGAGTCCGCCGTTCGGAATAAGGTGGCAAAGCTGCGGAACAACTATGTTGCCAACGATGAAAATAGTTGCGGCAATGTAGGTCCTTAATGCTGCAAAATTGTACTTCTGGTGTTGTAGTGCTATTGCGTTCATAAGCTAGTCCAGGCTGTGGATTGCAAGGCCGCTGCGGAGCTTGGGCTCAAACCAGGTGGTCTTGGGAGGCATGATGTTGCCGGTGTCCGCAATGCGGATGAGCTGGTCCATGGAAACGGGATACAGCGCAAATGCAACCTTCATTTCACCGGAATCTACGCGGCGGGAGAGTTCTCCAAGGCCGCGGATACCGCCCACGAAGTCTATCCTCTTGTCCGTACGGAGGTCCTTGATTCCAAGGATCTTGTCCAGAACCAGATTGCTCAGGATGGTGACGTCAAGGACGCCTATGGGGTCGTTGTCGTCATACCTGCCGGGCTTGGCGGTGAGGCTGTACCATACTCCTTCAATATACATGGAGAAGTTGTGGAGACCTGCGGGATGGTAAATCTCTGAGCACTTGCAGTGGCAGGGATACTCGCATTCGCATTTGCCGCCGTCCTTGGTGCAGTCACACTTGCATTCAATGTCGAAATCTTTCTCCAGGGCTTTGAAGAAATCCTTGGTGCTTAAGCCGTTAAGATCCTTCACCACGCGGTTGTAGTCGATAATTGCAAGCTGGCTCTGCGGGAAGCAGACGGCCATGAAGAAGTTGTATTCCTCATTACCGGTGTGCCTGGGGTTCTGGGCCTTCTTCTCTGCGCCGACGCGGGCTGCGGCGGCGGTGCGGTGGTGACCATCGGCAACATAGAAGGCGTCGATGTCCCTGGTGAAGATTTCCGTGATGCGGGCGTTGACGGCGTCATCGTCAATTACCCAGAAGGTGTGGGTGAAATTATTCTCGTCCACGAACTTGTATTCGGGCTTGCCGGCGGCGGTTTTGGCGATGATCTCTCCAAGTTCCTTGTGGTCCTTGAAGGCGAAGAAGACGGGCTCTATGTTGGCGTTCTGGATACGGACGTGGACCATGCGGTCGTCTTCCTTGTCCTTGCGGGTGAGCTCGTGCTTCTTGATGATGCCGTTTGCGTAGTCGTCCGTGTGGGCGCAGAGGACTATGCCGTACTGGGTGCGCTCACCCATGGTCTGGGCGTAGACATAGTACTTTTCCTTGTCCTCGCGTACCAACCAGCCACGCTCTTTCCAGAGCTTGAAGTTCTCTACGGCTTTGTCGTAGGTGCGCTGCTCATGCTCTCCGGCGATGGGGGTGAAGTCGATTTCCGGCTTTGTGATGTGCAGGAGGCTCTTTTCACCTGCCATTGCGCGGGCTTCCTCAGAGTTGAGGACATCGTACGGGGGTGCTGCGACCTCTGTGACGAGGTTCTTGGGCGGCCTTATGGCTGCAAAGGGTTTTACGCGTACCATATTATTTGTTCACTTGGAATTTACGGTTGCCGGTGGCGAAGAAGTCCGCAATCTGACGGGCGGCGGCAAGGCCGGCATTGACGTTGGCCTCTGAGGTCTGGGCGCCCATCTTCTTGGGTGTTGCGAAGACGCGGAGACCGAACTTCTCCTGAAGCTCAGCGTAGTTGTCAGGCATGACGTCCGTGACGTACTTGAGGTCCGGACGCTCTTCCAGGGCCTTTGCGAGGCCTTCCTCGTCGATGACTTCCTTGCGGGCGGTATTCACCAGTGTTGCGCCCTTGGGCATCTTTGTGATAAGGTCATAGCCGATGCTCTTGATTGTGGAAGGCAGGGCGGGGATGTGGATGGAAAGGTAATCAGATGCGGCGTAGAGCTCTTCCAGGGAGTGGACGGGGTCTGCTCCGCCTGCAACGATCTGCTCATCCGTGAGGAATGGGTCAAGGGCACAGACGCTCATACCAAGGGCCTTAGCCTTCTGACCCACCAGACGGCCCACGTTGCCGTATGCCTGGACGCCAAGGCGCTTGCCCTGGATTTCCGTGCCGGTTGCAGGGGTGAACTGTGTACGGGCCATGAAGATCATGAGGCCAAGAGCCAACTCAGCAACTGCGTTTGAGTTCTGGCCGGGAGTGTTCATGACTACGATTCCGCGCTTTGTAGCGGCCTCAAGGTCAACGTTGTCATAGCCGGCGCCGGCGCGGACAACTATCTTGAGTTTGGGCGCTGCGGCCATCACTTCCTCGGTTACTTTGTCCGAGCGGATGATTATGGCTTCCGCATCTGCGACGGCGTTCACGAAATCCGCCTGCTCTGCGTACTTTTCAAGCTTTACTACCTCGTGACCTGCGTCGGTGAGGATTTTCACGATACCGTCCACGGCCTTTGCCGCGAAGGGTTTTTGGGTTGCGAGAAGGACTTTCATTATTTCTTGAGTGCTTCAAATTCTTTCATGCAGTCTACCAGGGCCTGGACATCCTCAATGGTGCAGGCGTTGTACAGGGAGGCGCGGAAACCGCCTACGCTGCGGTGACCCTTGATGCCAACCATGCCGCGTTCCTTGGCGAAGGAGAAGAACTCGTCAAAGATGTCCTCGTGGCCGGGAGCGGGGACGAAGCAGACGTTCATGATGGAACGGTCTTCCTTGGCTGCGGTGCCGACGAAGAGGCTGTTGCGGTCGATTTCATCGTACAGGAGGGCTGCCTTTTTCTTATTGATCTCATACATGGCTTCCACGCCGCCTATGCCCTTGAGCCACTTCAGCGTCTGGTTCATGACGTAGATGGCGAACACGGGAGGGGTGTTGAACATGGAAAGTTTGTCAATGTGGGTCCTGTAGTCCAGCATGGTGGGGATGTGGCGGGAAACACGTCCAAGAGCATCCTTCTTGATTATGGCGAAGATGACGCCGGCAGGGCCTACGTTCTTCTGGGCGCCGCCGTAGATGAGGTCATACTTGCTCACATCCACCGGGCGGGACATGATGTCCGATGACATATCTGCGATGAGGGGGCAGGGGACGTCGAGGTCCTCGTGAATCTCCGTGCCGTAGATGGTGTTGTTGGTGGTGATGTGGAGATAGTCAAGGTCTGCGGGGACTTCGAAGCCCTTGGGGATATAGGTGTAGTTCTTGTCCTTTGAGCAGGCGATTGCATAGGCGTCGCCAATGCCCTGGGCCTCTACGAGGGCCTTGTGGGCCCATACGCCGGTGTCCAGGTATGCGGCCTTCTTCTCAAGGAAGTTCATGGCCACATAGAGGAACTGGAGGGATGCGCCGCCGCCCAGGAAGACCACCTCATGGGTGTCCGGGATGTGGAGGAGTTCCTTCCAGAGGGCGCGGGTTTCATCCATTACGGCGTCCCATTCTTTAGTACGATGGGAAATGGAGATGAGGGAAATGCCGGTGCCGGAGAAATCCTTCAGGGCCTCGATGGTATTGTCTATCGCCACCTGCGGAAGAAGGCAGGGGCCTGCATTGAAAACGTGAACTTTTTTGGACATGATATTTTGTGTTATTAAAGTTTCGAAAGTTACAAAATTTTATTCAGATTTCTTTCAATTTTGCAATATTTTGCAGTTTTTCTTTAAAAATTTGTACCGAAGCCAGCCTTACGGCCACTTCCAGTGAACAGCTTTCCCCGAAATCCTGCTTCCGGGGTTGCAGGTCCAGGTCCTTGAGGACCTTCATTACAGAATTCATTGCCAGGTACTCGAATTCCACCAGGAAGCCCTGCGTGGCAATTTTTTGGACGATTGTGGCGTTGCCAAGGGCATCGGCCGTAGATGTCTTGTAAGCGCGGATGAGGCCGGGGATGCCCAGTTTGATGCCGCCGAAATAGCGGACGACCACTACCAGGACGTCGCTGAGGCCGGCGGAGTCTATCTGGCCAAGGATGGGGCGGCCGGCGCTGCCGGAGGGTTCGCCATCGTCGCTGGAGCGGAAAACATCGGCCTTATAACCAAGCCTGAAGGCGTAGCAGTGGTGGCGGGCGTCGTGGTACTGCTTCCGGAGGGAGGCGACGATTTCTTTCACCTCCGCTTCCGTTTCCACGGGGAAGGCTAGGGCGATGAACCGGGAGCCGTTGTCCTTGAAAAGGCCTTCAGAAGGGGCCTCTATGCTCTTATATGAGTCAAAAGATTCCACTTCCACGAAATTAGCGTTTTTTCAGATTATTTGCAATTGAAACAGAAAAAAGCAGTATATTTGTTAAAGTAAATGCAGAAGAAGATATGGTGTTCTCAATAAGAGTAACCCTTACGGGTATCAAAGGATTTTTCAGAGTTTACAAGGTAAACGGCGCAACTACGCTGTATACACTTCATAAGCAGCTTCGCAGTGACCTGGAGTTCCCCCAGGACCAGCTCATCATGTTCAAGGCACTGGACGTGGAAGGCGGAGTTGTGGGCCGTTACGGCCTCTTTGACCTTGGCTCAGGCACCGTAGACCAGGTTTCACTGGAAAAGGCCATTGCCGCCGGTACGGATCACTTCGTGTATTTCTACGACGTTACCAATAAAAAGAGCGTCAATATTACTGTGGAAGGAGAGGCTGAAGGCATCCGCGTCAGCCCTGATTCTCCTCTCATTGCAGAGACCAAAGGCCCCAACCCCATAGAGTTTGAGAACGGCTACGTAGCCTTCGAAGACCTTCCTGAACGCCAGCGAGCCCTCCCCGGAGAAGGCGAAGATGATGAAGACTTCGATGACGATGACGAAGACTTTGACGACGAGGAGGAAGAAGAGGACGACGAAGACGGCAAGGAGATTTACGACGAGTCCGAATGACCCGCCGCATAGAAATAATCCTGGGCCCCACAGGCGTCGGCAAGACAAGTTATGCTATCCGGCGCGCCCTTGAGTGCGGTTCCCCGGTTATTTCCTGCGATTCCCGTCAGATTTACAAAGAACTATGTATAGGTACCGCAGTGCCCTCCCCGGAGGAGCTCGCTGCGGTTAAGCATTATTTCATACGCACGGTTCCAATTACTGAGAATTACACTGCAGGGATTTATGAGGTCCAGGCAATCGAGCTTGTGAACAAGCTGTTTGCAGAGGGACACGATACCCTGGTGATGTGCGGCGGCTCCATGCTGTACATAGACGCCTTCTGCTTTGGTCTGGACGATTTTCCGGAAGTCCCGCTCCAGCTCCGTCAGCACCTCATGGAATGTCTCCGGAGCGAAGGCGTGGAAGTCCTTGCTGAGCAGCTGAAGGAACTTGACCCAGTGTCATACGGTGAAATTGACCTGTCAAACGGCCAGCGCGTTATCCGCGCCCTGGAAGTGAGCATGTACACCGGAGAGCCGTTCTCATCATTCAAGACCCGCCGCTTCAAGGAAAGGGATTTCGAGATTGTGAAAATAGGCCTTGAAAGGCCCCGTGAGGAGCTTTATGACCGGATCAATGCGCGCGTCTTGGACATGATGGACCGCGGTCTCGAAGCCGAAGCCCGCTCCATGCTTCCGTACCGCGACCTCCCGGCCCTCCAGACCGTTGGTTACAAGGAAATGTTCGGCTATTTTGACGGCGAGTATGACCTTGACGAA
>JAILJO010000099.1 GCA_024694675.1 Bacteroidales bacterium | reverse complement strand
TGGAGGCGATAGCTTTCGCGTAGGCGGCGCTTGAGGAGGTTGCGCTTTACGGCGCGCTTGAAGTTGCGTTTGGGGACGGAGACGACGATGCGGGAGGGCTCATCGTCCTCTCTCATAAGATATCTGTATCGGATGCATCCGCAACTGCCCTGCTTCCCATGGGTGAAGAGCTCCGATACCCGGGAAAGGCCGGAGAGCCGCTCACTCTTTGGAAGGGTTGCAGCCATTACTGAAGGCTTTCCAGATAGAGCTCTATAGCGCGTGCCACTGAAGGGGCCTCAGGTGAAGGGGCCTTTACGGTGATGGTGAGACCGGCCTCTTCCATGGCCTTGACGATGGACTTTCCGAAGGAGACCATCTTGATGTCGCCCTGGGTGAAATCCGGGAAGTTTTCCTGGAGGGATTTCACGTCGGAGGGGTTGTAGAAGACTATCATGTCATAGGCATGGAGGTCCAGGTCACGGATGTCCTGGCTCACGGACTTTACGAAAACGCCCGTGGTGTAGTCCAGCTTGGCGGCATCGAAAAGTTTGGTGAGGCTGTCTGCCGACGAGGAGTCCGACATGGTGATAAGGAATTTCTCCCCCTTGTGCTTGGGGCCGATGAGAGCCACCACGCTGTCCGGAGTGCCGGTGCCGTAGAAGATCTTGCGCTTGCGGTACACGATGTGCTTCTGCAGGTACATGGCAACAGCTTCCGTGGTGCAGAAGTACTTCATGGTTTCAGGAATCTTGCAACGGAGTTCCTCAGCCAGTGAGAAGAATGCATCAATGGCGTGACGTGAGGAAAACACAATTGCGGTATAATCCAGTATGTTTATACGCTGGGCACGGAACTCACGGGAGGTAAGAGGCTCCACTTTGTAGAACGGGCGGAAGTTGAACTGCACGCCGAACTTCTCCGTTACTGTCTGATACTGAGTTAGAACGCGGGGCGCGCTCTGAGATACCAGGATATTCTTTATACTCATTTTAACTAACTCTCTGCGCTATAACAACACTGCTGAAACAATCAGCGCGGCCGTGGGGAATAATTCAAGCGCGCAAAGGTACAAAAAAGTTCGGAAATGATTGCAAGACAGGGCCAAAATTTGTGATCTCCGGACCAAAAATATGAAATAGACCGTGGCAATTTCAATATATAAAATCAGCCGGATCACCGCGTCCGGTGCCTTGAAAATATACATTACTCCCGCCGTAACAAGCATGAGGAGCACCATGAGTATAAAGAACGTGTATGAAGCATGATGGGCCGTCCGGTATGCCTCATAGCGGCGGTGGGGCTTCAGTAGAAGATAAATGACCAGCCGAAGGAGGAAATAGCCGCCGAAAGCGGCGGCGACCAGCCACAGGCGTGCGTCTCCGTCTTTCCAGGCAAGGAAATCCGGGTTATAGAGCCTATAGCGGAATGTGAGGAGGAACGCTGGCAGAAGCATCACAAGTGCAACCATGTTGCGGTCCCTGCTCACGCGGACGCTGTTCTCCAGCGCAGAGCTTCCCCTGGCGCGGAAAAAGCTGTCCGCTATGTAAGGGACCAGCTGCAGGAACGTGGGGATGAGAAGGATCATCAGCACCACGAAAACAAGCACCAGTATGCTTACGGAAAGGGGAACCATCAGTTGCCTCTTTTAGCGTTATAGCCCAAAGACTTCAGGATTTCCACAACTTTGTCACGGAAATCTCCCTGGACGGTTATCTCGCCGTCCTTGGCGCTTCCGCCCACTCCAAGGCGGGTTTTGAGGGTGCGGCCAAGTTCCTTGAGGTCATCGGCAGTACCAACGAAGCCGGTTATAAGTGTAACCTGCTTTCCTCCGCGGTTGCGGCGGTCAATGCCCACTATGAGTTTCTGCTTTGACGGCTCAAGAGTGGCCGCCTCAGCTTCTTCCTTTAAGGTATATTGAAAATCCGGATTCGTGGAGAAAACCACGCCCAGACGGTCTTTCCAGTTATTGTCTGCCATAACGAGTGCAAAGTTAGCAAAAAAAGCCGTATATTTGTTTGATTAAAATAACACTATTGAAATGACCGTCAGTATACAAATTCAGTATCAGACCGCCTGGGGAGAAAGCCTCAGGCTTAAAATAGGCAAGCGCCGCATTCCCATGGAATACTCCTTTGGCGGGTTGTGGCAGATCATGCTTACCGGGAGGGACATCCACCTTGGGGACAAGTACAGTTTCGAGGTCGTCCGGGACGGGGCAGTCGTCAAGAAAGAGTGGCGTCCGCATCAGCTGGTGGTGCACGGAAGCGGCCTTGTCATTCTCCGGAACCGCTGGATGGGCCGTCCTTCCAACTCCGCCTTCTACAGCTCCGCGTTCAGCGACGTCATTTTCCGCAGGCCGGACGGGGCATCGTTCCGCAATATGAGAAAAGAGGCCCTGAGCGAGGGCAATGTCACCTTCGCCCTCACCGTCCCGGAAGTCCGCAGCGATGAGTCTGTGGGTATCGTCGGTACAGGAAAGGTCCTTGGCAACTGGAACAAAGTTTCCCTCCTGACGGACGCCCGCTTCCCCTGGTGGTCCGTCTCCCTCAACATCCACGAGCCGGTGGAGTACAAATTCGTCATCGTGGATACCAAGACCAAAGAGATTCGCATGTGGGAGGAAGGCCCCAACCACTTCTTCGCGGAGGTCCCCCCTACCGGCACCAAGATAGTCCTGGCGGATTTGCAGCCCGTCTTCCCCACCCTGCCGTGGAGAGGCGCCGGCATAGCGGTTCCGGTGTTCGCACTCCGTACGGAGGACAGCTTTGGCGTGGGAGAGTTCAACGACATAAAGAAGATGGTGGACTTCGCCGTCAAGACCGGCCAGAGCATTATCCAGCTCCTCCCCATCAACGACACCACCATGACCCGCTCCTGGATGGATTCCTATCCGTACAATGCATCCAGCTCCTTCGCCCTGCATCCGCAGTTCATCCATCTTCCTGCCGCAGGCGTACGCAAGGACGCCGGCTATAAGGCAAAGAAGGCGGAACTGGAAGCTGAGGCAAAGGTGGACTATGAGAAAGTCAACAACTACAAGGACCAGTATCTCCGCAAGCTGTATGCTTCAAAGGGCGCCCAGGAAATGGAGTCAGATGCGTTCAAGGCCTTCATGGCGGCAAATGCGGAGTGGCTTGTCCCTTACGCCGCATTCAATGTGCTTCGTGACGTCACCGGCACTCCGGACTTCCATGAGTGGAAGGAATATGCCACTTACAGCAAGGCAAAAATTGACGCCTTTGTTAAGGAGCACGCCTCTGAAACCGGTTTCTACTGCTGGGAACAGTACATCCTTGACGCCCAGCTGAAGGACGCCGTGGCTTACGCCCACGTGCACGGGGTTGCCCTTAAGGG
>JAILJO010000097.1 GCA_024694675.1 Bacteroidales bacterium | reverse complement strand
ACTATGAAGAAACTATTGATAACATTGGCGGCGCTGGTGATGGTATGTGCTGGCGCGGCGGGGCAGGGGAACCTGCTGAAGGGGCTGGGACAGAAGGCCCTGAACAAGGTGGAGAACAGTGCGCAGAAGAAGGTGGACAAGAAGGTTGACCAGACTGTGGACAAGGCGGTTGACAAGGCGCTGGAGGGCATTTTTGGAAAGAAGCAGGAGACGCCCAAGCAGCAGGAGCCTGAGGCCACTGCCACTGCGTATGACAATGAGCCCGAGTACACCTTTGCAGGAGCGCTGATGTACGAGGACCGTGACATTGACAATTTCGCAGAAGCCAAGGAGGAGGCGACTGTTCCCATTTACACCATGCAGGACCTGGTGAAATACCGTCCGGCTTGGCCTACGGGGGCGGACATCGCCAACCGTGAGGCTTTTGAAAAGTATGCGGAAAAGGTGCAGGACTATTCCCTCAGCGCAGCGGCCCTTCTAACTGCCAACATGAGCATGAAGGCTCTGATGGCTTTGGGCCAGGACAACACCGTTGACAAGACCGTCCAGTCTCCCAAGGCCCAGGCCATTGCCGATGAACTCAACAAGATTATGGAAGAGCGTAACGGCAAGGTCCAGACCCAGAGCAGGTCCATGGCCGATGGCCTCCGCGCAGCCCTCGCCGGCAAGAGCGTCCCCAACGCCAACTCCATTAGCGGCGCTATGCAAAGCCTCAAGGACCAGATTGTTGCCGATTGGCGTAAATCTCCTGAGTACAAGAAGGTTAACTCCCTGGAGGAAAGCGGCAAGGCTAAGGCCGTCCGCGTGAAAGAGGAGAGCGCTGTCATCGACACCTGGAACAAGGCCCAGCTTGAAAAGTGGGTGGCCGCCCTCCAGCAGTGGGAAAAGGACAACTGCGCTGCCGTAGCGCGCTTGGTTGAACTCGACGCCCAGCTGGAAGCCCTTCCGGAGAAGGAGAAGAAGTCCGCGGAGTACAAGATTGCCAAGAGCCACGCCAACGGGCTGCAGACCATGGTGCTCCAGTGGGCGATGGTGCCAAGTGAGATCTTCAAGTGCCCGTATGTGGAGTATCCAAGGACGGAAGAAGACTACTAAATTTGTTTTTTAGTTAAAGATTCCTTATATTTGCGCGCTTTTTTCACGAAGGCGCGCATTTGCGTATGCGTGGAAAGGCTCAAGAAATAATGTTAAACTACTAGTTACCAAAAAGTTAAACTATGTCAGAAGAAATCAAGAACGTAGCAGAAGAACCTCAGGTAGAGGCTCCTGTTGCAGAAGAAACCCCCAAGGCTGCCAAGAAGCAGGCCCTGAACGCATCTGTGGCTCCCGAGGAGTTCGACTGGGATGCATTCGAGAACGAAGGCGTGGCCGAAGACAACAAGGCCGAGACCCTCGCCGCCTACGAGCAGACTCTTTCCAAGGTCACCGAGAACGAAGTCGTTGAAGGTGTGGTCACCTCCATCAACAAGCGTGAGGTTGTGGTGAACATCGGCGCAAAGAGCGAAGGTGTCATCTCCGCCCCCGAGTTCCGTTACAACCCTGACCTCAAGGTCGGTGACAAGGTCGAAGTGCTTGTTGAGAGCGCTGAAGACAAGAAAGGCCAGCTCATCATCTCCCACAAGAAGGCTCGTCAGCTCAAGTCTTGGGATATGGTAAACGCCGCCTACGAAAGCGGTGAAGTTGTCAAAGGTTATGTCAAGACCCGCACCAAGGGCGGCATGATCGTTGACGTATTCGGAATCGAGGCCTTCCTGCCCGGTTCCCAGATCGACATCAAGCCCATCCGTGACTACGATGTATTCGTTGACACCACCATGGACTTCAAGATTGTCAAAATCAATCAGGAATTCAAGAACGTCGTCGTCTCCCACAAGGCTCTCCTCGAGGCAGAGCAGGAAGTCAAGAGGGCAGAGCTCATCTCCAAGCTGGAGAAGGGCCAGGTCCTGGAAGGCGTGGTCAAGAACATCACCAACTACGGTGTGTTCGTGGACCTCGGTGGCGTAGACGGTCTCATCCACATCACAGACCTCAGTTGGGGCCGCATCTCCCATCCGGAAGAAGTCGTCGCCCTGGATCAGAAGATCAACGTTGTGGTGCTCGATTTCAACGAGCAGCAGAAGCGCATCGCCCTTGGCCTCAAGCAGCTCACCGCTCATCCTTGGGAGGCTCTCTCCGCAGACCTCAAGGTTGGTGACACCGTGAAGGGCAAGGTTGTGGCAGTTGCAGACTACGGCGCATTCGTAGAGGTTGAACCCGGCGTAGAAGGCCTTGTTCACGTGAGCGAAATGAGCTGGAGCCCCCGCCTCCACAGCGCACAGGAATTCCTGAAGATGGGTGACGAGGTTGAGGCACAGATCCTTACCCTTGACCGTGAGGCCCGTAAGATGTCTCTTGGCATCAAGCAGCTCACCGTGAATCCTTGGGATTCCATCCGCGAGAAATATCCCGTCGGCAGCCAGCACAAGGCTACTGTCCGCAACATTACCAACTTCGGTGTGTTCGCAGAGCTCGAGGACGGCGTGGAAGGTCTCATCCATATCTCCGACCTCTCCTGGAACAAGATCAAGCATCCTTCAGAGATGGTTCAGAGCGGCGATGTGATTGACGTCGTTATCCTTGACTTCGACGAGAACAGCCACAAGCTCTCCCTTGGCCACAAGCAGCTCACTCCCAACCCTTGGGACGAGATCGAGGCCAAGTATCCCGTCGGCACCGTGGTTGACGCTACCGTCGCCACCGCCAATGACAAGAATGTCACCGTAACCTTCGCAGACGGCACCGAGGCTTCCGCCTTCGTCCGTGAAATGGTTAAGGAAGACGGCAAGGCCGCAGTTGCAGGTGAGACCCTCCCCGTGAAGGTCATCGACCTGCGCCGCAGCACCCGCAGCATCCGCGTTTCCCACCTCCGCACCTATCAGGAAGCGAAGGCCGCACGCGAGACCGCTGAGGTTGAGAGCGCCAAGAAGGCTATCAAGAAGGTTCAGACCAGCGTAGAGAAGACCACCCTTGGTGACATCTCCGCTCTTGCAGCCCTCAAGGACAAACTCGCAAAGGGTGAGTAATACGCCCAACATCTTCAAGGTCACCATGCTTGGCACGGCTTCGGCCATGCCGGTACGGGACCGGACCCAAAGCGCCCAGGCATTACAAGTGCATGGGCGCTTGTTCCTTATAGACTGCGGCGAGGGTACGCAGTATAAAATGGTGCAGTACCGCGTCCCCATGATGAAGTTGGATTCCATCTTCATCTCCCACATCCACGGGGACCACGTCTTTGGCATCTTCGGGTTGTTATCGACCCTGGGGATGAAAGGCCGCACCATACCTGTCAATATCTTCGCTCCGGCGAATTTCGGGCCGATATTGAAGTTCTTCCTCAGCTACTACGGGGAAGGCATTCCCTTCGAGATACGGTTCACGCCCCTGAAGATGAAAGGGCCGGAGATAATACTGGAAACAAAGTCCACCCAGGTGCTGGCTTTCCCCCTGAATCACGGTATCGAGACCTTCGGCTTCATTTTCCGCGAGAAAGAGCCCCTATATAATATAAGGAAAGAGTGTATCGCGGAATACGGCCTCACGCTAACGGAAATCGGCACACTAAAAAGAGGGGAGGACGTCGTGCGGGCCGATGGAACGGTGATTCCCCTTGCCGCCGCTGCCTACAAGCCCTACCAGCCCCGGAGCTATGCGTACTGCTCGGATACGGCGCCTTTCCCGGAGGAAGGGGCCTGGCTTAAGGGGACCACGGTGATTTACCATGAGGCCACCTATCCGGAGGAATATGCACCGGAGGGGGAGAAGAGGGGACATTCCACTGCCAGGCAGGCCGCTAAGGTGGCTCTGGAGGCGGGTGCCGGACGGCTTATCATCGGCCATTATACTTCCCGGAATGTGGAGATAGAGGTGTTCCAGAGGGAATGCCGCGAAATTTTCCCGGACACTTTTGCCGCAAGCGACGGCGAAGTCTACGAAATTTGAAAAATTCTTCCTAACTTTGTTGGGTTATGAGGAAGGTTATCATCATATTGGTATGCGCCCTTGCGGCTGCGGCCCTTTGCGCGGATGCCCAGAAATCCACGGGAAACTCTCCCCAGGAAAAGTACATCTATACGTACTCTGACATTGCCGTGGCGGAGATGCAGAGGACCGGCGTCCCGGCCAGCATCACCCTTGCCCAGGGCATCATAGAGTCCGGCTCCGGCCTTTCCACCCTTGCGGTAGACGGCAACAACCACTTCGGGATCAAGTGCCACAATAACTGGAAGGGCGGCACCATGAAAATGGACGATGACGCCAAGGACGAGTGCTTCCGCACCTACGACTCCCCGGAGCAGAGCTTCCGCGACCATTCGGACTTCCTGCGCTATAGGGACAGGTATAAATTCCTCTTTGACCTGGACCGCAGGGACTACAAGGGCTGGGCTTTCGGCCTCAAGCAGGCCGGCTACGCCACGGATCCTTCGTACGCCAACAAACTTATCCGCTGCATAGAGCAGTACGACCTTTCCCGCTTTGACTTCCTCACCAACGAGGAACTGGAAAACGTTCCGGAATCCCCCAACAAACTGGAGGAGCCTGTGGCGGTGAGGTCATCGGCCCCGTCCCCGGTGGCGGAGCAGTTCCGCTTCTCACTCAGCAGAGTCATGTATTCCCTTAACAATGTGGCGTTTGTGTACGCCCAGCAAGGGGAGACATATAAATCCATCGCCAAGGACCACCATCTGTTCCTTGGGGAGATTCTCCGTTTCAACGACGTGAAGAGGGGAGCGGAGCTGGAACCGGGCCAGATTGTGTATCTGGAGGCCAAAAAGCGTAAGGCTCCCGTGGGCCTGGAGATGTACATCGTCTCACAGGACGGGGAAAGTTTCCATAATATCTGCCAGCGTTTTGCCGTGAGGGAAAGCGCCATCAGGATGCTTAACAGGCTGGATTCAGAGCCCATGCTTTATGAGGGAGACATACTCAAACTGCGCTAAAGGATGAAGAAAGTTACGGTTGCATTATTGGTGGTGGCGCTCCTGGTGGGCGCCATCGTCGGTTACGGGATGTATTATGACCGCAAAGTGCCAAACTTTGACGGCACGGCAGAGCTGTTTGTGTATCCCGGGATGAGCGTCTCCGAGGTTGCTGACAGCCTGGTGGCTTCCGGCGTTGTGAAGAATCCCAAGAGCGTCACGCGCTGTTTCAAGAAGCTTTCTTCCGTGGCGCCGGGGCATTATTCCGTGGACGGGACATGCACCAGCATGTACGTCGCACGCATGCTCCGTGCCGGCTGGCAGACGCCGGTGAACCTGACGCTGTCAGGGTCAATCAGGACCTATCGGTCCCTGGCCAGGAAGGTAGGGGCGCAGATGCTGCTGGACTCCGCCGCAGTGGCGTCGTTCGCAGTGGATTCGCTGGGCTCTTACGGGCTGGATACGCTGCAGCTGTTTACGCGGGTGATTCCAGATACGTATCAGATGCTCTGGACGGCATCGGCCCGGGATATTTTCGAGAGGCTTTTCAAGGAAAGCGACGCTTGGTGGACTGCGGACAGGATTGCCGCCGCCAAGCGCCAGGGACTCACTAAGAATGAAGCCATTACGCTGGCCTCCATCGTCGATGGAGAAACCCGATATGTCCCGGAGCAACCCACCATTGCCGGCGTTTACCTGAACAGGTTGCATTCCGGCATGAAACTTCAGGCGGATCCTACCGTCGCATACTGCTTCGGCTACACCCTGAACCGCATCCTGAAGGCGCACCTTGCCGTTGACTCCCCGTACAACACGTACAAGTACTTCGGACTGCCCCCCGGCCCCATATCATGCCCTCCCAAGGCATGCCTTGAGGCCGTTCTTAACCCCGCCTCGCATAATTACCTGTTTTTCTGTGCAGACCCTTCCTTCAACGGCAGTCACAGATTTGCGGCAACTTATGCAGAGCACATGATTAACGCTCGCGCCTTCCAGCGCGCTTTGACGGAAAGACAGAAGAGTAGGTAGTGCGCATTTGTAATTGCTTGATATTGAGGGAAATACTTGTTTACACCCGGGATTATATTCCGGGGTGGAAATATTTAAGATATTGATTTTAAGATAGTTAGAATTGCATGGATTCTGTGGTGGATAGAGCCAGGGCGGTAGCGGTTGAGGCGCTGAAAGACTGCACCAGGAGTGACGGGAGCCCGTTCATAGGGCATCCGGACGCCGTTGCGCGCATTGTTCAGGAGGAGATTGGCCTTCCGGATGAATGCGTTGCTGCAGTGTATCTGCATGAAGCTATGAGGGGGCAGAGTGCCGTGACCGGCACTTTAGAAGGAGAAGGGAAAAGCAATAATGGAACGGAAGGTACTGTAGCTATTGATTTGAAGGGATTTGACGAGGGCGTCGTCAAGATGGTGGAGGGGTTGAATAAGATTGCTACTATCAAGCCAAAGGACACCCGTCTGGAGGCGGAGAACTATAAGAAGCTGATAATACAGTATTCTACGGATCCAAGGGTGACGGTGCTGAAGCTGGCGGACAGGCTGGAGATAATGCGGAGCCTAAAGATATTCCCTAAGGCGGACCGGGAGAGGAAGATACTGGAGACGCTTATGCTGTATATTCCGCTGGCGCATCAGTTGGGGCTGTACAATATGAAGCGGGAGATGGAGGACATTTACCTGAAGTATGCCCAGCCGGAACAATATCGGCTTATAACCAATAAGCTGAAGGCCACGGAGAAGGACAGGGAGAAGCTCATGGCGGAGTTCATCGAACCGCTTAAATCCAAGCTGGATGCCGCCGGAATCAAGTATAAGCTGAAGATACGCACCAAGGCCGCTTACTCCATCTGGTGCAAGATGGTGAAGCAGAAAGTGCCTTTCGAGGGCGTGTACGACGTTTTTGCCATACGTTTTATCATAGACTGCGACGGGGAAGACCATAAGACTGAGAAGGAGCTGTGCTGGCAGGTGTATTCCTTCGTGACGGAGGAGTATGAGCCGGACACATCGCGCCTCAGGGACTGGCTCACCAACCCCAAGCAGAACGGCTACGAGAGCCTTCACATTACTGTGAAAAACCGGGAAGGCGCTTCCCTTGAGGTGCAGATCCGCACCAAACGCATGGACGACATCGCAGAGAACGGCTTCGCCAGCCACTGGTCCTATAAGGGGATTAAGCGGGAAGAGACGTTGTCTGCGTGGTTGACATCGGTCCGCTACGCCCTGGAGCATCCTGGGGAGGAAGACCTGGAGGAACTGCCGCAGCCGCCCAGTCAGGAGATATTTGTGTTTACGCCTTCCGGGGAACTCAGAATCCTTTCCGCAGGTGCTTCCGTGCTGGATTTTGCCTTTGGAATTCATACCAACATAGGCGCCCACTGCGTTGGCGCAAAGGTGAACGGGAAGGCGGTCTCCATCCGTGAGAAACTGGCCACCGGAGACGTGGTGGAGATACTCACGTCCAAGAACCAGCGTCCCAACCAGGACTGGCTGGGATGGGTGGTGAGTTCCAAAGCCAGGAGCAAGGTGAAGCAGGCGCTGGCTGCTCAGGAGCAGTCCCGCGCTGCGGACGGCAAGGAGCTGCTGGAAAGGCGTTTACGCAACTGGAAACTGGAATTCCCTGACGACATGTGCACGGAGTTCCGCAAGAAGCAGGGCTATCCCACGCTGACGCTCATGTATGCTGCAATAGGGGAGGGCTCGCTGGATGTGAATGTTGTCAAGGACTACATACTTGGAGAGGAGAAAAGGCACGCAGAGTCCGTTGAGGCTGCGGAGGCAGTCCAGGCGGCAAAGTCTTCCCGTATCTTCGAGTCCAAGGAAGACATCTTGGTGCTGAATGCCCGCGATGTCAAGGGCATAGACTACAAGATGGCCAAGTGCTGCAACCCTGTGTTCGGGGATGATGTCTTTGGCTTCGTCACCCGCACGGACGGCATCAAGATACACAGGATTACCTGCCCCAACGCCGCGCGTCTTCTGGAGATGTATCCGTACCGGATCCAAAAGGTGAAGTGGGCGGAATCATCGTCCGGAAACAGCTTCCAGGTGGTCCTGAAGATTGTTGCGGACGAGGAAAGCGCCTCCGCCCGCATCCTGGAGACAGTGGGGCACTTCAAGGCCAGCATCCGCAGCTTCACGGTAACGGAAAACCGCCGCAACGGCACCTGGGAGGTGTCGCTTCAGATTTCCGTGCCGTCAAATACGGAGTTGGATAAGGTGCTGAGTCAGGTGAAACTTATAAAACATGTTATTAAAGTTACAAGAGTATGACATTCCGGCTTGAGTCCACATACCAACCCTCCGGGGATCAGCCGGAGGCTATTGAGGGGCTGTGCAGGGCACTGTCCCAGGGGGTGAACGATGTGACGCTGCTGGGGGTGACGGGGAGCGGGAAAACCTTTACAATGGCGAATGTAATCCAGCGTCTGCAGCGTCCTGCGCTGATTTTGAGCCACAACAAAACTCTCGCGGCGCAGCTTTACGGTGAGTTCAAGGCTTTCTTTCCGGACAATGCGGTGGAGTACTTTGTATCGTACTATGATTACTATCAGCCGGAGGCATATATTCCTGTAACAGATACTTACATCGAGAAGGACCTGTCCATAAACGATAAGATAGACGAGCTGCGCGTCAGTGCGGCATCGGCCCTGATGTCCGGGAGGCGGGACGTTATCGTCATAAGTTCAGTGAGCTGCCTGTACGGCATTGGGAATCCGGACGATTTCCATGACCAGACGGTGACGGTGCAGAAGGGGCAGGCGATGTCAATGACGCGCCTCCTTTACAAGCTTGTGGATGCCCTGTACTACCGTACGGAGGCGGATTTCAAGAGGGGAAGCTTCCGCGTCAGGGGGGATACGGTGGACATTTTCCTTGGCGGTGCGGACTATGCCGTCAGGATTGAGTTCTTCGGGGATGAGGTGGATGGGATTTCGCTCATCGACCCGGTGACCGGGGCTACTTTCGAGAGGCTGGAGAAAATCGACCTGTATCCGGCGAAGAACTTTGTGACGTCCAAGGAGAAGGGGGCTAAGGCGGTGGCGCAGATCCAGACGGACCTGGCGGAACAGGTGGCGTATTTCGAATCCATCGGTAAATACCTTGAGGCTAAACGCTTGAAACAGAGGGTGGAATACGACATTGAGATGATAAAGGAGATGGGCTACTGCCCCGGGGTGGAGAACTATTCCCGCTACTTCGACGGCAGAAAACCCGGCCAGAGGCCCTTCACCCTCATAGACTATTTCCCGGACGATTTCCTCTGCTTCATAGACGAGAGCCACGTCACCCTGCCCCAGATCCGGGCTATGTTCGGCGGGGACCATTCCCGAAAGGAGACCCTGGTGGAGTACGGATTCCGGCTCCCGGCGGCATCGGACAATCGGCCTTTGACCTTTGACGAATTCGAGGCCATAACCCATCAGAAGGTGTATGTGAGCGCCACTCCGGCGGACTATGAACTGGAGAAAAGCGAGGGCCTTGTAGTGGAGCAGATCGTTCGTCCCACCGGCCTTCTGGACCCTCCCATCGAGGTCCGTCCCACCAAAAACCAGGTGGACGATCTCATGGAAGAGATACGCAAAAGGGCAGAAAAGGACGAGCGCGTGCTTGTGACCACCCTCACAAAGCGCATGGCAGAGGAACTGGACAGCTATTTCACCAAGATGGGCGTCCGCTGCCAGTATATTCATTCGGATGTGGACACGGCTGAGAGGGTAGAGATAATTGAAGATTTCAAGAACGGGCTGTTCGATGTCCTGATAGGCGTAAACCTGCTAAGGGAGGGTCTGGATATACCCACAGTGTC
>JAILJO010000059.1 GCA_024694675.1 Bacteroidales bacterium | reverse complement strand
GTCATTCTCGGGCTTGTCCCGGGAATCTCTTTCTTATTGTCTATTTCATAGAAAAATGCTATATTTGCACGTTTTAGACGAAAACAATTATAGTTTATTAATAATTACTTGAAATTTATGGCAGAAATCAAGAAAAGAGTCTATCGCTTTGGCGGAAAGCACGCCGAAGGCGACGGCAAGATGAGGGAACTGCTGGGTGGCAAGGGTGCCAACCTGGCAGAAATGAACCTTCTGGGCATGCCTGTTCCTGCAGGCTTCACCATCACCACAGAGTGCTGCACAGAGTACTACCAGCTTGGTGGCGGTTATACCCCGGAGCTCAAGGCAGAAGTTGCTTCCGCTCTTGAGGCTACAGAGAAGATCATGGGCAAGAAGTTCGGCGATTCCGCAGACCCGCTCCTCGTCTCCTGCCGTTCCGGCGCACGCAGCTCCATGCCGGGCATGATGGACACCATCCTCAATATCGGCCTGTGCAGTGCTACCATCCCGGGCCTCATCAAGAAGACCAACAATCCCCGTTTCGTATACGATGCATACCGCCGCCTCATCATGATGTACTCCGATGTGGTCATGGAGAAGGCAGAAGGCATCGAGCCTGAAGACGGCCAGGGCATCCGCCAGCAGCTGGACCGCATGATGCAGGACGTGAAGGACGCAAAGGGTTACAAGAGCGACACCGAACTCACCGCCGATGAACTCAAAGACCTCGCAGAAGCCTTCAAGGTCCGCATCAAGGAAGTCCTCGGCGTAGAATTCCCGGACGATGCAAAGGCCCAGCTCTGGGGCTCCATCGGCGGCGTCTTCAAGTCCTGGAACGGCAAGAGGGCTATCCGCTATCGTCAGATCGAGCACATTCCGGACGATTGGGGTACCGCCGTCAACGTCCAGTCCATGGTGTTCGGTAACATGGGTGACACCTCCGCCACCGGCGTTGCATTCTCCCGCAACCCCGCAAACGGTGACAACAAGTTCTACGGTGAGTGGCTCATCAACGCCCAGGGTGAAGACGTGGTTGCAGGTATCCGCACCCCCAACCCCCTGAACGAGGCTACAAAGTCTGAGAAGAACAAGAACCTCGCATCCCTTGAAAAGGCCATGCCTGAGGTTTACAAGGAGCTGGACGATATCCGCAAGCACCTCGAAGACCACTTCCAGGATATGCAGGACATCGAGTTCACCATCCAGGAAGGCAAGCTCTGGATGCTGCAGTGCCGTATTGGCAAGCGTACCGGCCTTGCTGCCCTCCAGATGGCAGTTGACATGGTTGAGGAAGGCCTCATCGACGACAAGACCGCTGTCATGCGCGTCAGCCCTTCCCAGCTGGACGAGGTACTTCACCCCATCCTTGACCCCGCTTCTGAGAAGAAGGCCGCTGTCCTTGCACAGGGTCTGCCCGCTTCTCCGGGTGGCGCCGTGGGCCAGATAGTCTTCACCTCTGAGGACGCTATCGAGTACGCAAAGGCCGGCAAGAAGTGCATCCTGGTCCGTGAAGAGACTTCCCCTGAAGACATCGACGGTATGCACGCTTCCGTGGGTATCCTCACAGAGCGCGGCGGCATGACCTCCCACGCAGCCCTCGTGGCCCGTGGCTGGGGCAAGTGCTGCATCGTCGGTTGCGACGCCCTCAAGATCAACTTCAAGACCAAGTCCGTCAAGTTCGCAGGCGTTGACAAGGAGTTCAAGGAAGGCGAGTGGCTGTCCCTGAACGGTGCAAAGGGTCTCGTATACGAAGGCGCCATAGAGACTATGGACGCCTCTGAGAACCCTCTCTTTGCCAAGTTCATGACCATGTGCGACAAGTACCGCAAGCTCGGTATCCGCACCAACGCTGACACCCCTGAAGACGCAGCCCGCGCCCTCAAGTTCGGCGCCCAGGGTATCGGCCTGTTCCGTATTGAGCACATGTTCTACGGCAGGAACAGCGAACTCCCTCTGAGCAAACTCCGCAAGATGATCCTCTGCGACACCGATGCAGAGCGTAAATCCGCCCTGGAAGAGCTGGAGCCCTTCATGAAGGCAGCTGTAAAGAGCACCCTGAAGGTCATGGACGGCAAGCCCGTGGTGTTCCGTCTCCTTGACCCGCCGCTCCATGAGTTCGTTCCTCAGGGAGATGAGAAGAAGAAGGAACTGGCAAAGGATCTTGGCATTTCCGTGAAGGAAGTGGAGAAGAGGGGAGAGTCCCTGCACGAGGTCAACCCCATGATGGGTCACCGCGGCGTACGTCTCCACGTGAGCTTCCCGCTCATCGCCGAAACCCAGTACCGTGCCATCTTCACCGCCACTGCAGAACTGCAGAAGGAAGGCTTGCACCCGCTTCCGGAAATCATGATCCCCGTCACCATCAGTGCACGTGAGCTCAACTTCCAGAAGGCAATCTGCGACCGCATCAAAGCACAGGTAGAGGCCCACACCGGCCAGCTCATCGACTACCAGTTCGGTACCATGATCGAGATCCCTCGTGCCGCCCTCACCGCAGACCGCATGGCCCGTACCGCAGAGTTCTTCAGCTTCGGTACCAACGACCTCACCCAGATGACCTTCGGCTTCAGCCGTGACGATATCGGCACCTTCATGGGTGACTACCTTGGCAACAAGATCCTTGACAGCGATCCTTTCCAGACCATCGACGTCAAGGCCGTCGGCCAGCTTGTCCAGATTGGTGTAGAACGTGGCCGCAGCAAGCGTCCCGCCCTCCAGTGCGGCATCTGCGGTGAACACGGTGGCGATCCCAAGTCCATCGAGTTCTTCAACACCATCGGCATCGACTACGTCTCCTGCAGCCCGTTCCGCGTGCCCATCGCACGTCTGGCAGCCGCCCAGGCAGAAATCAAACAGAACAAATAGGCACGAGGCCTATTTGCTCTGCTTGACAAAACAGAGACCCTGAATCCAGGGCCTCTGTTTTGTTTTTGTCCACGGAAATGCCGTATTTTGGTGGACAAGTTGGGGTTTTGGCGGGTTTGTCCACGGATTTGGCGTTTTTGGTGGATAGGTGGGGATGAAAGGTGGATGGGTGGTCAAAAATGAGTATATTTGTAGTATGGAGTACGAGGAACTGGTACAGGATATATTCAGGCGGTTTCCTTCGGTGCAGAAGGAGGGATTTAAGCCCGGGGCTTACAAGCCGGGGCTGGAGGGGGTGCGTGATTTCGACGCAGCTCTGGGGTATCCTTCACGTGCCATCAGGACCATTCACGTTGCGGGTACCAATGGCAAGGGCTCCGTGGCCAATATGCTGGCGTCGGCCTTGTCGGCGGCGGGGTATCGGACCGGATTATACACCTCGCCGCACCTGGTGGATTTCCGTGAGCGCTGCTGCATAGACGGCGCCATGATTCCCAGGGAGTATGTCCATGCTTTTCTGGAGAAGTGGAAACCGTACTTCGAGGCGGAAAACCTCAGCTTCTTCGAGATTACTACCGGCCTTGCATTCCGGTGGTTTGCAGATTCTGCCGTGGACGTCGCCGTCATTGAATGCGGCCTTGGCGGCCGTCTGGACAGCACCAACATCATTACGCCGGTACTTAGCGTTATCACTTCCATCGGCCTTGACCACTGCGCCCTGCTGGGAAACACCCTGGGGGAGATTGCCTTGGAGAAGGCCGGCATCATGAAGCCCGGCGTTCCGTGCGTCATTGGCGAAACCAATCCCGAAACCGCACCAGTCTTTGACAACTGCGCCGCCAGTTTTCACACAGGCTCTGTCACGTCATGCCAGGCCACAAAAACGCCCAAATGCGTGGCCTCGGACGTCAGCCACATCATGCCAGGCCACAAAAACGCCCAAATACGTGGCCTGGGAGGGCAATTGGTATATGCAGACCAGGTGGAGCCATCGCTGTGGGGGAGGCAGGAGGAGATTCTGGAGGCAATGGACCTTCAGGCGCCGGTGCAGAGGAAGAATCTGCGTACTGTGCTGTGTGCCCTGGACCTTCTTCAACGCGAGTTCCCTGGAGATTATGACAAATTCATCTACGGCATAGAGCACACGGCGGAGCTGATGCATTTCCATGGCAGGTGGGAGCGGCTACAGGAGAAGCCGCTGGTGATTGCGGACATCGGGCACAATGCGCATGCGCTGAAGAGCAACTTTGAAGCCCTTGAGGCCCTTGGTAGGCCGCTTATTATAATATATGGTATTATGGCGGACAAGGATCTGGATTCCATAATTCCACTTATGCCACGGAAGGCCCGGTATATCTTTGTGACTCCGGACACGCCAAGGGCCCTGCCGGCAGAGACAATACTGCAAAAGGTAAGAGATTTCTCGACTACGCTCGAAATGACAGAGATGAAAACCGCCCCTTCTGTGAAGGCTGGCATAAAAATGGCAATGGATGAGGCTACCGATGATACTGTAATTTATATTGGAGGCAGCACTTTTGTGGTTGCAGAAGCATTATGAAAAGACTGATAATAACACTTGCGGCTGCGTTTGCGGCACTTAACCTGTTTGCAATGAACGACGACGGACACAAACTGACCCAACTCTGGCAGAAGTATGAGGAGGCGCGTAAGGCTGACAAGCCCAAGACTGAGGCGGAGATTCTGACTCAGATCAAGCAGGAGGCTTCGCAGAAGCGCTATGCCGTGGACTTCTACGATGCTGCAACGCAGTATGTAGAGGCCGTTGGACGCCGCAACTGGAAGGAGCGTGAACCGGCAAGGCAGGCCCTCGAGCACGAAATAGCTGCCTACGGAGATCCCATGGTCACCTTCACCTATATGGACCAGTACTGCCGCGAAGGCGTGAAGACCCTCAAGGACTTTGCCAACAAGTACGAGTTCGCGGGCCACAATCCGGCCTTCTACCGTGGCGTAAGCACGTTCCTTGCAGGTGTCCTCCCTCATTTCATAAAGGACGATGCGGAATATGTCCTCTGGCGCCTCCTGTGCCGTGACTTCTCGGATAAGGACATCATAGCCAAGCTCAGAGAGAATATCGAATACCCCAAGGATGCCGCCCTGGACTACTTCCTGGCAGTGCAGGATTATGACAAGGACAATAGGGAAAAGAAAATGGTGGAACTGGCCCGGAAGTATGACGGCACCGCCGCCGGCCTCCTTCCCCAGTCTCAGGTCCTGAGGGCCCGCTTCTCCAAGCTCGAAGATTCAAAAGACCGTGACGATGCCCCCTACAAGACTCTTTATCAGGACTGCAAGGCCTTCGAAAAGAAGCGCGCAGCCTTCAAGGGCGATGAAAAGCTCATCGCAGACAAGGTCACGGCAATAGACAATCTCATAGGCACTCTGGAATACCAGGCCGTTGACATAATGTTCGACAATGGCGACATCGTAGTCCTTCTCCGCAATCTCCCGGAGGCCAAAGTCTCCCTGTTCCAGGACGGCTCCAAGAAGGCCATGAAAACCTGGACGGCCAAAAACGCCGCAAACAGTTTCTACGTCAGGGATAGCGTGAAGATAGCCCTCCCGACCCTTGTGGACGGCGAGTACACTGCTGAAGCCGTCAACGGCAAGCGTCAGGCAACGGCCTTTTATGAGCAGTACACCCTTTCCATCGCCACCCGCAGGGACTCCAAGGGTCTCAATGTCTATGTGGCGGATTTCAAGACCGGAAAACCCATCAAGACTGCAAAGGTATACCTCTGCAGCGGCTCCGACGTGGTTGCTTCAACCACAATGACCCTTGACGGTTTCACGCCAGTCCCAGCCTCCATCACCAAGAGGGTAAGCTCAAAGAGAAGCTATCAGCTGTATGTGGAGAACGGCAAGCGTAAGTCCACCAAGATATGGCTTGGAGACAGCGAGGACTGGTACAGTGGCGACACCAAGGAGCCCCGCTGCAACATCTACCGCGACCGCGGCGCCTACAACCCCGGCGACGAACTCCAGTTCAAGGCCGTGGTCTACGCCGGCGACCCCATGACTAAGCTCCAGGCCCTGGAAGGCAAGAAGCTCACCGCCATCCTCCTGGACAGCGAGGGTAACGAGCTTGAGAAGCTTTCCCTGAAGACCAACCAGTACGGTTCCGTATCGGGCAAGTTCACCATCCCCAAGGGCCTCCGCAACGGCCGCTTCTCCCTGGAAATACTGGACGGGAAGCGCCATATAGGCTACTCCTCTTTCCGTGTCGATGAATTCGTCCTCCCCACCTTCGAAATGGCCTTCGACAGCCACGAGAAGCTGTTCCTGCAGGGGGACGATGTTCCCGTCTCCGGCTCCGTCAAGTCCTACTCCGGCCACAAACTCACCGGCGCCAGGGCCATCATGACGGTCCAGCGCCACGGCACCACGGTCATGGAGGAAGAAAAGGAAATCGGGGCCGATAACCTCTTCTCTTTCATCGTCCCCAAGGTTGAGACCGGCTGGTACGGCGTCACCGTGAAGGTGGTGGATCCCACCGGGGAGACCATGGAGAGGAGTACGGGATTCTACATCGGCACTGAGCTTTCCGTGGGGATGACCGTGGAAAACGCTGCGGAGGGAGAGTTCACCCTCATGCAGGAGGAGCCGGTGCGCCCGTATTACCGCTGGAGGCCGCGTGCGCAGAAGAACATCGTCACGGATAATGTGCTGAAGCTCAACCTCCAGGCCAGGGACGATGGCGGCAACGACGTACCCCTCCCTGTTAGCTGGGCTCTTGACGATGTAGCCTCCGGCACGGCCAAGTCCGGGGAAAGCTTCGAAGTGTCGCTTGCAGGCGTTCCAGCCGGGGTATATACCCTCAAGACAAGCGTTTCAGAGCGAGGCGCTTCCGGGAAGAGCGAAATGAAGATACTGGTCCTGAGACCGGAGGACAAAGCTGTTCCGGAAGGTGTCAAACGTGTCTTCCTGCCCGGCCCGGAGACCGTGAACGGCGCCATGACGGCCCGCTTTGGCAGCGGCGAGGGCACGGCCTACGCACAGGTGGCGCTATACGGAGACAAGAAAACGGTGCTCCTTAACAAGTCATACACCGCCAAGGAAATGACTGACCTCAGGCTGGACTACAAGAAAGACTATCCGGACGCCGTGCGCCTGCAGATCTTCTGGTTCAGCGAAGGGGATGCCGTGAGCTACGACCGCCAGTTCCGCAGGGAGAAGAGCAAATTTGTCCTTCCTCTTACATTTACACGCTTTACTGATGCCGCTTATCCCGGCACCGAATATACCTTCACGCTGAAGACCGCAGCGGGCGTTGAGGCCCTTGCAGCCGTCTGGGACAAGAGCATCGATGCCATTGCACGCAACTGGTGGAACACCGTTTCCCTGATAGATTTCAGCGTGCCTTCAGTGTACGTTTCTTCCGCCTGCGGCCGCATTTCCGGCGGTGCGGACGAGTACTATGCTTCAGTTGAAGAGGCGGTCCTCATGTCGCCCATGGCAAAGTCTGCCGGCGGTGCTCTCAGAAGCACTGCCGTGAATGCGATGGTAATGGACGATGCCATGGCGGTTAAAGAAACGGCGGAAGAGTCTTCCGATGCGGAAGGAGCCTCTGAGGAGTCTTCCGTGACACCTCGCGAGGCCTTCGAGAGCGCCCTTACCTTCCAGCCGCACCTGGTTTCCGCCAAGGACGGAACGCTGACATTCAGCTTCAGGACATCGGACAAGCTCTCCACCTATTATGTACGCGTGTATGCGCATACGCCCGCAATGCAGAACGCCATTGCAGAGAAGGAGATGGTGGTCTCCCTGCCCGTCAAGGTCTCCCTGCTGGAACCCCGCTACCTGTACGAAGGCGACACCTACAACGCCGCCGTAACCGTCTCCAGCATCGCCGACGAGCCCGTCACCGGCGTCATCAAGCTCGCCATCCCCGGCGGCCTCATCCAGTCCTCCGGCCCCGTCACCCTCGCCCCCGGCGAAACCAAGACCTTGTCTTTCCCCGTGAAGGTTGAGAAATCTCTGACATTGACCGCCTCCTTCCAGGCCGCGGAATTCTCCGACGCAGTGCGCGTCAAGATTCCCGTCTACGCCCCGGCGCAGACCCTCACGGAGGCCCACAGCGCCGTGCTCCTTGCCGGCACCAACCGCGAGAAGCTCCTTGCCCGTCTCCGCGACATGTTCGTTAACGTCTCCGGTGACACGGCAGACCTCAAGGAAATCACCGTCCTGGACATGGTCAAGGACGCCATCCCCAGCCACGTAGACCCCTCCGGCCGTGACATCCTCTCCCTCACCGAAGCCTGGTATGTCCGCCTCATCGCTGAGCAGTTGCATGTGATTGCCGGCACTGATTCGTCATTCTCGGGCTTGTCCCGGGAATCTCTGCTGAAGCAGATCCTTGCCTGCCGCAACTCTGACGGCGGCTACGCATGGTTCGAGGGCATGCACTCAAGCCCCGTCATCACGGCAGTGGTGCTGGAGCGCTTTGCCAAGCTCCGCGACCGCGGATTCGACGTGCCTGAAACGGATGCGTCCGTGAAATACCTTGACGGCGTCATGTTCGGCACCCAGAAGCCCATCTGGTACGGCTGGCTGTCAGACGCCCAGTACATGCACGTCCGTGCTATGTATACCAGCGTTCCTTTCGATGTGAAACCCGTCACACAGGCAGACAAGAAGCGTCTGACGGAGTTCAAGAAATACGCTAAGAGTTACCTCACGCCTTCTAAGAAGGTCGGCCGCGGCCTGCAGGGCCAGATTCTGGCCAAAGCCCGCAGACTCCTCACCCTCAGGAATCTTGCCGCATCCTCCGAAGGCATTGCCCTGGCCAAGGCCTGGGGCGTAGGTCTCACAACTGGCACCAAGCTCCAGAAGTCCATCAAGGCAGATGTCACATCACTCCTTGAATACGCGGTAGAGCACCGCGACGGCGGCTGGTACTATCCCAACGCCGTCATGCCATGGCGCGGCCTCCTTGAAAGCGAAGCCTACGCCCACGCCCTCCTGAGCAATCTCCTTTCAGATGACTCGCAGAAGGTGGCAGACGGAATCCGCCTCTGGCTCATGCTGCAGAAGGAAACGCAGAAGTGGGACGAGGATCCCGCCTTCGTGGATGCCATAGATGCCATCTTGAAGGGCTCCCAGGCCGTTCTTGACACACGCGTACTGGCGCTTTCCGCCACCTATGATGCTCCTTTCAAGGACATCAAGGCGGCCGGCAATGGCTTCACCATAGAGCGCAAGTTCTACCGTACGGTCGTGGGCCGTGCAAATCCTGTGGAAATCAATCCTGGAGACCCCGTGAGCGTTGGAGACAAGATCAAGGTCCAGTACCAGATATGGAACGGCGAGAACCGCAGCTTCGTGAAGCTCTCTGCCGGCCGTGAAGCCACCCTGAGACCCGTTCAGCAGCTCTCCGGCCTCTCCGGCTGGACTCTCTACCGCAACGTGAAGGCTGAATGCACGGAATACTTCTGGGAAGTCTGCCCTGAAGAGAAAACCACCGTCACTGAAGAATTCTACGTAACCCAGGCCGGTTCCTTTACCGCCCCCGTCACGGTCATCGAATCCCTCTACGCCCCCCACTACCGCGCCAACTCCGCCTTCCGCGGCGTCCTTGACGTCCGCTGAATGGCGCATTGAGAGGTGAATAGTGCAGGAGGTGTCCCAAAAACTGGGACACCTCCTGCATTTTAGGCGTTTTTTGCGGGTGATGTCCCAGTTTTTGGGACACCTCCGACACATTGGCTGTTTACATCATGCCACCGGCGGGCATGGCGGGAGCTGCGGGTGCGGGCTCGGGGATGTCCACGATGCCGCACTCTGTGGTAAGGAGCATGCCGGCGACGGAGGCGGCGTTCTCCAGAGCCACGCGGGCCACCTTGGTGGGGTCGATGACGCCGGCTTCGTACATGTTCACGTACTCGTCGGTACGGGCGTTGTAACCGAAGTCACCCTTGCCTTCGCGGATCTTGTTGATAATCACGGATGCTTCAACACCAGCATTCTCAGCAATCTGGCGGAGAGGCTCCTCGATGGCACGCTCGATGATGCGGATGCCGGTGGTTTCATCGTCATTCTCACCCTTGAGGCCCTTGAGGGCTTCTGCTGCGCGGATGTATGCGACACCGCCGCCGGGGAGGTAACCTTCTTCAACGGCAGCGCGGGTTGCGTTGAGGGCATCGTCCACGCGGTCTTTCTTTTCCTTCATCTCAACCTCAGTGGTTGCACCCACGTAGATGACTGCAACGCCACCGGCGAGTTTGCCAAGACGCTCCTGGAGCTTCTCACGGTCGTAGTCGCTCTTGGTGGTTTCAATCTGGGCGCGGATCTGGTCTGCGCGGTCCTTGATGTCAGCCTGGTTGCCTGCACCGCCCACGATGGTGGTGTTTTCCTTGGTAATGGTTACCTTCTCTGCCTTGCCAAGCATCTGGACGTTGGCGTTCTGGAGGGTGAAACCGCGCTCTTCGCTGATGACAACTGCACCGGTGAGGCTTGCGATGTCCTGGAGCATTTCCTTGCGGCGGTCACCGAAGCCGGGAGCCTTCACTGCAGCAACCTTGAGGGTGCCGCGGAGACGGTTTACAACCAGGGTTGTGAGTGCCTGGCCCTCAACATCCTCAGCAATGATGAGGAGGCTGCGGCCTTCACGTGCTACGGGCTCCAGGACAGGCATGAGGTCTTCCATGTTGGAGATCTTCTTGTCTGTGAGGAGGATGTAGGCATCGTCAAGGACTGCTTCCATCTTGTCTCCGTTGGTCATGAAGTAGGGGCTGATGTAGCCGCGGTCGAACTGCATGCCTTCAACCACCTTGACCTCAGTCTCGGTGCCCTTGGCTTCTTCCACGGTGATAACGCCGTCCTTTTTGACCTTTGCCATGGCGTCTGCGATGAGTTTGCCGATATGGGCGTCGTTGTTGGCGCTCACGGTGCCTACCTGCTCCACCTTGGAATAGTCTTCACCAACCGGCTGGCTCTGCTTCTTGAGGTCTGCGACAACGGCTGCGACAGCCTTGTCGATACCCCTCTTGAGGTCCATGGGGTTGGCGCCGGCGGCCACGTTCTTGAGGCCCACGTTGATGATGGCCTGTGCAAGTACGGTAGCGGTTGTGGTACCGTCACCGGCCTGGTCGTTGGTCTTGGAAGCGACTTCCTTCACCATCTGGGCGCCCATGTTCTGGAACTGGTCTTCCAGTTCAACTTCCTTTGCTACGGTTACGCCGTCCTTGGTAATCTGCGGAGCACCGAATTTCTTTGCTATAACCACATTGCGGCCCTTGGGACCAAGGGTAACCTTAACGGCATCTGCCAGTGCATCTGCGCCTTCCTTCATGGCGGCGCGGACGTCTGTATTGAATTTGATTTCTTTTGCCATAATACTAATCAATTAAAGATTTCTCGACTTCGCTCGAAATGACAAGTGCTTTAGAGTATTGCCAAGATATCAGACTGTTTTACGATGAGGTACTTCTTGTTCTCAACGGTGACCTCTGTGCCGGCGTACTTGCCGTAAAGGACGGTTTCACCAACCTTGACCTCCATGGGCTCATCCTTTGAGCCGGGGCCTACGGCCACTATGACACCCTGCTGGGGCTTTTCCTTTGCGTTGTCCGGGATGTAAAGGCCCCCGGCGGTCATGGTCTCTGCCTCTTTGGGTTCAACCACCACTCTTGTTCCTAAAGGTTTAAGCATAATATAATCAAATTTATAGTTTGTCGTTTAAGATCCCCGATCAGGTCGGGGATGACGAAAAGGCACGGACATATCTTCAATGCCCGTGCCATGTATGGGAAACTGACAAATTGGCAGAATTACTCTATGGAATTGTTACCGTGGCGGTGGAGGAGCCGTAGGCGGCGAAGTAGCCAAGGCCGCCGGTGATGTTGGAGGGAAGGTTGGTGTCAAGGGAGAAGAAGGGGACGGAGCCAAGGGCGAACTGCTCCTCGAAGGCGTTCCAGTACTCATACATGGGGAGATCCATGGTGCAGAGTTTTATGTCCACAACTTCGCCGGAGCGGAAGCCGGAACGGCCTTCGTCGCGGAACATGGTTCCGCCCGGCTGAAGGTCCATCTGGGACTTGCCGTCCTGGATCATGGCATCTGACAGCGTGCCAAGAGGGCTTGGCAGATAGACCTTGTCAAGGTCTTTGATGCGGGAGAAGAAGCGGTAATAGTCCGTTGTGGCCGGATTGTCTGTGAAAGACGCCCGGATAAGGTACTCGCCGTTTTCCTTGGGTAGTAGTGTCGTGCTCTCAATGGCCGCAGGGGCGGGAATGGTGGCAGTGGCGGTTGCCACCTCGCCGCTGTATTCAACCTTCAGGGTGTAAGTCTTTCCAACCTGTCCAAACATGCGGCCGGTGGTGTATGCGTACGGCGGAGAGAACCGCTCGGACGCCGTGCCTGTAAGGATCACTTCCTCCGTGCCGTCAGAGATGCTCACCTTGGCCCATTTCACAATGTGGCTCTGGATGTCATCGGAACCCATCACCTTGTCTTTTTCCACGCGGAGGGTAGTGGTGACGTACACTACAGGTGCGCCGCCGTCTTCTATCCAGCCCTCTATGACAAGCTTTTCAGGCGCAGGGACGGCCGGCTCGCGTGTACATCCCGCGAGAATCAGCAGCAATATGACCCAATACTTTCTCAAAACTTGTAGAAGTAACTCAGTGAAGGCATGAACTTGATTCCTGCGGAAACACCGTGGTAGGTGAAGGTGCTTTCCTCTCGGTCGTAGGATATCTTGTTGAAGAGCTGGTTATCGGCCCCTGTTACATTATATATAGACAGGTTGAGGCCGCTGGTGTCCTTGCGGAACCAGTAGTTGACGGAGACATCGGCACGTATGTATGCGGGGAGGCGGCTGCCGTTGTGCGGTCCCCACCAGCAGGCCACGCGCTGGGATATCAGGTACAGGTACTGCGGGGAAGTGTACGGCGTTCCGGAGGCAGCGACGAAGGTGGCGCCAAGGGTCCATCGTCCCAGATTCCAGGAGAGGACGGCGTCAAGCTCGTGGATGCGTTCGTGGGAGGCGGGGCACTCACCGGAAAACTCCGGGAAGGTGCGGAGACTTCGGCCCCAGGCGTAGGCAATCCAGCCGGTAAGGTCGCCGCTGGTCTTGCTCAGGGAAAGGTTCACCCCGAAGGCCCTTCCGTCGCCGTGGAGGAGGGATTTTTCAAGGGAATAGGTGCCCGTGGCAAGGTCAAGGAAACTGCCCCGATACTCTATCTGGTTGGACAGGAGGCGGTAGTAGGCATCGGCCCCGAAGGTGTAGGGACCGAAGTCCAGTTTGTAGGAAAGCCCCGCTCCTGAGGCGGTCTGGGCGGCGCTGTACTTTCCCGCCAGCATCCAGAATTCCGTGGGAAGGCCTATGTCCGACATTCCCGTCCGGAAGAGGTACTGATGCTGGGTCCCAAGCCGCAGGGAAACCTGTCCGCCGCGGTAGAAATTCCATCCAAGGACGATGTCCGGGTCCAGCCCCTTCATCCACGCTCCTTCCGGACTGCGGAAGAGGCTTCCCTTCAGCATAGCCTCTGCGGTGAAAGGACCGGCGGTAAGGTTGTATCGGCCCCACAGGGTGTTCTCCCAGCCTTTCTGGAGGGGCTCCGACATGTCCCCGTAGTCAAGGTTGTTGCCGCTCAGGGTGGGATTCTGCGGCTGTGCCATGTGGTAAGCGCTTTCCAGCCCGGCCGTCAGGGCACCTTTGCTGAGCCTCGCCTTGTATGCCCATGTGGAAATGCCGGAAGGCATAAGGGCATTCACCCCGTTCCAGGTGGCGTCCAGGTCCAGATTGTAAGACGTAAAATAGGCCGATTGCTCCAGCGACGCGCCCCCGAACTGGTGCCTCCAGTGAAGGGCGGCCATGGAGTTGCTCCAGCCGGCATCGGAGTCCACGTTGAAGGCTCCGGCGCCGCCTTTGACCTTATCCCCGCCAAGATATACATCGGCAGTGATACGGTCCTTTGGGCCGGGCTTCCAGATGGCTGTGAGATTGATGTCCGTGAAGCCGTATTTGATGGCCACTCCGTCCATGGTGAGGAAGCTCCCGTACAGGAGGTTCAGGAAGGTTCTCCTGGCCGATAAACGCACTCCGGCTTTTGACCCTACGGGCGCCGTCAGGGTGCCCTGTGCGGCCAGAAGGCCAAGCTGGAAGTCCCCTGAAACCTTTCCGGGAATTACCTTGGGGAGAGTCATGTCTATGCTGCCTCCAAGGCGGTTTGCTTCCCGCGCTCCGGTCTTGTAGTCCATGCGGTTGTAATGCGATGGATTGAACACGGAAAACAGTCCCAGAAGGTGTGAGACGCCATAAATGGGCACGCCTCCGGCGCTGACAAGATTATGCTGGCTGTCGTTTCCTTGAATATGTATTCCTGCGTCCAGCTCCGTCTGCGCGCTCATTGACGGCAGGTAATGGGCGTAGGAAAGAGGGTCCGAGTTACCCAGTACGGAGGGAAGAGTCTTGAGGCGTGAAAGCTCTACTTTGATGCCGTCGGAAGACGGAATGGCCACCGCGTCCGGCCTTTGTGCCGTGAACGTGGTGGCGTCAAGATACAATGAATCGGTCTGTGCCGCGGCTCCAAATGGAAGGAGCAGGAGCACAGACCAGATTAAGACTTGTGTTGCCTTACGCGGCACTGTTACTGTGCGGGTTCGTCAGGTGTGGCGGCAAGTTGGATGCCAAGGTAATCCATGAGGTCGTTGACCCAATTCATGAGTTCATTGGCAAAGTCTCCGAAGTTCTCCTGGCTGAAGTAATCCTCAACCGCATAGGATGTGCCGTCTGCAAAGCGGATCACAGGGTTGTAATTCCAATGCTGATCCACTTCGTCGAAAACAGGCTCGAAGCCGATTGTTGCCTGGATGGTGTTGCCTCCATCGTAGTAGACTCCGAAGCTGTAGAGTTTCTCAAGTTCTGCAAGGGCGTCCTTAAAGGCCTTTTCATCACCATTGATCTGAGCTGCGTTCACTTCCTCGGTAACTTCTTGCAGTTTAGTGCCGTCAGGAACGTCGAAGCGAATCTGCATCTTGCCGGCGAGATCTACCGAGGCGTTGACTTTCGTGGGCATTAATGCCACGTAGTGGTAATTTGCCCCATCCTCTTCATAGTACTCATTAATGTAGGTGTAAATTGCATCAAGTGTGACGCCGATGATAAGCTGGTCGCTCTTGAGGATTCTGGCGGATGCTACTGCGTGCTCCGTAGAGACATCTGCCTGGCTGAGGTCAAAGGTGTAGGCACCGACCTTCATGGTATAGGAGACGATAATGGCATCTTCCTTGGTGATGTAGTTGTCACCGTTGAGGTCCTTGGGGCTCAGGCGGATTTCAAGCAAGCCGATGACCTCGTTGTTCTTTGAAATGGAGAAGGTGGAGGAGGCGGGGATGTAGATGGTGACGTCATCGTCCAGGTCAGCGAAGTGGGCGGGGGTAGCGGCCTCGTCCTTGGCGGCGAAGGTTGCGGTGACGGGAATCTCTCCGTCGAAGACAGTGACAGAGAAGTCATCTGCGTCCTGGAAGTCGAACTTGCCTTCACTGTTCTCCGTGAAGTGACCCTTAATCTGGGTGAGGTGGGCTACGGTGTAGGTGATGGTGCTGCCCTCTTCTCCTTTCACGATTGACCATGCGTCAACGATATCCTTGAGATAAGCCTCGATGTCTTTACTGTCAAGATCTTTCTGGTCTAGGGATTCGACGGTGACCATTACATTCTCATATTCTGCTCCCCACTGGGACTTGTCCATGAGGGCCATGAGGGAGGTGGCTGTTTCCTCGATCTTAACCTTCTGCTCATCCGGGGTGAGTTCCTTTTCTTCTTCAACGGGAACTTGCTCCTCATTATTGCCATTCTCACCATTGATGAGGCCCTGGATCTTGTCACAACTTGCTGCGGCCATCACTACGGCTGCTGCAACAAATACGTAAGAAATCTTTTTCATGATATAAAATAATCTTATTATTTTCCTTTTCTGGCTGCTGCCGTAATAATAGATGCGTTTCCTACGGAAAACGTTGCAATCCCTTCTCTATTCGGGACAGGCCTTCCAGGAGCACTTTGCGCGGGCAGGCTATGTTGAGGCGCTCCCAGCCCTCCGCCACCGGGCCGTAAATTGTGCCGGTGGAGAGTTTTACGCCGCAATTGTTCTCAAGGTGGTTGGCGAGGCGTTCGCTGAAGCCTGGAGACACCTTGTCATTTCGAGCCACATCTTTGTCATTTCGAGCGGAGCCGTAGGCGGAGTCGAGAAATCTGAAGTCAAGCCACATGAGGTACGTGCCTTCAAGGGGGCTGGCGACGACCTGCGGGAGGTGGTCTTCCAGGAAGCAGTAGACGGTGCGGGCGTTGTCCAGAAGGTATTCACGGAGTTGGTCCAGCCAGGCTTCGCCGTGGTTGTAGGCGGCCATGAGGGCGGCGACGCCGAAGACATTCACGTCGCAGCACTCGTTGTCATTGATGGCGCGGTCCATCTTTGCAAGGATTACGGGATCCTTAGCAAAGATGTTGGCTATCTGGATGCCGGCAATGTTGAATGCCTTGGTGGGCGATATACAGGAGACGGAGTTACGCACCAGGTCCTCCGGTAGGGTTGCCCAGGGCGTATAGTCATGGCCGGGGTAGGTGAGCTCGCAGTGAATCTCGTCGGAGATCACAAAGACGTTGTGCTTGAGGCAGATTTTGCCCACCTGAAGCAGTTCCTCCCTGGTCCAGACACGTCCCACAGGGTTGTGGGGATTGCAGAGGAGCAGCACGCGGGCCTCTTTGCACTTGGCTTCAAAATCTTTGAAATCTATGCTCCAAAGGCCGTTTTCATACCTCAGCGGATTGTCCAGCTGCACGCACTTGTTGTTGCGGATGGCCGGGAAGAATGCGTTGTAGCACGGAGTCATGACAATGACCTTGTCTCCCGGCACCGTCATGGCCTTTATGGCCGCGGAATAAGCCGCAATAACCCCGGTAGTAGGGACGATTGTCTCCCGCGTCAGCCCCCTCCAGCCGTGCCTCCTTCCAAACCAGTTGTCAATGGCCTCATAGTACTGGTCCGGCACCAACTGATACCCGAACACGCCGTGGTCCAGCCTCTTCTGAAGGGCATCCAGCACCTCCGGTGCCGTCTTGAAGTCCATATCAGCCACCCACATGGGAATGGCATCCGGCGCGCAGTGGTCCCACTTCACGCTCCCCGTATTCCTCCGGGGAATAATCTCGTCAAAATTGTATTTCACAGTTGCCAGGTGCTTTAAGATTCTCATCTATTATCACTTCGCCAATATCATCGGCCTTGATGTACCCGGACGTGGGGTTCTTGATGGACGGGATGCGTCCTTTCACGGTGGCTTGGACGGTGCTGTATTCGAAGGCGAGGTCGGCATCGGCCTCCATGCGGCTGTTTTCCAGGACCAGGTTTTCGCAGTAGCAGAGGGGCTGGGTGCCGCCTATGATGCAGTTCACCAGGCGGAGGTTCTTCGCGTACCAGCCAAGGTACTCGCCGCGGATTTCCGAATCGTATACCGTGACATTCTCGCTCTCCCAGAAGGCGTCCTTGGTGTCCAGGACGGAATTGCGTATCACCACGTCCCTGGCGTACTGGAAGGAGTAGTTGCCCTGCTGGCGGTAGTGGTCGATGTCTATGCCGGAGGTGTGCATGAAGATGTAATCGGCCTTGGATGTCTCTACGTTGCGGAGAGTGACGCCGCTGCAGTCCCAGAAGGTCTCCAGAGCGTTTGGGAGTTTCACGTTCTCCAGGTAGACGTCGCTTATGCGGCGGAACATCTTGGGCGCTTCCACCAGGGTATCGTACATCCTGCATCCGCGGGAATACCACAGGGCGGCGCGGGCCCCTTCACGGAAAACGCATTCCTTCACCGTGAATCCCTGGCACTCCCAGAAAGGGTACTTCCCCTGGAACTCGCACTTAACCGCCTCAATGTCACCCCCTTCCTTCAGGGCCGATTCCCCGGGGCCGATGGTCACTCCCTCCAGCCGCAGCCCGTGACATGCGTAGAAAGGCCGCTCGCCGTCATAATATCCGTTTTGTATTTTTTTCATACCGCAAAGATAACAAAAAAACCCGGTAATGGTTTTATGTGGGAAACCTGCGTCAAGTGGCAGATTTTTTGTGTAAATTTGTAAGAGTAAAGTTCTGTAATATGAAAAAGGTATTGTTATGGGTGGCTGCGGCCGTCATGGTGGTAGTGGCTTGCGGGCCAAAGAAGGCACAGGAGCCGGATGCTGAGGAGTATGCAGAGTTTGTGAAGGCATACACGGGCGGTATTGTGGGCGAAGATGCGGTGATACGCATCGAGCTGGCCCAGGATGCGCAGAAGCAGCCGCAGGACGGTCTTTTCAGTTTCAAGCCGGCCGTGGAAGGCATTACGGTCTGGGAAGCTCAGGATGTCGTAGTGTTCTCTCCGGCCCCCGGAGCGCTTACTCCGGGCCAGGCGTACAACGCATCTTTTGCACTTGACAAGGTGCTGAAGGACGCCCCCAAGAGCTTTGACTTTGGCTTTACCGTAAGAAAGGCCGTGGCCAAGGCAGAAGAGGCCGCGGACATGCGTGACGGCTTCCGTGTAAGGAGTGCAAAACTCACGGAATCACGCATAGACATCCTTTTCAGTGAGGCTCCGGAAAACGCCGCCAAACGCGGCCTCATTGAACTTCAGGGCGTTGCCAGGAGCTATGTCCAGGTGGAGGATTCCCTGGTAAAGGTCTTCTTCGAAGGCCGCAAGGGAGACATGGTCCTCACCGTTGACAAGGGCGTCAAGAACGCCAGGGGAGAGTCCCTTGAAGAGGATTACACCAAGATATACAAGCAGGACGAGGAAAAGCCAGCCGTGACCATCCCGGTCAGCGGAAACATCCTTCCTGACAAGCGCAACCTCATGCTCCCGTTCAGGGCCGCGAACCTGAGCGCCGTGGAGGTGAGGATCGTCAAGATATATGAGAAGAACGTACTCATGTTCCTTCAGGACAACGAGCTTGCGGGCGGTAACAGCCTCCGCCGCAGCGGCCGCCTCATTTACAAGGCCGATGTCCCCCTGGACACGGACGGAGACCTCCACGAGTGGAACGACCACTGCCTCTACCTTGGCAACCTCATAAAGCAGGAGCCGGGCGCAATCTACAGCGTTACCATCGCCTTCCGTCAGGACCAGAGCCTCTACGGCGGCAAGGAGCCCGTGCGCACAACCTCCACCCAGAGCGGCAAGCCCTCCAAGGCCGATGACGCCGTCTGGGACGTCCAGAACTCCTGGTACTGGGACAATTACTACGATTGGTCGGAGTACAACTGGTCTGAGGCCAATGACCCTGACAAGCCTTCATACTACATGGATGCGGACAGGTTCCCGTCAATCAGGCTGCTTGCATCGGACATCGGACTTGTGGCGGAATACGCCGGAGGGGAGGACCTCTGGATTGCGGCCACGGACCTTGTGACGGCTAAGCCCCTCAGCGGCGTACAGCTTGAGGTGTACGATTACCAGCTGCAGACTATTGCCGGCGCCAAGACCGGAAACGACGGCCTGGCGCAGGTGAAGGTTCCCCACAAGCCCTTCGCCATTGTGGGCAGGGCAGGCGGCAGCACTGCGTACCTGAAGCTTGGCACGGAGCGCTCCCTGAGCCGCTTCGACGTTGGCGGAGAGGTCCTGAAAGAGGGCCTCAAGGCCTTCATGTACGGAGAGAGGGGCGTCTGGAGGCCCGGCGATACGCTGCATGTGGCGGCAATCGTCCAGGACAAGGGCCATTCCCTCCCGGACGGCCATCCCGCGACGCTGGAGGTCTACACCCCGGAAGGCCAGTTCTACAGCAGGATCGTCCGGAAGAGCAAGGACGGCTTCTTCGCCTTCGATATCCCCACCAAGGCCGATGACCCCACCGGCTACTGGAACGCCTACATGAAAGTGGGCGCCGGCAGCTTCCACAAAACGCTTCATATAGAGACCATCAAGCCCAACCGCCTCAAGATAACCACCTCCCTGGAGGATGAGAAGGTGCTGCAGGCGGGGAAGGCCGTGACTGTGAACACATCGGCAAGGTGGCTGTCCGGAGGCGTAGCGGGGGAGTGCCCCGCCAGTGCGAGGATGACGCTGAAAAAAGCTTCCGCAACCTCCTTCAAGGGCTTCGAGAAGTACAGTTTCACCGCGCCGGGGTCCAAGTTTACATCGGCCGATTATGTCCTGTACGAGAAGAGGCTGTCATCGTCCGGAGAAATGATCGCGGCGGTGAAGATGCCGGAGGCTTCGGACGCTCCGGGCATGCTGCAGGCGTTCATCGTCACAAGCGTACAGGAGGCTGGCGGCGACGAGAGTTTCACCACCGTGACCGTGCCGTTCTCCCCTTACAGTTCATACGTGGGCGTACGCATACCTGACGGCGATTATCTGGAAACCGACAAAGACCATCAGCTCAGCGTGGCTGTTGTCAATGCCGCCGGTTCCCGCGTGAAAGGTCACAGGCTGGAGTATGCTGTTTACAAGACCGGATGGAACTGGTGGTGGGACAACCCCGGAGGAGACCTGGACGCCTGGATCAGCGGATCATCGGTCCAGAAGGTTTCCGGAGGCTTCCTGACATCGGAGGACAAGGACGTGGCTGTCAAGTTCCGCGTGGACTATCCGGAATGGGGCCGATATCTGGTCCTGGTGAAAGACCGCGCGTCCGGCCACGTGAGCGGAAGCTTCTTCACCGCAGACTGGCCTGAGTACCGCGGAAGGGCGGACAGGAAGGATCCTGAGTCCCTGACGATGCTTACCTTTTCCACGGACAAGCCTTCCTACAAAGTTGGAGAAAAGGTTAAGGTGTTCATCCCTTCAAGTACAGATGCACAGGCGCTGGTTTCGCTGGAGACCTCCGGCGGAGTGCTTTCCCGCAAGTGGGTTTCCGCTTCGGACAAGGAGACTGTCTACAGCTTTGCCGTGACGCCTGAAATGGCCCCCAACTTCTATATCCATATTACTATGGTGCAGCCTTACGGCGCCACCGTGGACGGCGTTCCCATGCGCATGTACGGCGTCCAGAGGGTGCTGGTGGACAATCCGGACTCCCGTCTGGAGCCGGTTGTTTCACTTCCCAAGGTTATTCATCCGGAGGAGAAGTTCACCGTGAAGGTATCTGAGAAATCCGGAAAACCCATGACATATACGCTGGCTATCGTCGATGAAGGTCTGCTTGACCTCACGGCGTTCAAGACTCCCGACCCCTGGTCATGGATGTACAAGCCGGAGGCTCTTGGCGTAAAGACCTGGGACCTCTACGACAGCGTGATTGGTGCGCGTAGCGGAAAGTTCGCTTCCGTAGCTGCGGTAGGCGGTGATGAAGATGCTATGGTTAGCGCCCGCAAGGACAACCGTTTCAATCCTGTCGTGCTTTATTTGGCGCCCAGGACTTTGAATAAGGGGACTGACAAGATTGAATTGCAACTTCCCATGTACGTTGGCAGCGTCCGCGTAATGGTTGTTGCCGGACATGACGGTGCATATGGCGCCACGGATGCCACAGCGCCGGTACAGAGCCCTCTGATGGTGATTCCTACGCTCCCTCGCGCCCTTGGCTCCGGGGAGGAAGTTACTCTTCCCGTGAACGTGTTCGCCATGGATGAAGGGTTGAAGGACGCCACAGTTGAGGTCAAGGTGGACGGCCCCGTCACCATAGTTGGAGATAGCTCGCAGAAGGTTGCATTTGACGGCGCTTCTGACAAGCTTATACACTTTGCTCTCAAGGCTACGGACGCAGAAGGCGTTGCGCACGTTACCGTGAACGCCCGCGGAGGCGGCCACAAAACATCCGAGACCGTGGCCCTCACGGTTGCAAATCCCAATCCTGAGGTTACCAAGGTTCAGAAGTTCATGCTTGCTTCCAAGGCATCCGCTACGGTAAGCGGAGGCTCGCTCCTGCAACTTGCCGGCTTCCCGGCGCTGGATGCCCACCAGATGTTTGCGGACATGAAGAACTACCAGTACAACTGCTCTGAACAGCTGTCCGCCAAGGGCCTCACATATCTGCACCTGCTGCCTATGCTCAGCGAAAAGGATGCAGCGGAAGCCAAGGAACTTATCCCTTCCGTTATTACCGCACTTTACGCCCGTCAGAACTCCGACGGAGGCTTCTCCTACTGGGGCGGCGGAACTTCGTCCACATGGGTATCGTCCATGGCGGGACAGTTCCTTTCAGAGGCGTCAAAAGCCGGATTCAAGGTGGAAAGCGGCGTCCTGAAGGCCTGGAAGGGCTATCAGGACAAGATGTCCAAGGCCTTCCGCATTGCAGGAACCAGCGTATTCACCAATCTTGACCAGGCTTACAGGCTATATACTCAGGTTGTGGCCGGCGTGGATGCATCGGCCTCTCTCAACAGGCTCCGCGAGGCCTCCGGTCTGGATGAAAGGACCAGGTGGATGCTTGCTGCTGCATATGCCCTTTCCGGCAAACAGCAGGCGGCTGCCGGATTGCTGGACGGCATTGGCCGCGAGTTTGCGGAGTACGAGCCCGACGTGCTCACCTATGGCGGCTCCTTCCGTGACCGTATGGTGGCACTGGATGCCCTGGCCCTTTGCGGCCGCACCGCGGATGCTTTGGCCCTGGCACAGGAATCCCTGCCGGAGCGCGGCCTCTCCACCCAGGAGAGCGCATTTGCCGCAATAGCTTACGGCCATCTTTTGAGCAAGATTCCCACTCAGGCAATCAAGGCTTCCATCGGCGGAAAGGATGTCACTTCATCCGCTTCCGTGCTGACCAAGGCCGTATCTGAGACCTGTGCTGTTGTGAACAATTCCGATGGCCCTCTCTACCTGACGGCTTCAAAGACATACCGCTCCAGCGTTGACAAGCCGCTGAGTAACGGCCTTGGCGTTGAGGTGAAGTATCTGGATGCTGACGGCGCCGCCGTGAATCCCGCCTCCCTGCAACAGGGAACCCGCTTCCAGGCCGTTGTGAAGGTGACCAACCTTGGCGGAATTGCTCTGGACAATCTTTCCCTCAGCTATGGCATACCTTCCGGCTGGGAGATAGTGAACGACCGCATGGCCGGCGCCGGCGAAGACGGCTATGACCACAAGGATATCCGTGATCTCCGCGTAGACTGGTTCTTTGGCCTGCCTACAGGACGCTACAAGACCTTCACGGTACAGCTCCGTGCTGCCTACGAGGGCACTTACGTGCTGCCCGCCACCGTGGCCTCCGCCATGTACAAGCCTGCCGTCAACGGCTGCACCGCCTCCGGGGTGACGTACGTCAGGAAATAATGGGGGGACCTGCAGCGCAAAATGGCATTACAGGCCGTATAGTGACGTACGTCAGGCACAAAAAAGGTGACGTACGTCACCCCAATGTGGGGGGACCTGCGTCATGGAAGAGTTGGGTGAGGATGACGTTACTGGCGCTGCTGCTTCTCTGGTTTTTCGTGATTCCCATGGGGCTTTTCAGGGGAGTGCAGTACTCCACTGTGGTGGAGAGTGCTGAGGGGGAGCTCCTGGGAGCGCGTATTGCCGCTGACGGTCAGTGGCGCTTCCCGCAGTCGCAGGAGGCCGTCCCGGAACGCTTTGCCAAAGCTCTTGTCCAGTTTGAGGACAGGCACTTCTACCGGCATCCAGGGGTGAATCCCGGGGCCATAGTCCGTGCCCTCAGGGACAATGCCCGGAGCGGCCACGTGGTGAGCGGCGGCAGCACCATTACCATGCAGGTGGTAAGGCTTTCCCGCGGTGGAGAGCGCACCATATGGAACAAGATAATCGAGGCCGAGGAAGCTATCAGGCTTGAATGCCGTCACAAAAAACGTGAAATTCTTGCCCTATATGCCGCAAATGCACCTTTTGGTGGCAACGTAGTGGGCCTGGAAGCCGCAGCGTGGCGGTATTTCGGAAGGCCTGCCAGCGAACTCTCCTGGGCGGAGAGCGCAACCCTTGCCGTCCTTCCCAATGCCCCGGCATCCATCCATCCCGGAAGGGATAGGGAGGCGCTAAGGAACAAGCGTAACCGCCTTCTGGCAAGGCTTCATGAACGTGGGGATATAGATTTTGATACATATAGGGAATCAATAGAGGAACCCCTTCCCGACGAGCCCATGCCCCTTCCCGGATATGCTTCTCATTTTGTAGAAAGTGCTCCCAAGGGCGTAAGGACCAGGTCCACGCTCCGTTTCGGGCTGCAGAAAGCCGTGGAGGAAGCCATCCGCAGGCGGTCCGATGCGCTGGCCTCGGAGGGCGTCGCTGATATGGCCGCCATTGTCATGGACAACGGCACCGGAGAGATTGTTGCCTACGTGGGAAACTCTTCGCCTTCCCGTGACCGGCCCGGGGTGCAGGTGGACATTGCAGATGCCCCGCGCTCTACCGGCAGCATCCTCAAGCCCTTCCTCTATGCCGATGCCCTGGAAGCCGGGACAATACTTCCTGAAACACTTCTCCCGGACATCCCTGTGAATATGGGCGGTTTTGCCCCGCAGAACTTTGACAGGCAGTTCTACGGAGCCGTCCACGCCTCCGACGCATTGGCCAGATCCCTTAACGTCCCGGCCGTTTTCCTTCTGCGGAAGTATGGCGTGGAACGCTTTTACGAGGACCTCAAAGCCCGTGGTATCACAACCCTCACGCGTCCTGCAGGCCATTATGGGCTGTCGCTCATCCTTGGCGGCGCGGAGGCAAAACTCACGGATATTACGGCGGCGTATTCAGCCATGGTCAGAGATTTCTCGACTTCGCTCGAAATGACAAGTCTGCCTATTTGGTACACTTTTGAGGCGCTGAAGGAGGTGAACCGGCCGGACCAGCTGGACTGGAGACTGATTGGCAGTGTGAGGAAGGCGGCATGGAAGACGGGGACAAGTTATGGGTTCAGGGACGCGTGGGCCGTTGGCATGACGCCTGAATACACCATAGGCGTTTGGGCAGGGAATGCGGATGGCGGAGGTGTGCCGGGACTTACCGGGGCGCGCGCTGCGGGGCCGGCCATGTTCGACATCCTGAACCTCCTGCCGGAAAGCCGCGGCTGGTTCCAGGAGCCCGCAGAGGGTGTCGTTGCCAATGTATGCTCGGACTCGGGATACCTTGCCGGGCCGGACTGTCCGGAAGAGGAGCCGATGCTTCTTCCTCAAGCAGCTCTTGACAGCGAGCCTTGTCCGTACCACGGTGGGGGAGAGTTCGCCCTGCCGCCAACCATGGAGTGGTATTACAGGCCTCATCACCCGGAATACGTCACTTACGGGAAACATCAGGATGCAGTGATGGAATTCATTTACCCGTCATCCGGTTCAGTGCTCCATTTCCCGCCTCAGATGTCCGGAGAGGCCCACGGTGCCGTTTTCCGCGTAGCACACCGCCGCGGGAACGACGTCACCCTCTGGTGGCATCTGGATGGCAGCTTCATTGGCGAGACCACTTTTGTGCATCAGCTTCGGCTTTCTCCTCAGAAAGGGAAACACATCCTTACCGTAGTGGACAGTAATGGCGAAAGCATATCGGTGATTTTTACGGTTTTATGATTTTTTTTTCTTACTTTGAGGGATATGAAAAAATGGCTGACCACATTGGTTCTTCTTGCCGCGGCGCTTTTCTCCCTGGACGCGCAGGAAAATCCGTACGGAATTGACCAGGAGTGTCATAACCTTCTGGAGGAGGTGATGCATCTGGAAGGAAAGATTGGCTTTGACAGTGCCAATTCAGAGCTGCTTAGCAAGGCAATTGAAAAAGGGGATACAAAGGCCCAGACTATCTATTATGTGGAAATCCTCAAGCGCGTGTCCCATGAGGCGCAGTATAAGAGGAACAAAGATATCAGTTCCTGGGATTCCGGCATGTGGAATTCAAAGGTAGAAGAGGCCCGTGAAACTGCCCAGCGCATTTCTAAGGCCACCGGCAACTCTGCTTCTATAGAGAAGGACATCCGGTCTCTGTACTATAGGCAGCAGATGGGTTTTTAGCAGGATTTGCATCCACCCGCGGGCAGTGGGAAACATCGGCCCGGATACTGTCGCTGCTTAGCAGCCGCCTGTATGGGGACATCTCCCGTATCAACAACCAGAGGCTGGAGCAGCTCACGGCTCTTTTTATTAGAAAGAAACATAAAGAATAAGATATGACACCTCTTTACGCCCAGAACTACGACTTTTCCTTTCCTGCGTGGTCAATCAGCTCAAGTTGGCAGAGGCTAAGAAATAGTGAGAAAACTCATTGCACTAGCCGCCTTGTTCCTGTGCCTCACCTCCGGGGCGTAGATAGTGAACAGGCTCAACGTAGATAAAGACACCATCGAGGACGAAATCCGCAAGTCCATGGTCTACCACCGCTACCAGGAAGCCGTCCTTGCCCGCTATGAAAGCGCCTGCCGCGACCTTGGCCTTGTAGACGAGCAGAAGGACTGGCTCCTGGACCTTCTTATGGCAGAGAAGAATAGAGTAGACAAGGAACTCGCCGACCAGGGCGGCGGACACATCTAGAAAACAAAGCTCCCGGCCTGATGGTCGGGAGCTTATAGGTTAGTTTTCGGTAATAATCAGGTTTTTAATCTCCCAGGTACCGGCACGTCCGTCATCAAGGGTGACCTTTACGGGGTAGCCGGTGTTGGTGTGGGTGTAGTTGGTGCATACACGCTGCTCAGAACCAACGGTTGTCACATCATAGTATACCAAGTAACCCGTGTTGGTGGTTGTGGTTTCGTTGGAACTGGCAGTAGTGAAGTAGAGCTGGTCGAAGTGATCCGGATGGCTCTCGCACTCGAAGGAGACGCGGAAGTTGGACACCAGATAGTC
>JAILJO010000052.1 GCA_024694675.1 Bacteroidales bacterium | reverse complement strand
GGTGTAGACCTGGATGGGGCAGCCGGTGAAGTCGAAGTGCTCACGGAGCTTGTTTTCCAGGAAGCGTTTGTACGGATCCTTGACCCACTGGGGCAGGTTGCAGAAGAAGGCAAACTGCGGAGTGCGAGTGGGTAGCTGGGTGACGTACTTTATCTTGATGTATTTTCCCTTCCATGCCGGCGGCGGGTAGTTCTCTATTTCAGGGAGCATGGCGTCGTTGAGCTGGCTTGTGGGAATCTTCCTGGACATATTCTCAGCCACATGCGCGGCGGCGTCAAGGACATCCAGGATGCGCTGTTTCTCCAGAACCGACGTGAATATGACAGGGATATCGTTGAACGGGGCCAGGCGGGCCTTAAGGGCCTCTGTATAGTCTCGCATGGTGTTGGCATCCTTCTCGAAGAGGTCCCATTTGTTCACCACGATTACACAGCCTTTCCGGTTCTTCTGAATCACGTTGAAGATGTTCATGTCCTGCGCTTCCATGCCCAGGGTGGCGTCTATCATGAGGATACAGACGTCCGAATGCTCAATGGTACGCATGGCGCGGAGCACGGAATAGAACTCCAGGTCCTCCGTCACCTTGCCGCGTTTACGCATGCCGGCAGTGTCCACAATCATGAACTCGTGGCCGAACTTGTTGTAGTAGGTGGAGATGGAGTCGCGCGTGGTGCCTGCAACGGGCGTGACGATGTTCCTCTCCTCCCCCAGCAGCGCATTTGTCAGGGACGATTTTCCCACGTTCGGGCGCCCCACTATGGCGATGTGCGGAAGGTCCGCGTGGTCGTCATCGGCCTTGGTGTCTTCCGGGAGGACCTTAAGGATCTCGTCCAGAAGGTCTCCGGTGCCGCTTCCGTTGGCGGCAGATATGCTCCAGACCTCGCCCAGGCCAAGGGCGTAGAAGTCGAAGGCATCGTACATCTTCTCCCCAGTGTCCACCTTGTTGGCGCACAGGACGACGGGCTTCTTGCTGCGGCGAAGAAGGTCTGCGATTTCCGCGTCGTAGTCCGTGATGCCGGTGGCGGCCTCCACCATGAAGAGGACCACATCGGCCTCCTCGATGGCTATGCCCACCTGGCGGCGGATGGCGTCTTCGAAGACATCGTCACTGTTGGAGGTGTAGCCTCCGGTGTCCACCACGGAAAACTCCCGGCCGCACCACTCGCACTTGCCGTAATGACGGTCGCGCGTGACGCCGGCGGTCTCGTCCACAATGGCCTGACGCATGCCCACCAGGCGGTTGAAAAGGGTGGATTTTCCTACGTTCGGTCTCCCGACTATCGCAACTAATGCCATATTCTATTGTTTTTCAATTTTGTACAAGGCGCACGAAGCACATGCGTCCGAATAATTGCCGTCACAGACTTTTTTGCCGCGGCGGGCCTCAAGCATTTCAAGTTCTTCCTGCTTGGCGCATTTGATTCCCCGCTTTTGCATCTCCGGATTGGTGGAGATTTCTCCGTCAGGGAAAGGCTTCTTGAAAAAGAAGATGTTTACGCCGAGAAGCAGCACGGCGAGTCCCACGAAGACTATGGCGGCAAGCAGGGTTTTCATCCGTTAAAGCGGGAATTCGGAGGAGATGGGCTGGTAGTTGTAAACGCGGAGCATCATCCTTGCAAACGTCTCTGCCAGAGATACTACGCGGAACTTGCCCTGAAGCTCCTTCTTCTCAGGATTCAGCGGAATTGTATCTGTCACATAGACCTCACAGAGGGCCGATTTGTCTATCCTCTCATACGCCGGGCCGGAAAGCACGGGGTGCGTCGCGAATGCACGTACGCTGTTTGCTCCGCGTTTGAGGAGCTCGTTTGCGGCCTCCGTGAGGGTGCCTGCAGTGTCGATGATATCGTCAATAATGATGATGTCCCTGCCCTCCACTTCGCCGATTGGCTGGATCCTTTCAATCACGTTGGCCTTTGCGCGGGTCTTGTGGCAGATGACCACGGGAGTATGGAGGTTCTTGGCGTATGCGTGGACACGCTTTGCGCCGCCCATATCCGGTGCGGCAAGGGTAAGGGTATCCTTGAACTGCCGCTGGAGCTTCTTGAGGATGCTAAGGAAGTCATAACTGGCGTAGAGGTGGTTTACCGGAATGTCAAAGAAGCCCTGGATCTGGTCTGCGTGAAGGTCGCAGGTCATGATGGCATCGGCCCCGGCAACCTTGATCATGTTGGCCACCATCTTGGCACCTATGGAGGTACGGGGCTTGTCCTTGCGGTCCTGGCGGGCCCAGCCATAATAAGGGATGACGGCGATGACCTGGTCTGCCGATGCCCTCTTGGCGGCGTCGATGGTAAGCAGCAGCTCCATCAGATTGTCTGCCGACGGGAAGGTACTCTGGATGATGAAACATGTTGCACCGCGGACACTCTCCGTAAAATAGGGCTGGAACTCACCGTCACTGAAGCGGGCAATCTCCAGGGGGCCCAGCTGCAGCTCCGGGAATCCCGGATCCCTCATGCGGTTCATAGCATCTACAACTTTTTCCGCAAAATAGCGGGTTTCATCGCAGGTGAACACCATCATCCGGTGCTCGTGAACTTCATAACTCATAGCGTTTCAAGAATTTGGCCTATATATGACAGAATCTCTTTCTTACCGCTGCCGTCCACGGAGGACGATACAAACACCGGCGGGAGCTCTTCCCACTCCGTAAGGAGGACGCCCTTGTTCTTAAGAATCTGGGCATTAAGCGCCTCGGAGCCCTGTTTATCCGCCTTTGTGTATATGATAGCGAAGGGAATTCCCTTCTCCCCAAGCTCCGCCATGAAACGGCGGTCCACCTCCTGAAGATCATGCCTGGAGTCCAGAAGGACCATGAGCATGACAAGCTCCGGGGAGTTGTTGATATAGTCCCAGATAATGTGGCGGAGCTTTGCCCGTTCCTTGTCCGGAAGCTTTGCATAGCCATACCCCGGAAGATCCACAAGGTAC
>JAILJO010000046.1 GCA_024694675.1 Bacteroidales bacterium | reverse complement strand
GATTTTGCCGTATCCGTAAACCGCAAAGAGATGATCAGAATGCTCGATGAATCATCCGCCAATTTGGCCAGGCTGTTTAAAGAAGCCAAAAAGGACTTTGAAGCAAAAGGCGGGAAAATCGACATCTTCGGCCCTGGCATTAAGCCTCAAAACATCAAGAGCTAGCTATGCAGCGGGTGGCTGTCAGAACGCTCCCTCACGGAGACGTTCGCAAACTCCAGCCTTTCCACGTATGTATCAAAGGCTTGGAAGATGCCATTCTGTGCCGTGATGACGAAGATTACGATGCCATGGTTAAAATCATCTGCGTATCGGCCTGGCGTCATAATGTCATTGTCATTATTTACACAGTTCTTTCCAACCATTGTCACATAGCCGTCTTGGCAGAACGGCAGGACATCGCCCAGTTGTACGGCAATGACGTGAAAAAGGTCTTCTCCATGTGGTATTCCAGAAAATACGGAGAGCGCAACATCCTGAAACGGATAGACTTGAAGGCTCTTTGGCTTGACACCGAATGGTATGTAAGGAATGTACTGGCATACATCCCTCGCAATGCCCTGGACAATGGTTGTAATGTTAACGAGTACATTTGGAGTGGATACAGGGCAATGTTTAATAAAGAAAAGCCGACGAATGTACGCAAGGTATGCCTTCTTACCTCCAGGGAAAAAGAACGTATAATGCATACCGGAGACAACCTGTCCAGAGTGCCATGGACTATCGATGCCAACAACCTGCTTGAACCATACAGTTTCTGCGACAGTCTGTATCTTGAGCAAGTCTTCAACAACGACCAGGCTTACTTCCTAAAAATGATAGGAAGTGTCAACACCGTTGAAATGCAATATGACCTGGAAGAACGTCCCTACCTGATGTTACCGGATACTGAGCTGTTCAAATCTGTAGAAGAACTGGCTCAAAAATGGTTCAGCAAGAGTGTCGATTCATTAAGCCAGGAGCAGAAAAACAGACTGATTCCTTTCCTGTTGCACACCCGTAAGACAACCCCAAAGCAACTCGCCCGCGTCCTCGGCATCCCTCGGGAAAGAATGCCACATATCCCTGGTTTTCGTAGGACAGGACGCTGAACGCACGACATCGCTGAAGGTTTGCCGCACATTTGCGGAAGGTGGGGAAAAAGTTGACACTCCTTCCGCACCAAATCATAACTAAGGGCCGTTATGACCTATAATCAATGCGGAAGGCATGCCACAAAAAAGCACACCTTCCGCAAAAAGACAGCAAGCCTTCCGCAATACTACTTTGCGAACAGGGAAATGATGTTCAGGATAACCTCGGAGGCTTTTTCCATGCTGGGGAGAGGGAGGAACTCGAACTTACCGTGGAAGTTTAAGCCGCCGGCGAAGATGTTGGGGCAAGGGAGGCCTTTGAAGGATAGGTTGGCGCCGTCGGTGCCGCCGCGGATGGGCTGAATTTTGGCTTTGACGCCGGCCATTTCCATTGCCTTCACGGCTTTCTCTATGATGTGATAGTGAGGCTCAACCTGCTCACGCATGTTGTAGTACTGGTCCTTGATGACAGCCGTGGCTGTGCCTTCGCCATATTTCTCGTTGATGAAATCCGTTACTTTCTGCATCATGACTTTGCGTGACTCGAACTTCGCGCGGTCGTGGTCACGGATGATGTAGGCGAAATCGGCCTCCTCAACGGTGCCCTTGAAGGAGATTAGGTGGAAAAAGCCCTCGTAGCCCTCCGTGTACTCAGGACGGGCCATGACGGGGAGGAGAGAATTCAGCTCCTGGCCAATGTGGATGGCGTTTTTCATCTTGCCCTTGGCGTAGCCGGGGTGGACGTTGCAGCCCTGGATGTGGATCTTTGCGCTGGCGGCGTTGAAATTCTCGAACTCCAGCTCGCCATTCTCTCCACCGTCCATGGTGTAGGCGTAATCGGCCCCAAAACGGGCGACGTCGAACTTGACAACGCCGCGGCCTATTTCCTCGTCCGGGGTGAAGCCGACCTTGATGGGACCGTGCTTGAATTCGGGGTGCTCCACGATGTACTGGACGGCGTTCATGATTTCTGCTACGCCGGCTTTGTCATCGGCCCCCAGGAGGGTGGTGCCGTCCGTGGTAATGAGGGTCTGGCCAACATAATGGAGCATTTCCGGGAATTCTGACGGCTTTAGCGCCAGGCCGGGAACGCCTTTGAGGGGGATATCTCCGCCATCGTACTTTTCAATGATCTGGGGTTTGATGTCCGCTCCGCTGGCGTCAGGGGCTGTGTCAACATGGGCGATGAACCCAATAGCCGGGGCGTCTACATTGCCGGGAATGGATGCCATCACATAGCCATACTCATCCAGCGTAGCCTCAACGCCAAGGGCCGCGAGCTCGTCGCGAAGCATTTTGAGAAGGTTCAGCTGCTTTGTGGTTGACGGCTGGGACTCTGATTCCTCGTTACTCTGGGTATCTACAGAGATATATCTTAAAAAACGGTCTAATATCTTTTCCATTATTTTTTATCGGTTTTCATCGAAGCATAAACGGTATAGGCAATGAGCGCCAGGAACGGGACTATGGCCACGGCCTCGCCAAAGTTGGCGTTCCACTCCGTGAGGAAGAGGTCCACGTTGGCGAAGCGGAGGATGGCGCTTACAACACCCATGAGTGCGCCGCCGGCAATGAATCCGGATGCGATGAGCGTGCCTTTTTCCTGACGTGCAGCGTTAACTGCCGCATCCTTGGAGCGTGAACCCACGTACCATGAAATGGCACCGCCAATGACCAGCGGAAGGTTAAGGTCGATGGGAATGAACATACCCAGGGCGAACGGCAGTGCCGGCACCTTGCAGAAATTCAAAATCAATGCTATTGCCGCGCCGATTCCATACAGCAGCCAGGGTGCGCCGCCGCCGGAGAACATGGGCTGGATAACGGCTGCCATGGCATTGGCCTGGGGTGCCACAAGGGCGTTTTCCCCGGTGAAGCCGTATGTCTTGTTAAGGACAAGCATAACGCCGCATACAGTTACTGCGCTTACCGCAACGCCCAGGAACTTCCATCCTTCCTGCTTCTTTGGGGTAGAGCCAATCCAGTAACCTATCTTGAGGTCCGTAATGAACGATCCCGCCACGGACAGCGCGGTGCAGACCACGCCACCAATAAGCAGCGCCGCTACCATTCCGGCATTGCCCTTGAGGCCCACGGCAACAAGAATCAGGGATGCAATGATAAGGGTCATCAGCGTCATGCCGCTCACAGGGTTGGAACCCACAATAGCAATGGCATTAGCGGCCACGGTGGTAAACAAGAAGCTGATAATTGCCACGATCAGAAGCCCCACAAGCGCCTGCCACACATTGTGCACTACGCCGCCGAAGGCAAAGAATGCGAAAACGCAGAGAAGGGCAATCACAACGCCGAAGACGATGGTCTTCATGGAGAGGTCATCGTCCGTGCGGATTGCTTTTTCATCCAGCGTACCGGGCTTGCGCTTGAATTCCTTCACTGCCAGCGAAGCGGCGCTCTTAATGACACCGAAGCTCTTTATTATGCCCAGGATACCGGCCGTAGCTATACCGCCTATACCTATATGACGCGCGTAAGTCTTGAAAATCTCTTCCGGCGCCATCTCGCCGATGGTAGTGGCAATTCCGGTATGCATGAGGTCGATTACGCTGCCGCCCCAGATGAGGTTCATCAGCGGAATAATGACCAGCCACACCAGCAGGGAGCCGCAGGTAATTATGAAGGCATATTTAAGGCCGATGATATATCCAAGGCCAAGCACCGCGGCGCCGGTGTTCATCTTCAGGACCACCTTTGCCTTGTCTGCTACAACCTGCCCCCAGTGCATCACCGTGGTGGAAATGGTCTCCGCCCAGGTGCCGAAAGTGGCCACCAGGAAGTCATACAGACCGCCTATGGCGCCGGCCGCGATGAGCGTCTTGGCGCTGTCTCCGCCGCTTTCACCGCTCACCAGCACCTGCGTGGTTGCAGTTGCCTCCGGGAAAGGATACTTCCCGTGCATTTCCTTAACGAAATATTTGCGGAACGGAATCAGGAACAGGATGCCCAGCACGCCGCCAAGCAGCGAGCTAAGGACCATCTGCCAGTAATTAACCTCAACTCCCAGGATGTAAATAGCAGGGAGCGTGAAAATGGCACCTGCCACAACGGCGCCGGAGCATCCGCCGATGCTCTGGATGATGACGTTCTGCGACAGGGAATCGTTCTTCCTCAAAGCTCCGGTGAGGCCCACGGCAATGATGGCGATGGGAATTGCCGCCTCAAACACCTGGCCAACCTTGAGGCCAAGGTATGCCGCTGCAGCGCTGAACAGGATAACCATCAGCACGCCGATGGCAACGGAATAAGGCGTTACCTCCGCATACTTTTTAGCGGGCTCCAGGAGCGGCTTGTACTCCTCACCGGCTTTCAGCTCCCGGTGAGCGTTCTCCGGCAGCTGCATGTTTTTCTTATTTTCTTCCATAGGCTAGTCACCGTAGGGGTTGGCGTCGTCCCAGGCTTTCTGGATGTCGCCGTGGGCGGCTTCGCAGTGCTGCTTGATCCAGAGCTTGCGGTCTTCCGCCAGGGCTTCCCACCAGCGGGTGCAGGCGGGATAACATGCCAGTGATTCATCATCTATACCGGCCTTTGTGAGGGCCTTACGGGCTATACGCTCCTTTTCATGAACGGGAAGCGAGGCCCACCAGTTATCGAGATCAGAATATGCCATAAAAAGTACTTGTTTCTGCAAATTTACAATTATATTTGCAAAACTATGACAGAAAAGAACATATATTTTGCCGGAGGGTGCTTCTGGGGCGTAGAGCATTTCTTCAAGGGGGTGGACGGCGTTAAGGAAGCCGTTCCCGGCTACGCCAACGGCAACACGGAAAACCCTTCATATAAAGAAGTTTACACGGACACCACCGGTCACGCAGAGACCGTAAAGGTCACCTATTACCCGGAAAGGGTAAGCCTGGAGCTGCTCCTGAAGCTATTTTTCACGGTGACAGATCCCCTTACCCTCAACCGCCAGGGCCACGACGAAGGCACCCGCTACCGCAGCGGCGTCTTCTACACGGACCCGGAAGACGGCCCCGTCATAGAAGAGGCCTTCCGGGAGGAGGAGGCCAAGCTGGGCGTCGAAATCGTCACAGAACTGGAGCCTCTAAGGTGCTTCTACCCGGCGGAAGAATACCACAAGGACTACCTTGACAAGAACCCGGAAGGCTACTGCCATCTCCCCCTCAAAACCTTCGTCTATCTCCGCCTCTGGCAGGACATCAAACTCTTCCTGGGGGACGATGACGACATAATCGCCCGGATGGCCAACACATCGGCCCTTATCCAGGAGAGGATGCGGTTTTTCTGGACCGGATTCTACCGCGTGGAGGGGAATCAGCTGGTCCTGGGGCCGTTTCAGGGGCCTGCCGCATGCCAGCGGATAGGATTCGGAAAAGGCGTATGCGGCACCGCGTGGAAAGAGCGCAGGACCATCGTCGTCCCGGATGTGGAGGAATTCCCGGGGCATATCGCCTGCAGCAGCCTTTCCCGGAGCGAAATCGTCGTTCCGGTCTTCAGGGGGGCCGATATCGTAGCCGTCCTGGACATCGACAGCGACACCCTCGCCACCTTCGACAGCACTGACGCCACCTGGCTCGAATTAATTGCAGAACTGATATAATGAAAAGACTAGTATTCCTGGCTCTTGCAGCCGCCCTGGCAATGAGCGTCCCCGCCGACGCCTGCACCAACCTCATCGTGGGAAAGAAAGCTTCCGTGGACGGGAGCGTAATGTGCACATACAACTGCGACGGATTCGGTTTCGCAGCGTCCCTGAGCTATTCCGCACCCGGAAAACACGCTCCGGGAGAGATGATAGCCATCCGCGGATGGGGCCCCAATGCCCAGGTGCACTATATCCCGCAAGCAGAGTACACATACGGCGTTGCCGGCCTAATGAACGAAAAGCAGGTCTCCATCGTGGAAACCACCTGGGGCGGCCGCAAGGAACTCCGCAACCCGGAAGGCTGGCTGGGCTACTTTACCCTCATGCAGATTACCCTGCAGAGAGCAGCATCGGCCCGTGAAGCCATTGCCATCATGCACAAACTGGTGCAGGAATACGGATACAACGACACCGGAGAATCCTTCGCCGTATGCGACAAGGAAGAGGCATGGATAATGGAGCTCATCGGCAAGGGAGAAGGACGCAAGGGTGGCGTCTGGGTGGCCCTCCGCGTCCCGGACGACTGCATCACCGCCTATGCCAACTCCAGCCGAATCCGGACCTTCCCCCAGGCAAAGAAGGCCGACAAGAAGCTTGGCTTCTGCATCACCAAGGACGGCACCTGCATGTATTCCGCCGATGTCATCTCCTTCGCCCGCGAGATGGGTTACTTCGACGGAGCGGACAAGGACTTCAGCTTCCGAGAGGCCTACGGACCCATGGATTTCAGTAAGATCCGCGCCTGCGAGGCCCGCGTCTGGAGTTTCTTCCGCCATCACTACGACACCGCCGTCATGGACTCCTACCTCCCCTTCATCAACGGCGATATGTCCCAAATCGACGCCCTCCCCCTCTGGATCAAGCCCGATAAGCCTGTGAGCTACCGCGATATCCAGAACGATATGCGCGACCACTACGAAGGCACCGCCCTTGATATGACCGTGGATGTAAGCGCCGGCCCCTGGGCATCACCCTACCGCAACCAGCCCGTGAATTTCGAGTCCTCCGACGGTAGCAAGATGTTCCGCGAGAGGCCCATCGGCTGCCAGCAGAGCGGAATGACCATGGTCTGCCGCATGCGCTCCTGGCTCCCCGACGCCCTTGGCGGCATCACCTACTTCAATATGGACGATGCCACCATGGTCGCCTACGTCCCCGTCTACTGCGGCATCAACCGCGTTCCGGACCCTTTCCGCGCAGAAAACAACAACATCTCCGAATTTAGCACCAAGAGCGCCTTCTGGATGTGCAACTGGGTGGCAAATATGATTTACCCCCGCTGGAGCGCCATGATTGGCGACCTTCGCGAAGCCCAGACAGAGCTGGAAGACTATTTTGAGAAGGACCAGGCCGCCGTGGAAGAGAAGGCCGCAGGCCTCACAGCCGGCGAACTCACGGACTTCCTTACAGGCAAGACTATCGCCTACACGGAAAAGATGATGAAACGCTGGGGCAAGCTCGCAAGGCTCCTCATCGTCAAGCACAACGACCAGATCATGCGTCCTTCCAAGGACGGCGAAATAGCCCCCGGAAGACACACTTCACCCGCCTACGCCCCGGCATTCATAGACGCCGTGAAGGCCCAGACGGGTGACAGATACGTTAAGCCTTAAAGCTTATTCTCCGGCCAGGTGGCACTCCCAGGCCCAGGCGGCCTTGAGGGTTTCCTCTATGGTGCGGGTGGCTTTCCAACCCATTTCCGTATTGGCTTTGGTGGGATCGGCCCAGATGGCGGTGATGTCACCGGCACGGCGCGGTGCTATCTTGTAATTGACCTTGACGCCGTTCACCTTCTCGAAGGCGTTAACCAGTTCCATGACGCTCAGGGGACGGCCGGTGCCCACGTTGAACACTTCGCAGTCTTCCTTCATCTTGCCCTCTATCATGCGCGTTACGGCAAAGACGTGTGCGCGGGCAAGGTCCACAATGTCAATGAAGTCCCTCTGGCAGGTGCCGTCCGGGGTGGGATAGTCGTTACCGAAGATGTTCAGCACCTCACGCTTTCCAACGGCGGTCTGGGTGATGAAAGGAACCAGGTTGTTGGGAACTCCGCGGGGAAGCTCGCCGATGAGGGCGCTGGGATGTGCGCCGATGGGATTGAAATAACGCAGGAGGATACCCTTGAGCTTGCCTCCGTTGGCCTTGACTGTATCCCGAAGGATGTCCTCGCACATGGTCTTGGTGTTTCCGTAAGGTGACATGGCCGGCTTGCGGGGAGTGTCCTCCGTCACGGGAACTGTGTCCGGCTCTCCGTAAACGGTTGCGGACGATGAGAACAGCACGTTGCATCCTCCAATCTCCTGGGCGGTCTCAAGTACGTTCATGAAACTCACCAGATTGTTCTGGTAGTACATGAGGGGCTTGTCCACAGACTCGCCCACGGCCTTGAAGGCGGCGAAATGAATCACGGCGTCAATGTGATACTTTGTGAAAAGGTCCTTGACGGCTTTCTTGTCGCAGAAATCCATCACCACCAGAGGAAGGTCCTCACGGCCTGTAATCTTCTTTACGCCCTCGAAGCAGGTGCGGTCGCAGTTGGAGAAGTTGTCTGCCACAACCACGTCATAACCGGCCTCGATGAGTTCCACGGTTACATGGCTGCCGATAAAGCCGGCGCCACCGGATACTAGTACAGTCTTTTTCATTTCTTATGTGATTTGTTTTGTTCTTTCCGGATGTACTTCTCAAGTTGCCGGCGCTCCTTCCGGGCCTTCTTCTCCAACCGGCGCAGGGCCTTGAGTTTCTTTGCACGCTCTTTCTCCAGCTTCTTTGCGGCCTTCGCGGCCTGTTTCTCCTCATAGATGCGGTCTTCCTCCGCCCATCTGGCTTCGCGGGCAGCCTGGCGCTGGGCCTTCTTTGCCGCCTTTTCCTGCTCCCTACGCTTCTTTTCAGCCTCCTTCAACGCCTTCTTGTCCGGCGCCGGCGGCGTAGAGCTCACGGCCGATGTATCCTTTGGAGAAACGACGTTCAGCGAATCTGAAGGCGGCGTTGCCGGCTTTGCGGCAGAGGCGCTGTCCGCAGGGGAAATGGCCGCTGTAGAATCGGCCTGAACAGCAAGGGTATCTACCGCGACAAGCATGGTGCTGTCCGCTTCCGCCCTGGCTATTGAGTCCTTCCTGCGCTGCTCTTCACGTGCGCGGACCACCTTCAGGGAATCCCTCAACGCAATGTCCCGGTACACCTTCTTAATATAGCCCGGGAAATAGATATCAGTCTGTGTGAACTTGGTGTGCGGCCTTGCAAGGTACGATGTGCGCTCGCTCTTCCTTGGAGTGAGGGTTGTGACGTCAAGGGGCGACTGCGGCTTCTTTTCCGGCTCCCAGCGGAAGCCCTTGAGCTGGCGCTCGTCCTCAGGAAGCTGGGCGGTAGGATAGCCGTCGTTCTTTGGATTGTCATAATAGTACATCCTCTCTATGTCGCCGTCCTTGAACGTGGCGTAAATCATCTTGGATTCCACCTTGTTCACGGTTGCAAGTGCGTTCTGCTCCACCAGATAGAATATGGACGCTGCGCCGCCAAGGGCGTCGAAACGCGTAAGGACCGCAGAGGAATCAAAATACGCCACCATCTCCGCGCCGCGGATCTGGTCATAGCTGCGCTGGTCTTCCTGAATTGTTATGAACGCGTTGGAAAGGAGGTTGGCCTTTTCCACCTTCCTGTTGCGTATGGACATGAATATGCTGTCCGCAGCATACTGCTTGTTACCCTCGTTATAGAAAATCGGATCCTTATACAGGCGCACAAGTGAGTCAAGGTCCGTGTAGGCCAGCGAATCGCTCACCATCTGCATGTCCTTTCGGAATAGGCGCACCCTATTGGAACCCCACAGGAAGGCGATTTTGGTGGTATCCTTCGGCGGTTCAACCACCTCCGG
>JAILJO010000001.1 GCA_024694675.1 Bacteroidales bacterium | reverse complement strand
ACGGAGTTCGAGCGCGTGGAGAAGGGCGCGGAGGCCTGGCGCAGGGGAGACATCGAAACATACGGCAAGCTCTCCTTCGAATCCGGCTGGAGCAGCATCCACAACTGGGAGTCAGGTGCCCCGGAGCAGATCCGCCTCTACGAAATCATGACCAGGACCGATGGCATCTATGGCGGCAGGTTCAGCGGCGCCGGTTTCAAGGGCTGCTGCATGGCGCTCATCGACCCGTCTTTCCAGGAATCCATCTCCCGGACCGTGACGGAGCAGTACCTCAAGGCCTTCCCTGAGATGAAAGGCAAGTACGATGTTTATATCTGCGACAGCGCCGACGGAGTAGAACTATGAAGTGCCTCATTTTAGCCGCGGGTTACGCTACCCGCCTGTATCCCTTGACAGAGAATTTCCCCAAGCCCCTCCTGGAAGTGTCCGGAAAGACCATTCTGGACTGGCTCATCGAAGACCTGGAGAAGGGCGGGGAAGTGGACGAATACATCATCGTCTCCAACCATAAGTTTGCCGATATCTTCCGCCGCTGGATCGAGACCCACCCCTGCAAGGCCAAAATGTCCCTCGTGGACGATGGCTCCGTCTCCAACGAAACCCGCCTGGGCGCCGTCAAGGACATCCAGCTGGGCATAAAGTCCCGCAGGGTGGACGATGACCTCCTGGTCATGGCCGGCGACAACCTCCTCACCTTCAGCCTCCTGGGCTTCCTGGAATACTTCCGCGAGAAGGGCTCCACCTGCATCATGCGCTTCTACCAGCCGGACCTGGAGAAACTCCACAAGACCGGTGTGGCAGAGGTCGATGCCTCCGGCCGAATCGTGTCGATGGAAGAGAAACCGGCCAATCCCAAGAGCCACTGGTGCTGCCCTCCGTTCTACCTTTACCGCAGGGAGGACCTTGGCCTTGTGGACGTTGGCATCGCGGAAGGCTGCGGGACGGACGCTCCGGGCAGTTTCATCGCCTGGCTCTGCGGCCGCACGGCCGTCCACGCCTGGGAAATGCCCGGCGAGCGCCTTGACATAGGCAACCTTGAGAGTTACGAGGCAGCAAAGAGAACATTTAAACCATCATTATAATGAAGATTGCAGTAGCAGGAACCGGATACGTGGGCCTCAGTATAGCCACGTTACTTGCACAGCATAACCACGTCACGGCAGTGGACGTGATTCCGGAAAAAGTTGAGAAGATCAACAATCGCAAAAGTCCCATTCAGGACGAGTACATTGAGAAATACCTCGCAGAGAAGGACCTGGACCTGACGGCCACGCTGGACGGGGAAAGCGCTTACAAGGACGCGGAGTTCGTGGTAATCGCCGCCCCCACCAATTATGACCCTCAGAGGAACTTCTTCGATACAAGCCATGTTGAAGAGGTCATCGACCTTGTGCTGAAGGTTAACCCGGACGCAGTGATGGTCATTAAGAGTACCATCCCCGTGGGCTACACGCGTAACCTGTACGTGCAGTACGCGGCAAAGGGGGTGAAGAAGTTCAACCTGCTCTTCTCCCCGGAGTTCCTCCGCGAGAGCAAGGCCCTCTATGACAACCTGTATCCTTCCCGCATCATCGTAGGTTGCCCCAAGATGATTGACAAGCCGGGCTTCGAGGAGGAGAACGCCGCCATCCGCAAGGTGGCGGATATAGACTTCCTCCAGGCCAAGGCCCGGGAGTTCGCCGCCCTTCTGCAGGAGGGCGCCATCAAGCAGGACATCCCTACGCTGTTCATGGGCATGAAGGAGGCGGAGGCGGTGAAGCTCTTCGCCAACACGTACCTTGCCCTCCGCGTCAGCTTCTTCAACGAACTGGATACCTACGCTGAGGTGAAAGGCCTTGATACCCAGAATATTATCGAGGGCGTCGGGCTGGACCCCAGAATCGGCACGCACTATAACAACCCGTCCTTCGGCTATGGCGGATACTGCCTTCCCAAGGACACCAAGCAGCTTCTCGCAAACTATGCCGATGTTCCGGAGGACCTCATCCGCGCCATCGTGGACAGCAACGCTACGCGAAAGGATTTCATCGCGGAGCAGGTGCTGCGGAAGGCCGGGTACTACCAGGCCAGTAGCCAGTGGGATGCCCAGAGGGAGCAGCGGTGTGTCATCGGCGTGTATCGTCTTACCATGAAGTCCAACTCTGACAACTTCCGCCAGAGCGCCATCCAGGGCATTATGAAGAGGATCAAGGCCAAGGGCGCGGAGGTGATTATCTACGAGCCCACGCTGAAGGACGGCGAGACGTTCTTCGGCTCCGTGGTGGTTAACGACCTCGCGGCCTTCAAGGCCCGGAGCCGCGCCATCATCGCCAACCGCTACGATGCCTGCCTGGACGACGTCGTGGACAAGGTCTACACACGTGATATCTTCAAAAGGGACTAAGCTATGAAAAAGATACTCGTTACCGGCAGCGCCGGATTCATCGGCAGTAACCTGGTGCTCAGGTTGTTCAAAGAGCTCAAGGAAGGCGTCATCGTGGGCCTTGACAACATGAACAACTACTACGACCCTTCGCTTAAGGAGTATCGTCTTTCTGTCATTTCGAGCGAAGCCGAGAAATCTCCTCATATCGACTACACCTTCGTCAAAGGCGATCTCGCGGACAAGGCCCTCATCGACAGCCTCTTCGCCAAGTATCACTTTGATATCGTCGTAAACCTTGCGGCCCAGGCGGGCGTGCGCTACTCCATCGAGAACCCGGATGCGTACATCCAGAGCAACGTAATCGGCTTCTACAATATCCTGGAGGCCTGCAGGCACTATCCGGTGGAGCATCTGGTGTATGCATCGTCCTCAAGCGTCTACGGGGGCAACAAGAAGGTCCCGTTCTCTGTCGATGACCGCGTGGACAACCCCGTCTCCCTGTACGCCGCCACCAAGAAGAGCAACGAGCTTTTCGCCCACTGCTATTCCAAACTGTACGATATCCCCACCACCGGCCTCCGCTTCTTCACGGTCTACGGACCCGCCGGCCGTCCGGACATGGCCTACTTCGGCTTCACCAACAAGCTCCGTAAGGGCGAGACCATCCAGATCTTCAACTACGGCAACTGCCGCAGGGATTTCACCTTTGTGGACGATATCGTCGAAGGCGTCTACCGCGTCATGCTCAAGGCTCCCGCCCGCGCCGTGGGTGAGGACGGCCTTCCCATCCCGCCGTATGCTGTGTACAACATAGGCGGCGGCCAGCCTGAGAACCTCCTGGACTTCGTTCATATCCTCCAGGAAGAGCTTCTCCGCGCCGGCGTCCTCCCCGCGGACTACGACTTCGAGTCCCACAAGAAACTCGTCCCCATGCAGCCCGGCGACGTCCCCACCACCTACGCCGACGCCTCCGCCCTCGAGCGCGACTTCGGTTTCGTTCCCAAAATCACGTTGCGCGAAGGCTTGAGGAAGTTCGCCAAGTGGTACGCTGAGTATTACATGGAGGGGAAGAAGTAATCGTTCCAAAAGAAGTACGTGTTACGATTGATTGAAAGAGCTCCGGGAGGGCTCTTTTTTTGTTGATGCTATTGTAAAAATTCCGCAAAAATTTTACGGATATTAGAATAATTTGTATATTTGTAGCCGAATACTAACAAATAGCGTTATGCTTGCTAAATTTACCGTAAAAAATTTCCGAGGTTTTACTGATAAGATTGAACTGGACCTGACTAGGCACAGCAACTACAATTTCAATCTGTACGCCATTAAGGATGATATCGTCAAAAACGGTATTATCTATGGCCCAAATGGCTCAGGTAAGTCCAATTTCAGTCTTGCCATATTTGACATCGTGAATCACCTGTCCCAGAAATGGAAGAAGGCAGATTACTATGCTAACTTCACTTATGCAGGTGATCCTAACCTGAAAGTGGAGTTTGAATACACCTTCAAGTTTGATGGGCAGACGGTGGAGTACTCCTACGCCAAGGATTATCACGGTATCATGACCGCGGAGGCAATGGCGGTGGGTGGGAAGCCGGTTTTCAAGAGGGCGGACGGGAGGTTCTCCATCGACACGGAGGCTTTCCCCATCGACAAATCCATCCAGCATAACCTGGCGGACAATGCCAACAACATTCCCATCGTGAACTTCCTGCTGATGTCCATTCCGCTGGCGAAGGACCATTATCTGATTCGCCTGCAGCAGTTCGTGAACGGGATGCTGTGGTTTAGGAATCTGGACGTGCGGGAGTTCATCGGTTTGGAGACAGGAGTCTATGCTATTGAGGAGTATATCATCAGGAATAAGCTTATTGATGATTTCCGCCGTTTCCTTCTTAACGTAAGCGGTCAGGAGTTTGAGTTTGCGCAGCCGAGGGCGGGAGAAAAGGTTCTGTTCTGTCAGATTGATAAGAAGCGGATACCGTTCATGGCTATTATATCTACGGGAACCAAGGCTCTGGAGTTGCTCTATTTCTGGATGCAAAGGATGGGACAGGCAACATTCGTTTTCATTGATGAGTTTGATGCTTTCTATCATTTCAAATTGGCGTTTGAGGTGTGCAAGATACTGTTCAACAAGGACTGCCAGGTGTTCACGTCTTCCCACAACACATACCTGATGACGAACGATTTGCTTAGGCCGGACTGCAACTTCATTCTCAACGAGAATAAAATCAAACCGTTGGTGGACTGCACGGAGAAGGAACTCCGTTTTGGCCATAATATAGAAAAAATGTTCAGAGGGAACGCGTTTAAGGTATGATACTATTTGTTTTTGAAGGAGCAGAGAGGGAACCGAGGATATTCAGGACGCTGGAGCGCCTGTTCTTCGGCCAGGGGGAGAGGATTGTCTGCTCCTTCGGAAACAACATATATGAACTTTATCGGCAACTGAAGGCGTTTGACGGAGATGGGGACATTGTGTCCATTCTGCGGGAGAATGGCGCTCAATTGCCGGCGGATGTGAAATCATCTGACTTCTCGGAGATCTACCTTTTCTTTGACTACGACTTCCAGAATGAGAATCTGACGCTGGAGGAGATGAACTGGCGGCTGGCAGAGATGCTTGAGATGTTTGACGATGAAACGGATAATGGCAAGCTGTACGTGAGTTATCCGATGGTGGAGTCGCTGTGTTACACTCGGAAACTGCCAGACCAGCACTTTGTGGAGTACACAGTTTCGAGAAGTGATTGCATGGAGCGGTCTTTTAAGGAGATCTCTAAGGAGTTTAGCTACTATGGTAGCCTGGATTTCATTGAGTTGCAAGATGCAGGGCATCATAAGTCAGGAAAGCGGGAGTATTCAAGGGTAAGGCAGAACTGGATTTGGCTGGTGCAGCAGCATACCTTGAAGGCAAACTATATGTGCACTGGAGTTGCTGAGCCGCCTGTGTATAAGGACACAGTTACGCAACCGCGGATCTTAGAGGCGCAGTGCGCAAAGTACCTGTGCGACGGGGAGGAGATTGCCGTTCTGAATGGATTCCCACTGTTTTTATTTGAGTTCTTTAAGGAGTTGAAATGAGATGACAATCTGAGGCGATACCGTGGAATAAGACTGTTAAAAACATGTTGAAAACTCCACGGTATATACTGCCACACAAAAACGGCCATCTGCATCTTACCATCAGATATAACAAACGAACTTATGAAAATCTACTTAAATACTTTTGCCTCCCTCGTTAATAGAAAAAGCGAGGAGAGCCTTACTAAAGCTATTCATACTATCGTGGAGGAGCACGATGCGCCATTCTGGTATTCCCGTATCCGTCCTGGTATAAGGAGTTTTTTTGCGGAAGGGATGAATCATAGTATCCTTGAGTCTCTAGTCGATAAGCTAGCAAGTGTGGTTCCAACGACAACATTCCAAAAGAATGACTGTGAGAACTCTAAGCAGGCCGTGGCCAAGATAATGAGTATGTCATTCTCTGGTTTAGAGGGTAAGAATCTGGTTAGGCCAGCAGCAAAATCAATCATGTTTCATGGGATAGAGCTGGATGTCAATCCCGATGCCCTGATTATCTGGATGGATGCCGATGGGAAAAAGCACGTGGGGGCGATAAAATCAAAGCTCAAGAAATCGGTCTTTCGTCAAGAGGAAGCGGTGATGATTGCCTGTATGCTTAAAAGATATCTCCACACCCTTTTTCCTGACGATATCGTTGAAGATAGCCTCTGCATATGTTACGATGTCTTCCGTGACCGTTTTTATGGGCCGGTGAACTATACAAAGAATCTTGCCCTGGCTGCAGACTATGCAGAGCGCATTTGCATCATAGGCCATCACGCTGCGTGAAATTAACCATACAGAATAGTGCCAGAGGACATCAATATGATTTTCGAGTCGGTTAGTCATACCCAGACGCGGGCAAAAACCATCCTGGTGCATACTCCTGTTCGGTCATTCCGTACCGTGGAGGAACTTATAAAGTGTTTAAGTTCGGCAAATATCGGATAGGCACTGGCTGATGATATCTATCTTATGACCCAATCCGAACTCTGGCTCGCCAAATGGCAAGAAGCCATCGACTTCCTGGAAACCAACCACCGCAAACCCTCCAAGTTCAACCCGGAGGAACGCAACATGCGCTCTTGGTGGAAGCACAAAAAGAAGCTGATGAATGCCGGCGAGTTGAAGGCGGAGCGTGTGGAGTTGTTCAAGCAGCTGCTGGAGTTGGGGGAAAAGTACAAACACGTGAATCAGTATCAGTGATATGGAATCCGGTTATATAAAGCTAACTTGATTACTCAACGATTTCAACAGATGCACCATTTCACACCGGATACTGTTCTAGAGGGAGAGATTTTCGTTTCCAGAAACCTTGACTGGGAATGTGACCAAATTGGCCAATTGCTCTTTGAGTATAGTGAGAAGTTCATTGAACCGGCCTTGAAAGATGGAATGTTTTTTCTGGCCGTGAAATGGTACTTGCAAATGCTGGATTCGCTTACGGTTCACTATATCCAGGATGTGCACTGGACTTATTATGATGACCTATACTTCCCAGACCAGGCGGTGAGTTATATCTGGGAACAGTTTGTTCCGCATATTCGTATGGGTAAGCTAACGGAGGAAGATTTGAAGGCTTTGGAAGATGGTCTTGCTATGATTGAGCAAACGGAAGCATATCAAAACTATGGCATACCGTCGGGCATTCCGTTCAAGAACCTCATCGGAAATGTGATTCCCATTTTTCGGAAATGAAGAAGCTTTGGAACGCATGCTTTGGCCGGTCGGTAAGTTAAAGACTGAAAGAAAAAACGAGTTAAATTACCCGGTTGTGCGAGCGATTAAGAATGTCAACGAAAATGAGTCGGAATATCCTTGAATT
>JAILJO010000037.1 GCA_024694675.1 Bacteroidales bacterium | reverse complement strand
GCCTCGAAGCCCTTGAGGCGGGAAGCCACGTTCTCGCTGAAATGGAACTTCCATACTCCGTTAAGACTCAGGCGCTGCTCCTGGTCCGTCACGAACGTGGCCCTCATGGGCAACCTGTTTTCCTGGAAGACGTCAGGGTCCTGCCAGGGTTCAAGTTTCTTTGCCTGAAGTGAAATCAATGCTGTTAAGAAAGCTGCTACGGCTAATAGTTTTCTCATGATTCATGCGATTATCTTCACAAAGATAATACTTTTGGGGCATAATAAAAACGGGCAGCGCACGGCTGCCCGGATTAAGTGGTTTTATGTACAGTCTAGCGATAACCGTTTCTTGTAAGGTAAGAGATGGCTATCTCTGCGTAATCCGTCTGGAGGAAGTCTGAATTGGAGTTGGTGAAGCGGTCAAGGACATCGCAGGCGTCGTCCAGGTCTCCTCCGGTGTACCAGGCCACGAGTTCCTCGTCATACTGGGGGCCGCCGTTTATATTGAGGCAGTTGGAGAATGACAAAGCGCCACGGGCGTGGCACTCTCCGCCAAAGTTGGAGAAGGTGTCGTTATAGTATATCTCGTAACTGTACTGGAACAGTTTGGCGCAGCCCCAGAAACCGGAAACCCAGTTCTGGATATCGGCAGGGGTGGAAATGAAGGGATTTATTGCCAGAGGCCCGCCCAGGACATCATTGCCCTGACGGATGTACTCTCGTTTGTTGTCCTTGCTTCCTCCGCCGTAAATCATCACCTGGTCACGAGTGCCCGTTGCATAGATGACGTCGATGATTGTGCTTACTGCGGGATAATAGACATCGTCCGTTTCCTCTCCGCTGTGCTGGATGTCAAGGTCCACATAAACGTTCTTTCCCTTGATGAAGGCAAGGGCCTCCGCAAGGGTGGGCACGCGGACGTAATCTCCCTTCCAGGTCTTGTAAGTACTTGTGCCACGGGCTTTCATCTTGCGGCCTTTGACGTATTCCAGCGTCTTTTCCGTAACGAGCCCGGAACCATCCGTAGTATAGCTGAGCCCCTCGTTGTGCATGAGCACGGGGATGCCGTCGCTGGTAAGGCGCACGTCCAGCTCAATCATTTCCGCACCTGCCTCTATGGCATGCTCTATTGCCGGAAGTGAATTCTCCGGCCATTGGTTGGTCACGCTCCAGTAAGTATTGGCACGATGGGCAACCACGAACACGTGATTTGTGATTGCACTTGAGCTATAGTTATACTCTGCAATCTTCTGGTTCAGGAGGTTGAGCAGGTTGGGGCCGCTCACGGGAACGGGGGCCGACGGCGTTGCCGTACCTGCAGGTACAGGATAACCGGATGCGCCCATTTCCCAGCTCCGGGCCGTTACGCCGGCAACGGGACTGTCGTTCCACGCCGCCGCATCGGCATTGAGGGCATCCACGAAGTTTGCATAGGCCACGCCGGTGGAAGGACGGGTTACGGAACCCGAGCCGCGCATCTGGGCGTCGGTAACTGACTGGGCAGACTGCGAAGTGGTTGTGCCCTTTCCAACCTTGAAGGTATCAAGATAGTACACATCCAGGGCCCTGCCGTAGGAAGAGAACCACCCGTAAATACTGCCGGTTTCCCTGTCGGCGCCTATTACGTCACCATCGTAAATTATGGACGTACGCGGCAGAGGGCTGTAGCAGTTGCGAATAGTGACATATTTCATCCATCCGCCGATACCTGCGATATTACGGCTGCTGCCGGCAGACGGATAACCGCTCAGCAGCTTATCCGGGAACGTACAGCTGTTCACTATGTATTTCTGATCCAGGGCATTGGAGTTTGCACCTCCCGCTATTCCAGCAACGCTGCCGGAAGTTCCGCTGAAGTTGCAGATGTTTCCGCCTGCATAGACACAGTTTGCAATAACCACAGTCTGGTCGCTGGCTGCAATGTAACCAACCACACCGCCCAGGTTGCCATAGCTGCCGGAACTGCTGTTATTTGTAACGTCGCAGTGGACGGTGCACCCGTTGATGCGTCCTGCTCCGCCGGCCCAGTCTCCCACAACGCCTCCTACATATCCCTTACTGCCTATAACTGCCTCGCAATCCACCACGCAGTCTTCAATCACATGTGTTCCGCCAGAAAGGTATCCCACTATACCGCCGGCATTAGCGTTATTTGCCACAACCTTGGTAAGGGCTCCCGTCACGGAACAGTTGATTGCACTGCCGTTGTTGTTCTGCTCACCCACTATACCGCCGGCTTTCTGGTTCTCCGCCCATACAATGCCGCTATATGAACAGTTGCGGATTGTACTGCCGTTCATCTGCTTGCCGGCGATACCTCCCGCACAGGAATAATTGCCCTTGGTATGCACTGAGCCGCCGGTAACCACGCAGTTCTCTACCAGCACAGTACCACCTGGCTGGATACATCCCACAACGGCTCCAAGGTTATTTGCAGCCACACTGACCTTCGGATTCTCAAGGACCAGTCCGTCCACATGCGCCGCCTCTGCAAGATAACCGAAGAAGCCTGCAGCCTTGCCCGCTTCAGAGTTCACGATGTTCACATTCATGACCTTGAAGCCGGCGCCATGGTAACTGCCCTTGAAGTAGCGGGGTTCGTTCTCGTCGTTGGTGTTGCCTATTGCCTGCATGTCGTTGCCTTCGAAGTCTATGTCCGCACTCTGGCGATAATAGTCCGTAGAATAGGTGCCGGAATCGGCATTTACCTTGGTTGCAAGCTCTTCAAGGTCTGCCACGGTTTCAATACGCCAGGGGTTGTCAATGGTACCTTTACCTCCGCTGAAGGCATACAGCACCGGAGTGATTCCGGACATGCTTACGCTCACAGTATTGAGGTAGCCCTCAAGGAAACTGATGGGATGGCCAGCCGGAATGACTATTTCTTTCTCGTAGACATAGGAGTCCGTGGTATACGCCGCAATGGTAAGTATCTCTCCCACGCCTATTTCAGCCGCCCAGGACGTGAACCAGACAGCGATGTCCGAGCCTCCGGCAAGAGGCGTCGCATACTTCACATCAATGGTATTGCCGCCGCCCGTGACCGCGCCGCTCGCTCCGGTAGAGAGGTTCATCTCCCGCACTCCGCAAAGGTATGTCCCGTCGGGTGCAGATATTACAACGCGCTTGACCGATTTCCCCGCCGGGATACCCTTTAGGGTAATGCAGTCAAGTGCCGACGCCCTGCGGAAAGCGGCAGTCCAGGACGTCTCCTTGCCGTAGAAAGTATGAGGCTGGGCTATCATGATGAATGCCGCCGGATCATAGCTTCCCGCCGTTGCGTTCTGCACGGAAGGGAGGTTTACTTTATAGCTTGAAGGATTGGTGTTATCCGCAGGCACCGCGGCCGATGCCGGATAAATACCCTGATACAGGTACGACTCCGACGTGGCCGGACTCACGGTGAAGGAGAACGTCGCTTCCGGTTCACCGTCAAAGGCATCTGTCTTTTCCGACGATGCAAATGCGGTGGAACCAGCACTGGTAACGGCCAGCATCATCTGCTCCCCCGCCCCCCAAAGAACAGTCCTGTCCGTACCCATGTAAGTGTCCAGATAGGTCTTCACCGGAGCCTCCTCCCTGGCGGAAGCGTGAACTGTTACATGAATAGTCCCGCTTTCGCCGGCGGATGTGAATTCCATCTCCCTTTCGCAGGAGACAAGCGCGACCAAGCCTGCAGTCAGCGCAAGAAAGTTGAGGATTCTATTTTTCATGACGCTTAAACTGCTAAAAAAGGAAGCCGTTGTCATTGAGATCGCCCAGACCGTAGCTGCCGCCGCCGCCCATGTGGAATTCATCTGCGCCGGAGGTCAGGATATTATCCATTGCAACAAGCGGAATCAGTTCCGCTTCAGGTGTCAAATAAGACTTGAGATTCATATTCATGGTATATTTAATTATTATCATAATGCTACCAGCCAACAGGACAACGCGTCCTTGACCTGGTCCAGATATTCAAACTTTGTCCCGTCCGACTGTGCAACGCCGTCAAACGTGAATGAGCCCCAGTGCCAGCCGTGAGGTTTTGACACATCGGCATACACATGGCGCTCCACGGCAACGCCTGCAGCCACGAGGGCATCATAATAAGCGGCTCCATTGTTTGCCGGGGGCACCGTGGTGTCATTGCCGGCATAAGCCAGGAATGCAGGAGGAGTAGATGCAGAAACGTAATTTTCATTGCTGAAAAGCTCCACCTGGGCATCTGTGGGCGCAGGCCCCAGAAACTGTGTCCTGGAACCCGCATGAGTGCCGTCACCCATGGTGATTACAGGGTAGAAGAGAACCTGGAAATCAGCCTTGGCGCCACCGCTCAGGTGTGTTGCGGCCCAGGAGGCCAGATGTCCTCCTGCAGAGAAGCCCATCACGCCAATTTTGTCTGGATCAACGTACCACTGGCCGGCCTTCCTTCGCACCAGGCGGAGGGCCGCCTCCATATCGCCCGTAGGCTTGGAGGAATCTCCGCCGGGAAGGGTATAATAAAGCACGGCCAGGGCATAGCCGGCCTGATTCACCACATCCTTGTAATAGGCGCCCTCATAACCGTCGGCTCCCGGAATGGAGGAATAACCGCCGCCCGGGCATGCAATCACAAGGCCGTGGATAGTGCCATCGGTAGCTGGCAGGTACACTTTCATCCGGGGGCTGTCAACGTTCACAACGCGCGCGTCAAGGTCAGGCACCACATTGGAACCGGGCTCCAGGGAAGGCGCCAGGGCGTTCCAGACCTGGTTGGCCATTTCCTGCATGCCGTCTATGTTTGGGTGGACGTTATCGTATGTGAGGGAGGCCCTGTCCGCAAAGACAACCTCCGCATAAGGAAGGTCGTAGTGGGTGCACACGTCACGGATAACCTGGGCATACTCAGCTTTGGAAGCGTCCATTACGTTGTCGCCTATGACGCAGGCAATATCGGCTGACGGATAAGTGGTCTTCAGAAGGCGGATAAGCTTGTCGTATGCCTGTGCAAACTGGAACTCGTCCAAGGCGTCGGTGGCCAGAGAGAAGTCCAGAGTTCCAACAGGGAGGGAAAAACTCCATGCGTCATTGGTACCCCCGTTCACTATGATTACATCCGGATTACCCAGTTCCACGTAGCGGTGCAGGAAGCCATAGCCGGGATGACCCTTGTCTGTGGTCTCCTGCACACAAGTACCTGTATATGACGAGTTCACCTCCAGCTTGGCATTGGTCATCTTGTCATAGATGAGCTGATGCCACCACGTCATGGATACGCTGTTGAAGCCCGTGTACGCAGCTTTAGGATACTGATAGTTGGACGGATATGGCGTGAATCCCTGGTAGGTAGAGATGGAGTCCCCAAGGATGGAAACCTTCTTCCTGGGAACTCCGGCAGAAGGGGCTTCCGCCGAGGGAACGGGATAACCGCCAGCGCCAGTTTCCCAGCCGGCAAGTTCCACGGGATACACGGCAGAGTCGTTCATCTCTGCTACGGCGGCGTTAAGCGCCTCTATGAAACCGGAGTATGTAACGCCGTCGGAAGGACGAGTCACGGAGCCGGTATTGCGCATCTGGGAATCGGAAAGTTCACTTTCCATCAATGTATAAGTCCAGTTGCCGGAATAACGGCCGGCCTTGAAACCGGTAATCCAATAAATATCCCTCAGGTCGCCGCCGGGAGTGCCGTTGGCATTGCTGCCGCCGCGAAGCCATCCGTAAATACAGCCGTTGGACTGGTTGGACGCAGGGTTAATGACGCTGCCGTTAAAAGCATAAGCCGTATAAGGAGTTGCACTGTAGCAGTTGCGCATGGTAATATCGGAAATATAGCCACATATACCTCCAAGGTTCTGGTTGCTTGTGCCGCTTATTACCCGGGTAGGGTTGGCGCAGCAGTTGACTATGACCACATAGTCCATCACCTTTATATTACCGTTACCCACAATGCCGCCCACGTTTCCCTTGATGCTGTTCGTATTGGAAATGGTCCCGCCAAGATAGGCGCAGTTGGCTATGGTCATGTTCTTCCCGTTGTCGTAAATCTGGCCGAAGATACCGCCCACCCCGCCGTTGTCATTACCATCACTTCCGTCAGTATTGTTTATCACGTCACAGGAGACATAGCACTTGTTTATAATAGCGGGACATTCGATGTCACCGATGATACCGCCAACCAGGCCCCGTGTACCGGTAACTTCCTTGCAGTCCACCACGCAGCCTTCTATGCGACGGGCATTGGAGTTGTTGGTCATGTATCCCACTATGCCGCCAACCATCCTGAACCCTCCGGAAACCCTTGTACCTGAACCTTTGACGGTACAGGACAGGATATTGCCTCCGTCCATCTTGCCCACAATGCCGCCTGTATACTGGCCGGCAGCCGAAATGATGCTGCTTTCAAGGACATGGCAGTCCTCAATTACGCACGATGTCCCGGAAGAATAACCCACGATGCCTCCGCAGCCGTCCTTGGCGCTGTTGGTGGCTGTTACGCTGCCCTGGAAGGAGCAGCCGCGGACGGTGCCAGCCATGAGCTTACCCACAAGACCTCCGTTACTGGCGTCGGAGCCGGTAAGCGTTGCACCGGTCACGGTACAATTCTCTATGACGGCGGTGGAAGTGCTCTGCACGCAGCCCGCGATGGCACCCGTATTCCAGGTGGTTGAAGCCAGAGTAACATTCTCAAGCACAAGATTCATTATATGGGCAGCCCCGTCAAGGTATCCGAAGAAGCCCTGGGCCTTGTTGGAATTGGGATTGGCTATTACAACGTTGCTTATCTTGAAGCCGTTGCCGTCATAACTGCCGTTGAAGAAGGAATAAGGGGACGAGGCATTGGAGTTTCCTATGCTGCCATGAGTGCCTCCGGCATAGTCTATGTCCGCCGTCTGGCGGTAGTACTCCGTACGGAAATGCAGTTCCTCCTCCTCCAGGCTTGCCACGTGCTCTGCAAGTTCCGCAAGATCTTCTTTGCATGAAATCTGCCATGGACTGTCTGCGGTTCCTTTGCCGCCGCTGAAGTAATAACGCACCGGCTCAATTCCGGACATGTCCACCTGAACGGAATTCAAGTATCCTTCAAGGAAAGTGATGGGGTGTCCGTCAGGAATGACGATTTCTTTGCTGAAGTAGCAGGAATCGTCGGTATAGGCAATAATGGAAAGGGTCTGCCCTACGGCTATTTCCGCACCCCAAGAGGTGAACCAGACGGTAATGTCAGAGCCTCCCGCGACCGGAGAAGCATAGTTTACGTCGATGTTCCTGCCACCGTCTATGACAGTGCTGCTCTCTCCCGTTGAAAGGTTCATCCTGCGGACTCCGGAGAGGCTTACATCCTCCGGGGCCGTAATCTCCACCCTCCGGATGGATTTACCTCCGGGGATTCCCTTGAGGATGAGTTTGTTAAGCGCTACTGTCCGGCGGAAAGAGGCCGTCCAGGAAGTCTCCTTGGCGTTGAAACCCTGAGGCCGCGCAATCATGATGAAAGCTGAGGGATCGTATGTCCCTGACGATGCTTCCTGTACCGCGGGGAGGCAGACCTTGTATGCCGCAGGGTTGGTGTTTTCCCATGCAACCGCAGCAGATGCAGGATAGATACCTTGATACAGATAGCTGGCGGCCGCCACGGGTGACACGGTGAAGGAGAACGCGGCCTGGGGCTCATCCTCGTAGCTTATATCAAAGTCCCCGGAGGTTGCAAATACCGTGGAACTTCCGCTGGTTATAGCCAACAGCATGTGCTCGTCTGCACCCCACAGGACGGTGTTTGCCTTGCCCCCGTAGGTATCCAGGTAGGTTTTTGTAAGGGCCTCCGGCGCCTTTGCATGGACGGTGACGCGGATGGCATCGCCCTGAAGCGGCGCATCCTGCTCCTTTTCCCCGGAGCAGGAAACGACCGCGGCAAGCGCTGCCGCGGTCAGTATTCCCAAGTTAATCTGTATCCCTTTCATAATCAGTTCTGCTGGTAAGATCCAGGCCAGTCTTTGCCTACACGATCTTCCCCTCTACCATCCTTGCCGGTTGCGCCAATACCAGTAAGCCATGCCCAGAAATCATTGCCCACATGTGTTACACCTGCGATATTTGTCGAGAAGTCTACGTCATAACCCTTAATGGCCGCTTCAACCTCTCCCTGCGTAGCTGCGGTGAAACTGGAAAGGTCATTGGCCCAGGTATAGACACCATATTTAGTTGTAGAGTTCCAGACCTCTGAATAGGTACCACTGGAAAGTGCCGTGACGCTCAGTTTATCAGAAGCGACAGGGGCCGCGTTGTTGTATGTGCCGTCACAGCTAAGCACATTGTGACCACAGTCATCAAAATAACTCTCTCCCTTACCTATCACAAACACATTGTTCGGGGTTGTGGTATTAATAAGGATACTGTTGCAGACAGTTGTCTTAACAGTACCGTTATCGCGGACTAGAGCCGTGGCCGGCTGGTCAATAATGCTACTATTGGTAATGAGCCAGCCGCTGTCGGCATTAAATACGGTCGTATTACCAGGCGAAGCGTTTGTGCTGTGGTTGCCGGTCGTGGTGACATTGTTCATACAACAAACCGACCCGCTTGCCTGCACTGCGACTCCCCAGGCGTTATTGTTGGAATTGGTGTTGTCCTTAAATGTCACGCTGTTCATATAAAGGAGGCTCGTACTATTGCTGATACCAATCACGCCACGCGAGGTAGTCGTATTCGATTTAAACACGCAACGATTTAAATATATGCGCTGTCCGGCATAGTTGCTCAGGTGAATGGCAGATCCCCAGCCTGATCCTGCATTGTTACCGGAGAACATACAATCTGTTGCCGCAATAATAGTATTCTTGTTACAGGATGCTATTACACCGCCAAAGCCCGTAACAGTATTCCCGGCAAAGGTGCAATTATACAGGGTAATGGCATCTCCGGAAGTTCGGAGAATAATAGCACCGGCACCAACATCCTTATGTGTTCCGGACCCACCATATTTTGTGGCACTATTGGTGGTGAAAGTGCAGTCGTTGCAAGTTACTCCAGTGGTTCCCTGAATATCCAGGACGCCGCCAGCAACTGCGGAGTTGCCCGTAAAGGTACAGTTATCAAATGTTACTACAGCAGAACTTGTCGCATGCAGTACGCCGCCACAACTGCCGCCGACATTGCCGTTGAATGCGCAGTCTTTAACTGATAACTCAGCGTTGGCTCCTGTTATACAGAAAACGCCTCCGGACTTACCGCTTGCAGTATTGTTGCTGAAAATGCAGTTTTCAAAAGCAATGTTAAAGACTCTGTCACTGTTACCAATTCGAACAACACCGCCATCACTCGAGTTCGTGGCATTTTGGAAAGTAAAGTCCTTGAATGTAACTGTTTCGCCAGACTGTTTCCAAATATCGAAGATAAGCGCCGAGTTGCCGTCAAACTTGGTAGTATTTTTATCTTCACCAATCAGGTTTGTACGGATATTGATATTGGGCGCAATCTTAGATGCCGGAGTATATGTCCCGGCGGCAAAATGGATATTGATACCGTCAAACAATGAAATTGTGCCTGCTGCTGTACGGCCAGACGCATCTTCCATGAACGCCTTGAACTGAGCAATGTCCCACGGAGCACCTGCAGAGGCACCGTTGGCGGAGCCGGAGGCGGAGGTACTGACGTAGCGGTTGGTGGCCTTGGAGGGCATGTCGGCCCAGTTGACAATCTCTGCACGGTTATTGTCAAGCGCAACGCTGTGCTTGTAGGCGCCGGCGTTCACATATGCGGCATTCTCCGTGCGCTTGTACTGGAACTTGAGGTCTGCTGCATCAAATGACACGCCGGGGACTACGGGAACGTAGTAGGTTCCTGCACCGGAGAAATCGACATCAATCTCAGAGGCGGCACCGGAAAGGCTTGCCACGGAAGGGACACCTGAGCCGTCAAACTCCAGAGTCATGGATGCGGCGGTAAGGTTGTTGCCGGCGGCAGAAACAAGTTCCAGCCTGGTAACATCTGCACCGTCACCCCCTACCACGAACTTGTAGTAGCATACGGGATGCTTGAAAGCGATGGAGGCATCGCCAACCTTGGCCTTGGCAACAAAGTAACCGGAGAAGGCGCCCTTCTGCACGGCAGGAAGACCAATTTTGAGACTGCCGGCTTCCAGGCTTGCAGTCATGCCCGACGGATACACCACCCATACATCAGTACCGGCGGCAGGAAGCCCGGCAGGGCTGAATGTTGCCACTCCGGCCGACACGCTTGCCTCTGCGGTGGTGTTGCCGCCATCCCAGAGAATCTTGATTCCGTCACCGTTCTCCCAGCCAAAACTCAGGTCCCCGTCACCGGACACGGTCATCTTGGTCTGGGGATTCTCCATGTTGGCGGTGAAACTCCAGGTTGAAGCGTTCTCCGCCTCATTTCCGGGAACCACTTCTTCCTGATTGTCAAAAGGCACTTCCTTTTCACAGGAGAGGACGGAGCCAAAAGCCACGGCTGCCGTCAAAACAGAATATAACAGTTTATTCATGACGCTGCTGTACTAATAACCATAAGGATCGGGAATTCCGGAATAAGGATCAGTTTGGGATGCACCTTCTGGCTCTCCGCCGGAAGTAAGGAAATTCTCCGTGGCACCCAGGCTTATTACAAGTGTCTCCGGAGACTGGTAGAGCCCCGGAAGATTGGTTTTGTTTTGGGTTTTCATTATCTTCGTTACTGTTTTAGAGGCCTTCAAGTTCATCCCTCAGCTGCTTACCTGCAAGAGTTATGTGGCGCTCTACTGTTTTTTCAGAAATGGACAGTTTCTTTGCTATATCCTTGTTGGGAATACCATAGAAACGGCTAAGGATAAAGACATTGCGTCTCTGCTCCGGGAGCTTGTAGACGTGTTCCCGTACTTTGGAGGCATCTGCCATGCTGTCCGGCAGCAGGCCGCCGCCCTGTATGTCCAACGATGCATCCAGGGTTTCAAATACCCTCTTGGTGCGCAGGTAATTCAGGACTTCACGCTTTGTGAGGACAAAGAAATAATTGTTCAGGGAAAGCGAGGAATCCAGACGGTCCCTGTAACGCCAGACCTTGAGGAACACATTCTGGACAAGGTCTTTTGCCACAGGAAGGTCTCCGACAATGTAATTGGCGAAACGTACGAACTTTGGATAATAGGTATGGAAGGCCTGTTCGTAGGCCTTCATGTCTCCCCTCCGGAGTTCGGCTATGAGTTTCTGCTCGGTCAACATGCGGCAAAAATGGTTTTGTGGGGCTTAACGCAGTCCTTTTCCTTTGAGATAGGAGTCAACCTTCTCCACGAAGTCGGTCTGGATGAAGTCCGACTCACATGCGATGAAGGCGTCCAGTTTGGTATAATTGCTGTTGGCAATCTGGTTGTCGTAGTTCAGGAGGTTGGAGTAGGACAGGTAATGGAGGGCCCTAACCTGACGGCCCATCTCCGGATTCTTTCCCTCTCCGTACAGGTCGTAGTCGTACTGGAACAGCTTGGCGCCGGGCATGGCGGCAAAATTGGCGGTGTCTGAAGCCTTGCTGATAAAGGGATGTACGGCTATGTTTACATTGGCGTACTGATATTCCATTGCCGTGGATGTGCTGCCGCCGGTATAAATCATCACCTGGTCTTCCATGCCGCAGTTCTTCACTATGCGGCACAGTTTGGTGGGAGAAGCATCCTTGACGTCCAAGTTGATGTATATCCTGCCTTTGCATGCCGCCAGGGCCTGCTCCAGAGTGGGAACCTTCACGGTCTTGCCGTCTGAGCCCTTGTATACCTTGCCGTTCTTCTTCATGTCAAACTGCATGAGTTCGTCATAGGTATAATCGCTCAGGTTGCCCTTGCCCGTGGTGGAGTCGTTGATGGTTGCGTTGTGCATGAGCACCAGGACATTGTCCTTGGTGGGACGCACGTCCAGTTCCACCATGTCCGCGCCGTACTTGATGGCGCACTCGATTCCGGGAAGGGAATTGTCCGGCACCGCGTTCAGATAGCCGTAATAGGTATTGGCTCTGTGCGCCACGATAAATATCTTGTCGCGGGGAGTTCCGTCCTGCTGCTTTTCTATCTGCGTGTTGAACAGCTCCATGAGTCCGGGACGGGTTTCCTGAGGAATCTGGGTATTTTCCTCACCGCCCTGGTTTTCCTGACCCTGGTCATCTGACGGCACGCCCCCGTCCCCGCACCCGGCGAGGACGGAAAGGGCGAGCAGCGTCAATAAGTAAAAACGCTTCATATCCAACTATTTCTGTCTGTTGGTGTGCTTGCGGCCTCCACCCATCATGGGCCACTGGGACACGGTGGAAGGACCGGTTGTGTAGTCTACGTTGATGGCGGCCAGACCACCCAGGGCACGGTTCTCGTTGTCCGTGTACTGAACCAGGATGGTACCGTCATCGCAAATCACTATGCCGCTCCAGATCTTGGCCACTTCGGTCTCCTTGTAAGCTTCTGCATAACGGGTATCGTTCTTGACAAGCTGCGCTATGTCTGTCTTTACAAGGGTCTCGAAATCACCGTTGCCGTTGTACTTCACCACATAGTAGTTACCCACCTCGGTACCGAAGTGTATGTTGCCGGCCTGGTCTATTGCGGGAGCGCTGGTGACGTTCTCTGCAATGCCGTAGTGTGCTACCATTTCGTTCTTCACAGGATCTACGAGGGCTATACCGCCGTCGGCCTGGCCTAGTGTGTACTTGAGAGTTGCAATGATGAGGTTGTCTTCCGTTACGGAAATACCACCCTGGTCCTGTTGAGCGCAGGCATCAATCTTTGCGCTTACCACTTCCTCGCCGGTGGCGAAGTCAACGCCGTAAATTTTTTCGTAATCAAAGGCGCCGTCGCCGTTCTTGACTGCGACCATACCAATGAGAAGGTCTTTGTCGCCAACCTTCATGGCAGCGATGGTTGCCTGGTTGTTGCCCAGAGGCCAGCCGCTGGCAGCACTGTAGCATGAGCGCCATGCCCAGGGAGTGCCCTCGCCTGCTGCGTCAAGGGCGGTTGTGCTTGCACCGAAAATGCCGTATGCACCGCCGCACCAGCCAATGTAACTGGCATCCTTGTTCACTATGACACCTCCTCTGCATCCGCCGGCAGGACCACTGCCGTCAGCACCCATCATGTAGTTCACGCGTTCACCGGTAGCCTTGTCTATGGCTATTATGGTGCCGGCGCTACCCACGTTGCCAATGTAGATGTTCTTGGGGCCGATACCCACGGACGTACCGCCGTTGATTGCTGCCGAGGGGGTGTTGCCCTTGTTCCAGAACTTGTCGTTGGAGAAACGCCATTTCTCCGTGCCGTCGGGGTTGTAAGCCACAACGGTTGCATCTCCGTTCTTGGTTCCACCGCACATGTAGATTGTGCCGTCTGTGTCAATAGCGGGGGTGCCATAGACCTGTGAACCGGACTGGGGGTTATTCAGGAATGCTTTCTCCCAGACAATTGCACCGTCCTTGGAAATCTTGTAGAATTTGTTCTTGTCACGGGTTGTGGTGTAGATGCTGCCGTCGTCCGCAACTGAGGGGGATGTGATGGATGTGTAGCCTTCCAGCTGAGCGTTCCAAATGAGTGTCACCTCGCCCTTTGCAATGACTGGAGCGGGTTCTACCACAAGGTTCTTGGTACGCTCTACGGAAGTTTTCTTGGAGTCGGTAGCCTTGAGGGTTACCTTGTAGGTATTGTTCTCCTCGGGAGTCCACTTTGCGGTTTCTCCGGTGAACTTTACAGCCTCACCGACTGCCCATTCGTAGGTGTACGGAGCCACACCGCCGGACACTTTGGCGGTGAATACCACTTCCTCACCCGCATAAACGGGATTGGCGGAGATGGTGAAGTCCACTACAAGCTGGGCTGCAGGGTCTTCCTTTTCTTTACAGGCTACTACGGCGAGCGAAAGGGCCATGAGTGCAAATAATACTTTTTTCATAATTCAAATATAATTGGTTATTACTTAATTGTTATATCCCGGATTCTGCGGATATTTGTCTTTTCCTGCTATGTCCCTTTCCTTCTGAGGAATTGGCCAGTAGAGGAGGAAGTCACGGCCGTTCCAGCTCTCATAGAGGTCCGTGCGGCCTGTACGTTTGATGTCGAACCAGCGGCGGCCTTCGCCGAAGAACTCGCGGTTGTTCTCGTCCAGGATGAGGTTTTGCCAGTCCTTATCGCTCATGGCGGCGGGGATACTCACGGAAGCATAACGCTTCTGCATGAACTCCTGGAGGACGGCTTTGCCGCTTGCATAGCCAAGGGCCTCCGCGCGGATAAGATAAGCATCGGCAAGACGCAGCAGGACTATGGGAGAATTGGCCGGAGTGGGATTCTGGACAAACTGGTTCATTCCGTTGCCGCCGTTGGGGAACTTGATTACCCTGGTTTTGTCCGTGGCGGAGAAGGTGGCGGCATAGCGGATATCGCTGCCATGGACCGCTGTGTCGGAATACAGGCCTGTGTAGAACTTGGTCGCCGGAGAATAGTTCCAGGAGCCGTCCACGTCGTTAACTCTCTCGTAAAGGAGATTGTAGCTTGTACTGCGGATGTTTGCCAGGGCGAACACTATTTCCTTTGACGATGTGCCGTTAATGAAAATCTTGGCAAAGCCCTCGGAAGTGTCCTCAAGCTGGTATCGGCCGGAAGAAATGACATCTCCGGCAAGAGAGGCCGCCTCCGTTTCCTGGCCGTTCCACAGAAGCACGCGGGCAAGGAGCAGCCGTGCGGCATCCTTGGTGGGATAGAACATGGAACTCTTCTCAGGAAGGTTCTCAATTGCGGCTCGGCAGTCGCTTATAATCTGTCCCCAGACAGCCTCCTCCTTGGAAATGGGAACCACATCCATGGTGGGAACCGTAAGCAGCGGAACGCCTCCGTAGCGGATAACAAGGGTATAGTATATCCAGGCCCTGAAGAAATAGGCGTTCCCGGCCGATTCCACCGACACCGGATCATCACCGGAGGCCGATTTCAATAGCTCGTTCACCTCATTGAGCGTGGTGAAGCAATTGCGCCAGTCGTCAAGGGCTATGGACGATGCCGCCGACTGCGTTTCGGCATGGACGTCGGCAACGTCGAAGCCCGGGCCGGAGACGAAGTTCTCTGCCAGCCAGTCACCCCAGAACCATGTTGTACGGGCAAGTGTTTCCATACGGTAGCGGACGCCGTTGGTGAGTTTTCCAAGGTCCGAATCGTTGAGCATGCTTGACTTGATTGCGTTCTTCGGGGCAATCTGGTCCAGCATCTTGGTGCAGCCGGGGAGCACCACAAGAAGAAGGAGCGATATGTAAAATGTCTTTTTCATCTATTTGTCCCTCCTTAGAATTTAATGTCAACGCCTAACAGGAACGAGCGCATCATGGGCTCGTAACCGAAGTCCGTAGCGTACTTCGCCGCAGCGGGGCCGCCGGACATGGACGCCTCCGGGTCATATCCCTCATATTTGGTGAAGGTCCAGGCATTGTCCACGGTTGCATATACTCTCACACCTGCTATCTTAGCCCTCTCCAGCAGTTTGCCGGGAAGGTTGTATGCGAGCGTCACGTTCTTGATGCGGAAATAGGATGCATCCTCCAGATAACGGGTAGAAGTGAGGATGTTGTAGTCACAGGACCAGCCGGTATGGAGACCGGTGGCGGTGGGACGCGGCATGGTGTTGGATGTGCCGGGGCCCTTCCAGAACTGGGTAGCGGCCTTCTTGCTCACGTTGAAGTACTGGGTGGTCTCCTTGCCGTTGTCCGCCGTGACGGTACCGGAAGAAAGGCCCAGGCTCTCCGTTCCTTCCTGGCCGCAGCCCTTCCAGGCGCTGAAAACTTTGGCGCCAACGGAATACTGGCAGAAGACATTGAGTTCAAGGCCCTTCCAGGACATGGAGGAATTGATTCCGCCAAAGAAGTCCGGAGTTGCCTTGCCGCAGTAGATGCGGTCGTTGTCGTCTATGTCCCCGTTGCCGTCCTTGTCATAGTACTTGATATCGCCGGCGCGGACACCCTTTGTGTAGAGTTTCGCAGGGACTTCATCGTCATACTGGTATATTCCGTCCATACGGAGCATGTACCATGCACTGACGGGCTTGCCGATGATAAGGGCGTGCTTGTTTCCGCCGTAGAGCTGGCTGTCCTCCACCACTATAATGTCCGTACTGTCAAGAAGGCTTATGAGCCGGTTCCTGGACCAGGAAAAATTGCCGGAGAGGTCCCACTTGAAAGGACCGTCGAATACACGGCCGCCAAGGGATGCCTCAACGCCCACGTTGTCCATGGAGCCTATGTTGGAAGTGATGGAGGTGTAACCGGTTGTGGCCACCACCGGACGTGGGTACAGGAGGCCGTCCGTGAGGGAATAGAACACATCGGCCCCGAAGTTCATCCTGTCGGAGAGGAGTTCCATGTCCGTACCGAAGTTGAACTTGGTACTCTTCTCCCAGCGGATATTCTGGGCCGTCTGGGAGATACGCATGCCGGAAGATCCGTTGTACGGAGAGCCTGCTGCCACCAGGGACATGGCGGCCCAGTTGCCGATTCCGTTCATGGAGCCGGTCTGTCCGGCGCTCACACGGAACTTGAGGTCCGTGAGGATATCGTTCTTGGGGAAAAAATCCTCATTGGAGACCAGCCATGCCAGAGAGCCGGCCGGGAAGAAACCGAAACGGTTGTTCTCAGGGAAACGGGAAGATCCGTCCGCCCTGAAGGAGAGGTTGAGGATGTAGCGGTCTGCCCAATTCAAGGCTGCGCGGGAGAAATAAGACTCTAGGGCGTATGCATTATAGCCGATACTGCCAGGGTAGATAGCCGTACCGGAGGTGATGAGGTTGAAACTGGACGAGGGGTATGCCTCGTTGGTGTAGTTGTCACTCTTGGCACCGAAGGTCTCATACTCATACTTTTCGAAGGAATGACCGGCGAGCAGTGAGTATGTTAGTTTGTCCCACTTGTTGTCATAGGAGAAAATGTTGTCGAAGACCACACGGAAAGAGTTGTCTTTCTGCTCGCTCAGGGCAGCCCAGCCGTCCTTGTAGCCGCGCTCTTCGTTCTTCTCCGTCAGTTTCTTGATGGTTTTGTCGTAAATGGAGTAACCGCTTATGGAAGGCGTGTACTTGAAACCCTTGAACGGCTTGACCACGAAACTCACGGTGCCCTGAATCTGGTATTTGTCTATGTAATAGTCCTCTTCGTTGATAATCATCAGAGGATTGTGACGGGCAAGACCGCCTGAAGACATGACTCTCCAGGAGCCGTCGTCGTGAGTGGCAGAATACCACGGCTGCTCTTCACGGGCGGCACGGAGGATCTTGAGCGAGCCGTCAGTCTCTTCCACTTTATCATAGCGTGCGTACGCGATGGATGTATTCACGTTCATCTCCAGCCATTTGGTAATGTCGTGGGAGAATTTGGTGCGTCCAGTAAACTTGCGGAAACCTGTGGTGAGGAGGTAACCCTGGTCTCCCTCATAGCCGCCGGAAACAAAGAAACGCGTGTTGTCGCTGCCGCCGCTCATGCTCACGTTGGCGCCGGATTTGAGGGCCACCTTGCGGGAGACGGCACCCATCCAGTCATAATCTATGAGCGTGTCAGGGATGTAGAACTCCTTGAGTGCGTTAGCCTGTGCGTTATAATTATCTATAGCCGTTCCTATCACATTAATGTATTCCTGCATATTGGCCATGGGAATGTCATGGGCCACCACGGCGCCGCCGGAAAATGCCCCTGCGGTAATCTTGGTGACACCTTTGCGTCCGGACTTGGTGGTAATGAGGATAACGCCGGAGTTGGCACGGGAACCGTAGATGGCCGTTGCCGACGCATCCTTGAGGACCTCCATGCTCTCAATGTCCGAGGAATTGAGGTTGGGGTAGCTCTCCGCCGGGATACCGTCCACCACATAAAGCGGGGAAGAATTGCCGGAAATGGAACTTACACCGCGGATAATCACGCGCGGTGTTTCACCAGGGATACCTGACGATGAAGATATACTGATACCCGTCACGCGGCCCTGGAGGGCCTTGACGGGGTCTATGTCCGCACCTTTGTCAATTTCGTCCATTTTTACCGATGCAATAGAGGAGGAGATGAGGCGTTTTGAGGCGCTGCCGTAACCGATGACCATGACGGCGTCCAGGCTTTCTGCCTTCTCACGCATTACAATGTTGATCCGGCTGCGGCCGCCCACTTCTTCTTTCACAGAGTAAAAACCCACATAGGAGAATTCCAGCGTGCTTCCGGCAAGGACATCTATGGAATAATAACCGTCAAGGTCCGTGCTCACCGCCCTCTGCGACTGACTGTCCGGGACGATGATACAGCCGATGACAGGCTCTCCAACCTGGTCTGTCACCTGACCTTTAACCTGATGGCGCGCAACTTTCTGGCCGTCTTGAACGGGCATTGGCGTCTCCGGCTGCTTTTCTACTTTGGATACCTGAATCTTCTTTCCCTCCACGGTAAAGGAAACGTCTTGTCCGGCGAAAATCTGGCCCAGGACATCCTGTACGCTGCCGTCCTTAACCTGAACGGATACGGTCTTGTCCATGTCAATCTGGCTGGCTTTGACCACCACGGAGTAACCGTACTCGCGCTGGAGGTAATCCACGGCGGTCTTCACCGGGACATTCTTCAGGCGCACTGTATGCTGGGCGTATGCCATGCCTGCGGCCGAGCAGAACATAACCACGGCCGTCAGAGCAATTAGCAGTGTCTTTCTGAAAAGGAACATGGCTGGTTATTTTAGCGAAAGGTAGTAATTGCTGCCTTTCTTGTTTATATTCATGTGGTTTTGCGTATTGAAAGATTCCAGTATAGTGGGGAGATCCTCGCCGTTTATGAAGGCAGCGAAGAAACGCTCCTCTGCAAGCGAGGGGTCTTCAATGATAATCTTGGCGCCGAACTTTCTTTCCAGTGTGCGCGAGATGTCTCCAAATTTGCGGTTGGAGAACTGGAGGCCGTCCCTTTTGGCGTTTGCAAGGTAAGTATCGGCAGAAAAACGCTGCTTTTCTATGCTGCCGCTGCCACGCTGGTAACGCACCAGGTCTCCGGTTTTCATCTGTATTGTATGGTCCGCGTCCCGGCCATGGATTTTCATCTCCACTGAGCCGTCCACAAGGGCCAGTTCACACTCCGAATCCCCCTGGTAGGAAGAGAAATTGAACTCCGTGCCAAATACGGTTACGGTTATCTCTTGCGACTGGATACGGAAAGGGCAACCATCCTTATGGACGATGTCTGCATAGGCCTCTCCCTGAAGGAAGACCTGGCGGGAGCCTTTGGGGAACGATGACGGATAGAGGATGTGGCTCTCCGGAGCCAGACGGATCAACGACCCGTCCGGAAGGGTGACCGAACGGGACTGGCCGGACTGGGTATAGACCTCATTCCACTGGCTTCCTGCCGGCTTTCTTAATGCCAGGAAAGCCGTTGCTACCACGAAAGGGAGCAGCAGGACAGCGGCTATTCGCTGCAGCGGGCGGAAAAACACCGGCCGTCCGGATCCCTTCCCCACCTGGGAACAGAACCTGTTGAAAGCTTCCGCCGACAAAGTGTAATCATCGTCCTCAAAACCGGAGATGAGTTCTCCCAGGGATTTGTCCGCCGCATCATCGGAGGCGTGTTCCAAAAACCATTTCTGCAAATCTTCCATAAAAAGCAGGATTATAGTCTATTCATATGTAGAACACGCCACCTCCTTTTTCCCCCCAATCTTTTTTACTATTTTTGTATCTGCCTGTTTGGGGGGATTTCCCCATAGGATTGTTCTATCTAAAAATTATTACAATGAAAAGAATCCTCCTTGCAGCAGTTCTTGCGCTTGCACTTGCCGCCTGTGGCAACAAGGTTCAATATGCCTCCAGGGCAGATGCCATAGCCGCCCGGATTCAAGATCCTTCTTCCGGATATGTAATCGTTGCGTGTCACCGCGGCGACTGGCGGAACTGGCCTGAGAATTCCATCCCGGCAATAGAGAGCGTCATTGCCATGGGTGCGGATGTCGTGGAGATAGACGTCCGCATGACGTCGGATTCCGTACTTGTACTGTGCCATGACAGCGATGTAAAGCGCACCACCAACTTCAGCAAGGTTTTCCGGGACCAGCCGGACAAAAGCCCCAAGGTAAAGGACCTCACCATTGACGAGATTAAATCCCTAAGCCTCAAGAGGATGCATCAGGCCGCGGCAATAGACACCCTGCGCATGCCCACCCTCCGCGAGGCCCTGGAGTGCACAAGGGGACGTATCTGCGTGAATATTGACAAGGGATACGACTATTACGACAAGGTTCTCGCCATAACTGAAGAGCTGGGCGTAACCGGGCAGGTGCTCATAAAGGGAACCAAGTCCATAGAGGTAGTGGCCAGGAACGAGTCCTCCCATGAGCGCAACATGATGTATATGCCCATCATAAACATACAGAATGAAAAAGGCCAGGCTCTGTTTAATTCCTACCAGGAGCAGGGAGTGGTACCGCCCGCGTATGAACTCTGCTGGCAGACAAGTGACGACGATGCCTTCCCCGATGCCTGCCGGAGAATCCGGGAGCAAGGCGCAAGGATTTGGGTGAACACCATCTGGGCTTCCCTCTGCGGCGGCGACGGAAATGATGACGATGCAGCATATCAGGCCCAAAACCCAGGCCAGGTATATCAGAAATACCTAGACCTGGGTGTGTCAATGTTCCAGACAGACCGCCCGGAACTTCTCATAGGCTGGCTTAAGGAGCAGGGCCGCCACTCCCTTTAACGCCTGAGCGCCTTCTTCAGTACGGGGACAAGTTTATCTGCGTAACGGACCATGCCAAGGTCCGTGAAATGAGTGCCGTCCACGGCCGCTTCACCGTCTTCTCCCATCAGTCCTTTGGAGGGGACATAGTATATCCTCTTCTCCCCGGATTTCTTCAGGCGATGGAAAAGCGCCTTCTGGGCTGTGTTCCTGCCGCTTATCTCTCCGGCAATTTTCATGTCCACCCTGCTGTGGGAGAACTGCGGATCCTCCACGAAGATAACTGGAACTTCCGGATGGGCGTCCCTTAGAATACGGAAAAACTCCTCTCCTTTTTCATTAATCATCTCCTCGCTGGCGTTGGGGACATAGTCCAGGACAAAGGCAGAGGGATTGGGCACTCCGGCCATGAGGCGGGCAACTTCCAGGTCCAGGAAGGCATTGCCGCTGAATCCAAGGTTAATGACCGTGCGGTCCAGGCGGCGGGCTATGATATTGGAATGGGCCATTCCCGGCCTGGAGGCGCTGCAGCCTTGCAGGATGCTGGTCCCGTACATGACGATTGGAGAATCTGCCTTTGGCGTATTTGCAATGGGCTGCCTGAGGGAACTGCCTTCCGGGACGCCAATCTCGAGTGTTTTAACCTCATCGTACAGGGAGAGGTAAAGCATGTACTCACGCATGACGGGCTCCATGTTGCCAACCAGCTTCTTCCGGTGATCCGGGCCTATGGCTCCGCCGGTAAAACCCGCCCCCACGAAACGCCACTCTCCGCCTATAATCGCGTAGAGGTCCAGCCCTCCGGCGCCGCAGTCCGTCATGTGAGCCATGTGCTTGCCGGTATTTGTCCATCGGGCATGGATTTCCGGGGCATCGGAACGGAAGCGGATGTATAGTCCGGCAGAACAGTCCGACCTCTTTTTCAGGGCTTCTCGGGCTGTAGCCCTGACTTCCGCCGGGAAGCGCCTGTATCTCGGGCCCTCGCCGGAGGGTTCAAAGGCCTGCCCGTAAACGGGGAAAACTGAAGCGTCCGTGTATACTATCTCCTGTGCACCGGCAAGCAGCCAGGACACAAGGAAAACGACAGTGAAAGCTAACCTTCTCATTGTGCCTTCAGGTATTCTTCAAGCTCTTCCGGAGTGCGTGCGGGCACACGGTCCAGGCCTATGAGTCCGCGTACGTTAAGGCAATAGTTCACTCCCATGGCGTCAAGAATCCGGAAGGTATGGTCCAGGGATGCATCAAAGCGGGCGAAGTCCTTGGACCCTGCAGCCACCCAGCCCGTCTCCGCACTTGCGCACATACGGGGAAGCAGCATGTATTCCAGGTGCTCAGGCGTGGCGATGTATTCCGTCCACAGGTTGCACTGGACGCCCAGGATGTGGCTCTCCGCCCCTTCCGGCATGCCTTCCAACGGCTCATAGCCATATACCTTTTCTACGGGGAGATGGCCGCCTATTGCCAGGGGTTCCTTGTCCTTTTCCTGGCTCTGGTAGTAATCTATGTAGTGGAAGCTGTTAGGCGACATTATGGCATCCATGCCCTTCTCCACGGCCTTGATGCCGCCGGATGTGCCACGCCACGACATGACGGTGGCGCCAGGGGCGAGCTCTCCCTGAAGGATCTCGTCCCAGCCTATTACCTTGCGTCCATGCTCTCCAAGGAAGGCCTGGACACGGGCGGTGACATAGTTCTGAAGGTAGTGCCGGGCTTCCATGCCGGGCTTGATGCCAAGCTGTTTCATGCGGGCCTGGCACTTGGGGCACTTGTCCCAGGGAACCAGACCTTTCCTTTCATGCCTGTCTCCAAAGCACTCGTCCCCGCCAATGTGGATGTACTCCGACGGGAAGATGTCCATAAGTTCCGTGAGGACACTTTCGATAAACTTGAAAGTGTCTTCATTTCCGGCGCAGAGGATGTCCTGGGATATACCCCATATCTGGCGGACCTTGTAAGGCCCTCCGGTGCAGCCAAGTTCCGGGTACGACGCCAGCGCTGCAACCATATGGCCGGGAAGGTCCAGCTCAGGGACGATGGTAATGCCCCTTGCGGCCGCGTAGGCCACTACGTCGCGCAGTTCTTCCTGCGTGTAGAAGCCGCCGTATCGGATGCCGTCGTCGGAGCCGAAGTCCTTGGCTATCATGGTGCCGTCGCGCCAGGCGCCAATCTCCGTGAGTTTGGGATAGGCCTTGATCTCGACGCGCCAGCCCTGGTCGTCCGTAAGGTGCCAGTGAAGGCGGTTCAGTTTGTAAGCTGTCAT
>JAILJO010000071.1 GCA_024694675.1 Bacteroidales bacterium | reverse complement strand
CTTCAAGGATCCGGTGCGTGGAAAAGAGCTGATTGGGGCTAAACCAAAGACTTTTGTTTCCGCAATATTTACCCTTGCCCAGTTTGCAGAAGCTTATGATATAGATGAGAACCGCTTCAATTTCCTGCCCTGGGATGCCGTTGAAACCGCTTATGCCCGCCATGCCCTCAATTTTTACCTTGCGCACTGCAACTCCCGGCCTTTTGGCGACGAGCGCATGCCGCGAGCAAAGCCCCTTGTCATGGAAATAGTCCGCAAGGCGGATGAAGCCATCGCCGGCGCTCCCGTGGCTGCAGACCTCATCTTCGGGCATGACCTGCCTTACCTGGCCCTGTGCTCCTTCTTTGGCCTTGAGGGCTATGGCTATCCCAGGCTCACCGCAGAGGAAGCTTACCGCAACTGGAACGGCGTAAAGCTCTGTCCCTTCGCCACAAACCTCCAGATTGTGTTCTACAAGAACCGTAAAGGAGTGGTCCTGGTGAAGTTCCTCGCAAACGAGGAGGAGACCCCCATTCCTGAGCTCAAGGCATACTCAGGACCTTATTACCTGTGGGACGATGTGAAAGAATATGTAAATAACAAGTGATATGAAGAAGTTTTTTCTTTCAGCAGTAGCCGCCATCCAGGCTCTGTTCGGATGCGGCCGTAAGGGAAGTGAACTGGTGAATCCGGACGGATTTGTCCTGGAGCATCCCGCCATTGACGTGGCGGATCCTGTGGCCACCGCAGCCTGGTGGTGCGAGAATCTGGGATTCACAATTACCCGCCAGAAAGACGATGAAACGCATACCACATTCATTGTGGATGCCACCGGACGCATAGCCATTGAAATGTACCGCGCAAGGACTACGCCCGCCGCCCCGGATTATGCCTCCATGGACCCTCTGACACTGCATTTCGGCTTCACGTCAAAGGATGTGGATGCAGACATAGAGCGCCTCACCAAGGCCGGCGCCACCCTTGTGGTCCATGAGAAGTCGCCGGGATTCGACGGCGCCATGATGCGGGACCCTTCCGGAATAGCAATCCAGTTTGTAAAACGTGAGAAGAGTGTACTCCTTAAGTAATATGAAAAGGATTATCACAACATGTCTGGCCCTGCTCTTTGCAGGAGTCTGCCTGATGGCACAGATTACCGTGTCCAAGGATGCGGTAGTTGCCCCCATCAAGCGGATGAACGCCGTGAACAACGGTCCCAGAATCAATAATGCGGAGCAGGTGTACACTGGCACCACAGGCTATTTCCGCGCCGCAAACGTGGGGTATTCCCGCAACCACGATGCAGCCGGCTATGGAGCCTACGGCGAGCATGTGGTGGATATTTCTATCATCTTCCCGGATTTCTCCAAGAACCCCAATAAGCCGGAGTCTTATGACTTCACGCTTACGGACAGATATGTCAAGAGCATCCAGGATGCTGGCGTAGAGGTGTTCTACCGCCTTGGACAGAGCATAGAGAACCAGCCGCTCAAAAAGTACAATATCTATCCGCCCAAGGACAACAAGAAGTGGGCGCAGATATGCGAACACATCATCCGCCACTACAACGAGGGCTGGGCAGACGGCTTCCACTACAATATAAAGTACTGGGAGATCTGGAACGAGCCCAACCTGGAGTGGGACAACGACAAGTGGAAGGTTGACCCCCGCTGCTGGGCCGGCTCTCCTGAGCAGTTCTACGACTTCTTCGAGGTTGCCGTGAAGCACCTCAAAGGCTGCTTTCCTGACCTCCACATAGGCGGTCCCGCCATGTCCGGCACGGATCCCGGTAGCAGGAAGATTCCCGTGTGGTATGAAAGGCTCCTCTCTGAGATGAAGCGCCGTAATGTGCCCCTTGATTTCTTTGCCTGGCATATCTACGAGTACGATCCCACGGTCTATGTGGACTATTCCTATCAAGTCCGTGAACTTCTGGATAAGTACGGCTACAATAACGCCGAGTCCTTCCTTAACGAGTGGAACTACATCAAGAGTTGGACGGACGACTATCCCTATTCCTCACGCATGATGTCCAGTCCCAAGGCCGGAGCCTTCGTCTGTGCCTCCATGCAGGAGGGTCAGAACTGTCCCACGGACATGATGATGTATTATGTCTGGACTCCCGGCACCCGCTTCAACGGCCTTTTCGACGCGGCCAGCGACACACCCATCTGGAGCTATTGGGCCCTGTATGCCTGGGGCAAACTCAAGACCCTGGGCACTCAGGTGAAGGCGGTATGTGACATTCCTGACGTCCGCGTAACCGCCGCCTGTGACCCTGCAGGGAACCTTGGCATACTGGTAAGCAGGTATGTCATGGACGATAACATCACCTCCGTCAAGGACGTTACGGTACGTCTTGATGGCGGAGAGTTCGACGGCAAGGTCCGTTGCCATATTACAGACCAGTTCAACATGTACACCGAGTACCCGGTGGCCCTGCAGCCGGATGGAACCCTGTCCCTTGCCCTGCAACCCCATTCTTTTGTATTCATTGAGTTTTAACACCTAATATAAGTTATGAAGAGAACACTGATTATTGCAACCTTAGCGTTGATGTTTTCCGCAATTGCAGGCGCACAGCCTTACGTCATTACCCAGAATGACAAGGACAGGGCGGCAGAGATTGTGAGCAAAATGACCCTTGATGAAAAGATTGAGTTCATCTCCGGAAAAGTGGACGGCTTCCACACATATGCAATCCCCAGGCTGGGCATTCCGTCCGTGAGGATGGCCGATGGCCCTCAGGGTGTACGAAACAAGACAAACAGTACGTATTACCCCTCCGGAATAGGCCTTGCAGCCAGCTTCAACCGCGAAGCTGCCAATGGAGTAGGTGACGGTATCGGTTGCGATGCCAGCGCCCGCGGAGTGAGGATTATGCTCTGCCCGGGCGTGAACATCTACCGTTCGCCCCTTTGCGGCCGCAATTTCGAGTACTATGGGGAAGACCCTTACCTTACCTCAGAGATTGCCCTGAACTACATCCAGGGTATCCAGGATCACAGGGTCATTGCCACCATCAAGCACTTTGCGGTAAACAACCAGGAGTACAGCCGCCACTGGACCGGTTCGGTGGTGGATGAACGTACCCTCAATGAGATTTACTTCCCGGCTTTCCGCAAGGCCGTTGAGAAGGCCGATGTTGGAGCCGTCATGACCAGCTACAACACCATTAACGGCATCCACGCCACAGAGAGCCCCTGGCTCATCAAGGAGAACCTCCGCAAATGGGGATTCGAGGGCATCGTGATGTCGGACTGGAAGTCCACCTACACCACCCTTGGCGTACTCACAGGCGGTCTTGACCTTGAAATGCCGGAGAATTACACCACAAAGCCGGAGATGGTGAAGCCTCTCGTTGAGAACGGCGTGCTTCCCGAGGCCAATCTGGACATCATGTGCCAGCACATTCTCCAGACCTTCATTGCATTCGGCCTCCTGGACCAGCCTGCAAAGGACGAGTCCATCCCCGAGGACTATGATTACTCACGTGCTAAGGCCTATGACGCAGCCATCGAGGCTCTCGTGCTTCTGAAGAACAACGGCGTCCTTCCCGTGAAGAAAGGCCGCATAGTGGTCCTTGGCCCCAATGCCAATACAGTGGCATACGGCGGAGGTTCCGGCCGTATGGATCCCATTCCCGGAAGGAACATCACTCCTTTCGCCGGCCTTCAGGCACTTGGAAAGAAGTACAATGTCCAGCTCATAGAGAGCACGGAATTCACTCCGGAGGAGCAGAAGGCCATAGCCAAGGCCAATGCCGTCATTGTAGTGGCCGGTTTCAACCATGACACGGAGCGTGAGAACCACGACCGCACTTATGCCCTTCCTGCCGGTCAGAACGAGCTCATCGCCGCGGCAGCTGCACTTAACAAGAACACCGTCGTCGTCATCAATTCCGGCGGCGAGGTGGATATCAACCCCTTCAAGGACAACGTGGCAGCCATTATCATGGCCTGGTACGGCGGCCAGGAGGGCGGAAAGGCCCTTGCAGACATCGTTTCCGGTAAGGTATCTCCTTCCGGAAAGCTTCCTTTCACTTTCTGGGGCTCGGAGGAAAAGAATCCTGCGGCAAAGTACTATCAGGCAATAACCCCCGGAGTATACAAAAACAGCAAGAATCGTGACCGTGACCCGTATCCGCACGCCGTCTATTCAGAAGGCCTCTTCGTGGGCTACCGTGGCGTGGAGAAGTTCGGCATAGACCCTTTGTTCCCGTTCGGATTTGGCCTCAGCTATTCCTCATTTGAGTATTCCGGTGGCTCCGTTAACCCCACTGCAGACGGCTGTGAGATTGTTTTCACCGTCAAGAATACCGGTAAGGTGGACGCCAAGGAGGCCGTTCAGGTCTACGTCGCACCTCAGAATCCTTCCGTAATGCGTCCCGCCTACGAGCTCAAGGGCTTCGACAAGAAACTCATCGCCAAAGGCAAGAGCGTGGAATTCAGGATTCCGCTCAGCGCTGCAGATTTCTCATACTACGATGTAGAGACCCACAGCTGGAAAGTTGACGCAGGGGAGTACAAGATACTTGTAGGCTCTTCTTCAAGCGACATAAAACTCAGCCTTGATTATAAAGTCAGGTGAATAATTCCTATATTTGCGGAACAATGAATGACGAACAGTTCCGCGATATACTTTACAGGCAGGATCTTGACAGGGAACTGATCAAGGTCCTGCTTGCTGCTGAAGGCTCCCAGATGGAGATGCTGCTCCGGCGCGCCCTTGAGGTGAAGCTGGAGCACATGGACAATTACGTCCATCTCAGGGGCCTCATAGAGTATGGCAACGTCTGCGAAAAGAACTGCCTCTACTGCGGACTCAGGCGCGGAAACGGGAAGGTAGCAAGGTACTGCCTTTCTGACGATGAAGTCCTCTCCTGCGCCCGTCTTGCCCATGATCTGGGATACGGCTCCGTGGCGCTCCAGAGCGGGGAACGCAGTGACCCTGAGTTCATCGCTAAGATTGAGTATCTGGTCCGGGAAATCAAGAAGATTGACGGCGGCAGCCTTGGAATCACCCTTTCCCTTGGTGAGCAGACGGAAGACACTTACTGCCGATGGTTCGATGCCGGCGCCCACCGCTACCTCCTCAGGATAGAATCGTCAGACGAGGAGCTTTATTACAGGATACATCCCAGGGACGCCAAACACAGTTTCCGCACAAGGGTGGACTGCCTGGAAGCCCTGAAACGCACCGGCTACCAGACCGGCACCGGCGTCATGGTTGGTCTTCCTTCCCAGACCCTTGACCACCTGGCGGGGGACCTTCTCTTCTTCAGGGACATGGATGTTGCCATGGTGGGCCTTGGACCGTATATTCCCCATCCGGATACGCCCCTGTACCGCTTTAAGGGGGCGATCCCATCGGCAAAGGAGCGTATGGACATGACGCTGAAGATGATAGCCGTCCTTCGTCTTATGATGCCGGAAATCAATATGGTGGCGGCCACGGCAAACCAGACCATCGACCCTCAGGGAAGGGAGAAGGCTATACAGGCGGGAGCCAATGTCATAATGCCAAACCTCACGCCGGGAGAGTACAGGGAAAGCTACTTCATTTACCCGGACAAAGCTTGCGTAAAGGATATGCCGGACCATTGCCAGACATGCCTGGACATACGTCTTGCGGCCATTGGCCACAGGATTCAGTACAACGCCTGGGGAGATTCCCCGGCCTTTACCAAGAAGACTAAAAAGTGAGCGTATAGGAGCCCGGGCCGTAGGTTCGGGCTTCGTTTTCTCCCGGCAGGGTAACGGAGGCCGATGCCCCATCGGGAACGGTAAAGGTCCAGGTACACACGTCACCCTCGTACTTCCAGGCGCTCCTGATGGTGCCGGCGGCGCTGTGGTACACGGCGTCTATCGAGCCCAGTCGCTTGTCCGGTATGGGCTTCATGATGATGTGCCTGAAGCCGGGCTCCGCCGGGTCTGCGGCGATGCCGGCAGCGGTTTCCCAAAGCCACTGGCACACGCAGCCGTAGGCGTAATGGTTGAAGCTGTTCATGCCTTTGGGGCCCATTCCGCTTTCCCGCGTGTAGCTGTTCCAACGCTCCCAGATTGTGGTGGCGCCGTTATCTACGGAATAAAGCCAGCTGGGGTTCTTCCTTTGGAACAGAAGGTCCCAAGCAATATCGGCCATGCCGTTCTCCGTGAGCGTCTGCATCAGGATGGAGGTGCCCAGGAAGCCGGTCTGGAGGCAGCCGTCGTGGGCAGCGAAGTTCTCCCTGAGGCGGGCTATCATGGCATCCTTTGCCTCTCCCTCCACGACTTCGGTCTTAAGAGCGAACAGGGCGGGGGTCTGCATGGTGTTGAGGATATCGGTCTTGAAAAGGCCGTCAGGGCCTATGAAGTTCTGCCGGATGTACTCCCTGGCCGTTTCCGCCATGGCTTCAAACTCTCCGGCGTCGCGTCCCGTGGCCGCCGCCATGTCCTTCATCATTTCTGCGTCGAGGACCCAGTAGCTGGCTCCCAGATAGTTCCAGTACACTATTGTCTCAGGAAGGGGATGGCGCTTTCCGTTGGCGTCCTTTGGCGTGAGTCCCCGGTAGCTGTTACTCTCAAGGGCTTCGTAGCTGAGCCAATCGGCCCACTGGTAGTTGCCGTTTTCCTCGATATTGGTATTGAAATCGTACTTGGTTTCATTCACATGGCTTATGAATTTCACCATGGAATCCCAGCTCTCGTCAATAATGGCGGTGTCTCCAAACTGCTTCCATACTATCCAGGGGACGATTACTCCGGCATCGGACCATCCAAGGCGCATCATGTGCACTTTCTCCGAACCGAACTGGCCGAAGGGCGCTACTCCGGGAATACCGCCTGAAGGAGCCTGGGAATCCCTTACGTCCCTCATCCACTTGTGGAAGAAGGCGTCCGTGTTGGCAAAGAAGGTTCCGGTTTCTGTAAACACCTGGGTGTCTGCGGTCCAGCCCAGGCGCTCGTTGCGCTGGGGGCAGTCCGTGGGAACAGAGAGGTAATTTGAGCGCTGCCCCCATACGGTGTTGGAAATGAGTTTGTTGATGTCCGGATTGCCGGTTGTTATGGTGCCGGTCTCCATCTCTTCCGTAATGGAAGTGATGGGAACGGACAGGATGGAAGCGAACTTGACATCGGCCGATGCCGTAATGGACAGATACCTGTAGCCGAAGAAGGTATGGAGCGGCATGTAGCTGGCCCAGCCCTTGCCGGGACCGAAGGTGTATTCCAGGCTGAAGCAGCGGTCTGCGAGCCTCAGGTTGGTCCTGTGGACGCTTCCTTCCGGGGCGTCCATGCCGCGGCTCTGCGCTCCGTTGCCATCGTTGAGGATTTCTCCGGGAAGGCAGGTGAGGACAGTCCCTTCCGCAGCCTTGAACTTAAAGGCGGGAACGGCAGCGGCATTCTGGCCAAAGTCCACCACCAGGGTTTCACCTTCTTTGAGGGTAATGGTCTTGCCGGGGGAGTATTCACGGAGTTTGACAACGGTGCCAAACTCTGTGGGCGTGGCTCCTTTTACTTCATCGTCCCTGTAGACATATGCTTCAATGGGCTTTAGTGTCAGGTCTTTGCGGTAGCAGATTTCTGCACCAGAGGTGGGGAGTATCTCTCCGGAGAACT
>JAILJO010000034.1 GCA_024694675.1 Bacteroidales bacterium | reverse complement strand
TCATCACCGTTTTCGTGGCCCGTTCCTCCACCACCCGTGGTTCCAACGAAGCCATCTCCACGGAAATCCTCAACCAGGCTGAACCCGCCGCAGAGGACGCCGTCCCCTTCCCCGTAGCACAGGAGAATCCCGAGGAGTAATCAACTCCCACCCAATAGAAAAGCCTTCCGGCGGAATGCTGGAAGGCTTTTTCTATTCCCCAACCACCCCGTCCTTGTTTTTGGCCGTTTTTTGAGGACGGGTTGCGCCACGCGATGCCATTTCCCGGCCCCGACCGGGAATCTCTGCCAAAATGTCAGTAAATGGCTCCGGGAACGGAGATTGATGATGAGTGATTGCCGGCAAAGCAATTGTTGCGGGCAAAAAGGAGATTAATTATTATGGCAGAGAACACATTTTTACAGCGATTCGCTATCAACCTCAACGAGAGGGCATCCAAGGGGCAGCTTGACCCCGTGATTGGGCGTGACGACGAAATCCGCCGTGTGCTCCAGATACTGTCCCGGCGGACAAAGAACAATCCTATCCTGGTTGGTGAACCGGGCGTGGGCAAGACCGCCATCAGCGAGGGTATTGCCCAGAATATAGTGAACGGCCAGGTGCCGGAGAACCTGAAATCCAAGAAAGTCTATTCCCTGGATATGGGTGCCCTTATCGCGGGCGCAAAGTATCAGGGTGAGTTCGAGGAGCGTCTAAAGGGCGTTGTCAAGGAAGTAGTTGACAGCGCCGGAGAGATAATCCTCTTTATCGACGAGATCCACACCCTTGTGGGTGCGGGCCGTACCAGCGGCGCCATGGATGCTTCCAACATCCTGAAGCCCGCACTGGCGCGAGGTGAGCTCAGGACCATCGGCTCAACCACCCTGGACGAGTACCAGAAATACTTTGAGACCGACAAGGCCCTCGAGAGGCGATTCCAGATGGTGATGGTTGACGAGCCTTCGCCGGCGGAGTCCATCGCTATACTCCGTGGCCTTAAGGAGCGTTATGAGAACCACCACAAGGTGCGTATTGAAGATGACGCGCTCATTGCCGCCGTCAATTTGAGCCATCGTTACATCACATCCCGTTTCCTCCCGGACAAGGCCATAGACCTTGTTGACGAGGCCGCCTCGAAGCTCCGTCTTGAGATGAACTCCGTGCCGGAGCCCATCGATGATCTTGACAGCGCCATTCGCCAGAAAGAAATTGAAAAAGAAGCGATTAAGCGTGAAGGCGTCAGCGCCAAGATGGAAAAGATGGAGGCGGAACTCAAAGACCTCCGCGCCCAGAGGGACGTCCTCATGAAGCGCTGGAACGAGGAAAAGGACATCCTTAGCGGACTCCAGACAGCCCGCCAGGAACTGGAAGACCTTAACCTCCAGGCCAAGACTGCAGAGCGCAGCGGAGACTACGCCAAGGTTGCTGAAATCCGCTACGGCAAGATGGCGGACACGCAGAAGAGGATTGACGATCTCACCGCGAAGGCATCGGCAATAAAAGATCCGCTGGTAACGGAAGCTGTTACTCCCGAGGACATTGCGGAAGTTGTCGCCAAATGGACCGGCATCCCCGTCAAGCGTATGCTGGAAAGCGAGAAGGACAAGCTCCTGAGGATGGAAGCGGAACTTCACAAGCGCGTGGTAGGCCAGGACGCCGCCATCAAGGCAGTGGCCGATGCCGTCCGCCGCAGCCGTGCGGGCCTTTCCAACGAGAAGAGGCCGATAGGATCGTTCCTGTTCATGGGTACCACCGGCGTGGGTAAGACAGAGCTCGCAAAAGCTTTGGCGGAGTTCCTCTTCAACGATGAGAACATGATGACCCGTATCGACATGTCCGAGTACCAGGAAAGGCATACCGTCAGCCGTCTTGTGGGCGCGCCTCCGGGATACGTCGGGTACGATGAGGGCGGCCAGCTCACGGAAGCCGTACGCCGTAAACCATATTCCGTGGTGCTCCTGGACGAAATCGAAAAAGCCCATCCGGACGTATTCAACGTGCTCCTGCAGGTGCTTGACGATGGCCGCCTCACGGACAACAAGGGCCGCACGGTGGACTTCAAGAACACCATCCTCATCATGACCTCCAACGCCGGGGCCGATATCATCCAGGGCTACATGGAACGCCTTCCGGAGGTGAACGGCCTTGACATGCAGGCCATCGCCACCCGCCGCTCCCTCCTTGACGAGTGCCGCGACAAAGTGGTCGACGTCCTCAAGATGACCGTCCGTCCGGAGTTCCTGAACCGTATCGATGAAATCATAATGTTCGACCCTCTCACCAAGGCCGATATCCGCGACATCCTCCACATGCAGGAGGAAGACCTCCGGAAGAAGCTGTCAGAGAGCGATATCACCCTTGAGTTCACACAGGCCTTCGAGGACCACATGGTGGACCACGGCTACGACCCCGCATACGGCGCCCGTCCCATCAAGCGCGTCATGCAGCGCGAACTGGTGAACCTCCTTGCCAAGCACATCCTAGACGGCACGGTGCACAAAAACTCCGCCGTCACGGTAGACGCCGTGGGCGGCGAAGTGGTTGTCCGCCAGGGAAATTGATTATAAGCCATGCAACGCGGCGGCCTGTTTTTGCATCTTCTTGGTGTGACTATTAATAACCAACTAAATAATTTATGAAAAAGATTCTCGCATTTGCAATGGCCGTCTGCGCCTTTGCTGCCGTGGGCTGCAACCCTGAAGGCACCGGCACCGAAACCATGGGTGATGCCGTTCCCGCAACAGAAAAGAGCATAGTGGGTGACTGGTACTATCCCAACACGCTCCTTAATCTGGACACCCAGCCGGAGTTCAGCTTCAAGGCCGACGGAACCGTCACAGGTACCTATGAAGGCAAGTGGTCTATCATTGAAAATGGCGTCCTCAAAATCACCTTCAAGAACTATGAAAACAATGATGAGGATATTTACATGCTCCCTTACACCATGTACAAGGGCACCGTTCTCATCATGCGCTTCGACATCCCCGAAGTTGACAAGGAAGGCCGCCCCGTCATCAACCAGGGCAAGGGCTATGTGGAGTTCTTCTACAAGGACGGCAAGGCTAACGCCAACAACATCGACGACATCCAGGGCAAGTGGGCCAATATCGAGACTTGGGATAACGGTGACGGCACCGTTGACAGCATGACCTCCGTCAGCGTCACCTTCAAGGGCAACAAGTTCGACCTTGTCATCCACGTCTGGAACGGCGAAAGCTATAGCGGAACTTGCACCTACAAGAATGGTATAGTGTCATTCCATCCCACGTCCTGCGTATACATGGGTGAAACAATCGATCCTAAGAACGGCTCCATGGGAGACGGCGAGAAGGCCGATTTCGACTTCCCGTTCATAGCCAACGGCGATGAGGCTTACGCCTACATCATCGAAGGCCGCGGCGCCTGGAAAAAGCAGAAATAACCCACCCGTCCTCAAAAACGGGCCTAAAACAAGGACGACCCCCTGGAAATCGGGAGGTCGTCCTTAAAATATGCCCAAAAATGAGGATGGACTATACTTCCGTGGCGGTGGCGAATTCGGAGAGGAAGCGCATGTCGTTCTCGAAGTAGTGGCGGAGGTCGTTGACCTGCCACTTGAGCATCGCGATGCGCTCGACGCCCATGCCGAAGGCAAAGCCGCTGTAGACCTTGGAGTCGATGCCGCTGGCCTCGAGGACGTTCGGGTCCACCATGCCGCAGCCCATGATTTCGAGCCAGCCGGTGCCCTTGCAGATGTTGCAGCCCTTGCCCTTGCAGATGTTGCAACTCACATCGACCTCGGCGGAGGGCTCGGTGAACGGGAAGTAGGAGGGGCGCATCCGGATCTGCGTGTCCGGACCGAACATTTCGCGGGCGAACAGGAGGATGGCCTGCTTGAGGTCCGCGAAGGTGACGTTCTTGTCGATGTAAAGACCTTCCACCTGGTGGAAGATGCAGTGCGCACGGGCGCTGATGGCCTCGTTGCGGAACACGCGGCCCGGGCAGATCACGCGGATCGGGAGGGGCTGGGTTTCCATCGTGCGTACCTGCACGGAGGATGTGTGGGTGCGGAGAAGGAGCGGATTCAGATGGCCGTTGCTCACGAAGAACGTGTCCTGCATCTCACGGGCGGGATGGTTCGGCGGGAAGTTGAGGGCTTCGAACACGTGCCAGTCGTCCTCGATTTCCGGGCCTTCGGCCACGTCGTAGCCGAACTTGCGGAAGATGTCCACGATTTCCTGGCGGACGATGGAGACGGGATGGCGGGAACCCAGTTCAAAGGGGTCGCCCGGCATGGAGAGGTCCTGCTTCGGGCCCAGCTGGACGGCGGCGGCCGCGGCCTGCTCCTTGAGCTCCTCGATCTTGGCCGTGGCGGCCTTCTTGAGTTCGTTCAGTTTCTGGCCATATTCACGCTTGAGCTCCGGGGCGATGGTCCGGAACTCCTCCATCAGCGCCGTGATGGAACCCTTCTTTCCCAGCAGGCGGACACGGGCGTCCTCCACTTCTTTCTGCGAGGCGGCCTTGAGTTCGGCCAGCTGCTTCTGGATCTGTTCGATCGCTTCTTTCATACCTTGTTTTCGTCTAAAATCCCGCAAAGATAACTAT
>JAILJO010000020.1 GCA_024694675.1 Bacteroidales bacterium | reverse complement strand
TATTTGATTCCTGCCTATGGTCTCTTCGATGCCGGTCTCTTTGCCACCGCAACCAAATCCCTGGGCGAATGGACCCTTTCCGGCGGTCTCAGGGCTGATATCCGCTGGCTCCACAGCGAAGCCCTGCCAGAGCGTTTTGAGGACTTCCGCCGGGTTTTCCCTGGTATCAGTGCCAGCCTGGGAGCTGTACGGCCGCTTGGAAAGCATTTCATCTTCAGGACCAACGTAGCCCGCGGTTTCCGCGCTCCGAACCTGGCTGAGCTGGGCTCCAACGGAGAGCATGAAGGCACTTTCCGATATGAATTGGGAAACAAAGACCTGAAGCCAGAATACAGCCTGCAGGGTGATCTGGGGCTGGATTTCACGTCCAACTATGTATTCGTCCAGTCTTCCTTGTTTGTCAGCCGCATTGACAATTACATCTTTGCGGCCCGTAATGGAGAAGTATCGGACGAAGGCCTTCCGGTCTATGCTTTCCGCAGCGGCCTGGCCCATCTGGGAGGAGGAGAAATCAGCATTGACATACATCCCATTCACCAACTGCACCTAAGTAGTGCTTTCTCCTGTGTTTATGCACGTGAGAAGAACGGCGACGACTTACCGCTGATTCCGGCGCCCCGTCTTTTCTCGGAGGTTAAGTGGGAAATCACCCACGACGGACAGCTGTTCAATAATACTTTCATCTCCATGAACCTGGATTGGAACATGGCCCAGAACCACTTCTATACCGCCGGAGGTACTGAGACGGCCACGCCCGCATACCTCCTTCTGGGCGCAGCGGCTGGAACAGACATCGTCATCCGAGGAAAGACCAGGCTGTCACTTTATGTCATCGGCTCCAATCTCACCGACCAAGCCTATATGCCTCACCTGAGCCGTCTCAAATACATAGGCGTTGCCAATATGGGACGGAACATTACGGCCAAATTGGTGATACCCATCTAAAATCGCTATAATTAGGGGATTTCGCGCGCTTTCTTTTTGGTGCCGGGAACGCACAAGGTAACCCTATTTTGTGTATATTTGCAAGGCTATGAAAGATAGATTCTTCGTTTCAGTTATGCTTCTGCTGCTCATGTGCGGCGTGGAACTTCGCGGCCAGGCGGTGGTCTCGGTGAATCCGTCCGCCGTCCGTGGGGCGGTGAAACCGATGAACGCTGCCAACAACGGCCCCACCGGCAATACGTTGGAAAGCTACAAGTTCCTCAGGATTCCATTCGCGCGGACGCACGATACGCCGCTGGGCGAGGAATATGGCGGCCACTGTATCGATATCGCTCAGGTATTCCCGGATTTCAGCGCGAACGTGAATTCCCCTAAATCCTATGATTTCACCAACAGTGACGTGGTGCTGCTGAACATGCAGAAGGCTGGCACTAAGCCATTCTACCGGCTGGGCCAGAGCATCGAGCATCAGAAGAAGAAGTATGGCATCTATCCGCCCGCGAACTATAGGAAGTGGGCGAAGATTTGCGAGCACATCATACGGCACTACAACGAAGGCTGGGCGGACGGCTTCGAAATGGGCATCGAGTACTGGGAAATCTGGAACGAACCCGACCTGGACCAGCCGCAAGACCGCTGGAAGACGGATCCGCGGACCTGGGCCGGCACGATGGAGCAGTTCGATGAGTTGTACGTTGTCGCGGCGAAGCATCTCAAAAAGTGCTTCCCGGACCTGAAAATAGGCGGTCCTGCCTTTGCCAATCCGCGAAAGTACGGCCCGGCATTCCTGGATTTCGTAAAGGAAAAAGGGGCTCCGCTGGACTTCTTCTCGCACCATATGTACCACCGCAAGCCATCGCGCATCGTCGAAGATGTGCGAATCATACGCAAGATGCTGGACGAGAAAGGTTACGGAGCGGCAGAATCCATTCTCAACGAATGGAACTACAACCGCAGCTGGGACGAACCGGACAATTATAGCGGTAAGATGCGTCCCACCGTGAAGGGTGCGGCATTTGTGGGCGCCGTCATGTGCGCATGCCAGAGCGAGCCGGTGGATATGCTGATGTACTACGACCTCAGGCCCAATACCATCTGGTGCGGCCCATGGTCCCCGTTTGTCTGCGACCTCCGGCCACCTTACTGGGCGCTGTACTATTGGGCAGAACTTGCGGATTATGGCACCCAGGTGGAGTCCGGCTGCGACACGGACAACATCTACACATGTGCAGCTCGCTCGAAAGACGGTGGCGTACGACTGCTTGTGGTGCGCTACCATGAGGATGACTCCCAGAATGCGCCCTGTGAGGTCTCGCCGCATCTTCCCGACGGCTGGCGCGTCACCGGAGTCCGTATGACAGACAGCCAGGGCATGGACCGCCGCCCCGGCGTCGCAGGCGCCTATACCATGGAATCCAACAGCATCGCCCTGTTCGAAATTGCGCCTCTGTAATCTCTAATCGGGAGCAATTGTAAGTCCCGGAATCTCAAGCGAATCTACGAGATAGGCCGATCCAAGTCCGTCCAGGCCGATAATAACCATACGCGGAGCCTTGGTAGAACATGAAAGCAGGCACGTTATTATGCCTTTTCTTTCTCAGCTTCTTCCTTTTCAAGAACCGTGTAGGCAACCTTGCCGACCAGTGTTGTAGGCATGGATTCACGGAACTCTATCTCTGAAGGCAGGGCGTATTTTGCAATGTGCTGCTTGCAGTGCTTCATGATGGACTGCTTCATGTCTTCGTCGGCCGGGCAGTTGTCCTTTAGGACCACAAACGCCTTCACGCGCTGCATCTTGAGGGCATCCTTGACGCCTATCACACAGCTTCTCTGCACGGCAGGATGGCCTTCGATAATGTTCTCAAGCTGAGAAGGATACACGTTGTAACCACTGGTCACAATCATGCGTTTCATGCGCTGGGAGAAGTAGATGAAGCCTTCGTCGTCCATCTTGCCAAGGTCTCCGGTGTGGAGCCATACATGGCCGTCCGCATGGGTCTGAAGCGTCTGCTTGTTTTCCTCCTTGTGGCCGATGTAACCAAGCATCATCGACGGACCGGTAAGGCAGATTTCGCCTTCCTCGCCGTAAGGGATTTCCTCCGTGGTGCCGGGCTTACAGATCTTGAAGTAGGTATCCGGGAAAGGTATGCCGATGGAGCCTTCCTTTTCCTTATTATAAGGAGTAAGGCAGCAGGCTGTGACGCATTCCGTGGTGCCGTAGCCTTCGCGTACGCGGACGGAGGCGTTGTGGTCCGCCAGGAACTTGTCGAACTTCTTCTTCAGTTCGATGGTGAGGGAGTCGCCGCCGGAGAACACTCCGCGGAGGCAGCTCAGGTCAGCTCCGTCAAGGTAGCGGTTGCGCGTAATCGCCTCAAACAGAGTGGGAACGCCGGCGATAAAGTTAGGCTGCGTCTTCCTGATGAGGTTCGCGTAGCTCTTCACGTTGAAGCGGGGCACAAGGATGGACGTACCGCCGATGAACATGATCGTATGGATGCACACGCCAAGGCCGAATCCGTGGAAGACCGGCATTGCCGCCAGCATCTTGGAATGGTGAACCTCCTTGTTGGCCATATTGGCAGTCTGCCAGGCCAGTGAGTTGAAGTTCAGGTCGCTGAGCATGATACCCTTGGTGGTACCGGTGGTACCTCCGGAGAAGAGAACGACAGCCTCCGTGCGGAAGTCCTTATCGGCAATATACCCATCGGTGACGCTTTCCCCAAGTTTGAGGAAATCGTTCCAGATGATGTCCGGGGCCTGCACCTTGGGGAACTTCCTCTCCGTCATGAGTTTCTGGCCGATGTTCAGAGGGAAGGCCAGCTCATCGGACACGCGGCAGACGATGATCTTCTCCACCGGCCTCTGGGCCTTCACCTGCAGGAATTTCCCGTAGAACTGGTCCAGCGTCACTGCCATGGAACACGATGCCTCGTTCATGTAGAAGGCCAGTTCGCTCACCGCCGACAGCGGATGCACCATGGTGGGAATAGCGCCGATTCTGTTGAGTCCGTACAGGCAGAAAACGGCCTGGGGCACATTGGGAAGGCATACCAGGACACGGGTTCCGGGCCTCACGCCAAGGGCGTAGAAACTCTTTGCCACACGGTCGATTTCCACGGCCAGACGGCTGTAAGGGGTGGCTTTCCCCATGAAGGTAAGGGCGGGGAAATCGCCCTCCATGGCCGCCCGCTCAAGGACGGCGCCGGATATTGTCTTTTCGCTGTAGTCAAGGTTAGGGGCCACTTCACCGTAGCTTTCCATCCACGGCGTAGCGACATTGTCCAGTCTGTATTTCATTGGTTTACAGTTTTAGTCGATGTCGATAGGAGTTGCGGCCGGCTGGTCCAGCAGCTCCGGATTCTGGAAGATCTTCCTCACAAGGCGAAGGGTCTTTGCAAAGTAGTACCCGTCGGCAATGCGCTCGTCCACGGTGAGGCCCAGCTTGATGGTATTCCTCATCTCATAAGTACCGTCTTCCTTATAGTAAGGCCTCATCTTTTTTTCGCCGATAACAACGAAGAACGATATGGTCCCCCAGTTGAAAAGATGATGGTAGTCCGCATTCATCTTGATGGACCCCAGGTTGGAGATGTAAACGCTTGAGTAGCAGGGGTCATCGATGGCCAGGGACTTGGGATAGATGCCGTAGTATTCCATGCGCTTGAGGCACCAGGTCATGATGCGCCAGGCAAAGCGCGGCAGCTTGCTCAGGAACTTCAGGATATCGTCCACGCCCACGCTCTGGTTCTCTCCGCGGACCTTCGTAACGAATTTCTGCACGTATGTGTGAACCTGCTCCATGGGAGACTCCCCTTCCGGATTCAAGATGAACTTTGCCATGGACTCCTCAGCGTCGTCGGAGAACTGACGCTTCACGTTGAAGGCTACCTCTATCTGCTTTCTTTCATAGTAATGCCCGCCGGCAATGAAATAGTTCATCTTGGGCCTCAGAAGCACGGCCTTTGCCAGCGCGGCGGTTATGAAATGGAACCAGGTATACTTGAATTCAGGATTCTCAGCATTTTTTTTGGCGAGGTACTTGTCCACCTCCGTTAGGTCGATGACCTCCCCCAGGACTGCTTCGTTCTCTATGCGGCTGCCGAACATATACGGCATCATCACATGCACAGGGTCCAGTCCGCGGAGACGGTAGGCATCCCACCGGTCTCCCCATCTGCTCTTTCGGTTTTGCATTGTTCAGGTTTCAGTTTACGCGTAGCAAATATACGCAATTTTTGTTATATTTGTGAACAAAAGAACACTACATTATGCCGGAAGGGATACTTAAACCGCTGTTTGAGTCATATACGGGACGGGCGATGGAGGGGATGGAGGAGTTGCCGTCGTCGGGGAGTAACAGGAGGTATTTCCGCCTTCATGGAGGGACGCTCTCTCTGATTGGTGTCATTGGCACCAGCGTGGAGGAGAACAGGGCGTTCATCATGCTTTCCAACCATTTCAGGAGCAAGGGGTTGCCGGTGCCGGCGGTGCTAGTGGCCAGCGAGGATTCCGGGGCCTATATCCAGGAAGACCTTGGCGGGAACAACCTGTTTGACATGGTGTCTGCCGGCCGTGAGAGCGGAATTTATTCCGCATACGAAACGGATCTTCTGAACAAGGCTATGGAGGAACTCCCCCGCCTGCAGTTCCGCGGTGCGGAGGGGCTTAATTGGGACGATTGTCTCTACAAGTCCTTCGACGCCCGCATGGTGGACTTTGACCTCAACTATTTCAAGTACTGTTTCCTCAAGGCAACGGAACTGGAGTTCAACGAGGTCAAACTTCAGGAGGACTTCGACCGCCTCAAGGCAGACCTTCTGGCTGAGGACAGCAACACTTTCATGCACAGGGATTTTCAGGCCCGGAACATCATGGTCCGGGACGGGGAGCCCTGCATAATTGACTTCCAGGGCGGCCGCCGCGGGCCCATCTATTACGATGTCGCCTCCTTCGTGTGGCAGGCACGCTCCCGCTTCCCGGAAGCGCTGAGGGAAGAACTCATACAGACATACCTCAGGGCCCTCAGGGAGTTCCGCAAAGTGGACGAAAAGCAATTCATGGAACGCCTCCGCCTGTTTGTGCTCTTCCGCACCCTGCAGGTGCTGGGCGCCTACGGCTTCCGCGGATACTTTGAGAAGAAGCCGCACTTCCTTGCAAGTGTTCCTTATGCTTTGGCAAATCTCAGGACACTCCTCCGCACGCCGTTTGCAAGCTATCCTTACCTCAACGGCATCCTGGAGCAGCTAACCCTCATGCCCCAGCTCAACGAGATTCCGCAGGACAAGCGCCTCAATGTCCACATCTACAGTTTTGCATACAAGAAAGGCATTCCGGCGGATAACACCGGAAACGGCGGCGGCTATGTCTTCGACTGCCGCTCCATAAATAACCCCGGCAAGTATGAGCATTTCCGCCAATTCAACGGCACTGATCCCGAAGTGATCAAGTTCCTTGAGGACGATGGCGAAGTGACAGTGTTCCTGGACAGCGTCTACAAGCTGGTGGACGCCCATGTGAAGCGTTTTATGGAGCGCAAGTTCACAAACCTCCAGGTGTGCTTTGGCTGCACCGGCGGCCAGCACCGCAGCGTTTACTGCGCGGAGCATCTGGCAGAACACCTCGCGCACAAATTCAACGTGAAGGTGCTCCTCACCCACCGGGAGATGAACATGGAAAAGATACTGTAGCATGAAGGCGATGGTATTTGCAGCGGGCCTCGGAACCCGCCTGAGGCCCCTCACGGACACAATGCCCAAGGCATTGGTCCCCGTTGCCGGCAAGCCTTTGCTATACCATGTAATGAATAAGCTCCGCCGTGCGGGGTACGATGAGTTCATCGTCAACGTCCACCACTTCCCGGAGCAGATAAGGGAGTACCTCGCCAGCACGGATTTCAAGGTTCAGATATCAGACGAATCTGAAGATCTCCTTGAAACCGGCGGCGGCATCCTACACGCAGAGAAGTTAATACTTCCTTGCCAGGAGCCATTCCTGGTGCACAACGTGGACATCGTCTCAAACCTGGACCTGGCGTGGCTGCAGGAGAAAACGCGGCCTGAGGCACTTGCAACGCTGGTTGTAAGCGACAGGCCCACCCGCCGCTACCTCCTTTTTGACGATGGCCTCCGCCTTGTTGGCTGGACGGACACCGCCACCGGAGAAGTCCGTTCGCCTTATCCCGGCCTTGACGCGTCAAAGTACCGCAAACTGGCCTTCGCCGGCATCCATAACCTGTCTCCGCGCATCTTTGAGTGCATGCGCACCCACGGCTTCTCCGGCCGCTTCCCCATCATGGAATTCTACCTGAAAGTATGTGCAAGTGAACCCATCTACGGCGCCATACCTGAGAATCTGCAACTTGTGGATGCTGGAAAGTTAGAATCACTAGCTCCAGCGGAAGAAATAATTAAGAATTATTTGTATATTTGAAAAATAATAACGAAATTGTAAGCAATTTTGAAGATTAGCTTATGAGCTCAATTGGAAATATCAACGGCAAGGCACCCAAAGGCCTGATACTGGTGGTGAATACCGGTTCTATCACAACCAAATTCGCAGTATACAAGGACGGTGACATCCTTCTTGAAAAGAAACTTGAGCACTCCGTAGAGGAGCTTTCAAAGTTTGCGGATGTAATGGACCAGGACATCATGCGTACCAAGGCCATCACGGATGCACTGAAGGAATGTGGCATACGTCTGGAGGACATCGACATTGTGATGTGCCGCGGCGGCCTTTTCACTCCATGCATCACCGGCGTTTACAACGTGAACGCAGACATGAGGGAAGTCCTTTCCACCTCCCGCGAAGGCAACCACGCCTGCAACCTGAGCGCCCTCATCGGCGACAACATCGCCCACGAGATCAACGACCTCCGCGGCCATGACGGTCCTTTCGGCCCCTGCGTCGCATACGTTGCAGACCCTCCCATGGCGGACGAAATGCTCCCTGAGTGCCACGTAGGCGGCATCCCGGAGTTCCCGCGCCGTACCCTTTTCCATGCACTCAACACGCGCGCCATCATGCGCAAGTACCTGCGTGACTCCGGCCGCAAGGCGGAGGATACAACCGCCATCATCTGCCACATGGGCGGCGGCGTCACCATCTCCACCCACCGCGGCGGAAAGGTCATCGACACATCCCACGGCCTTGGCGGAGACGGCCCCATCACCCCTGAACGCGCCGGATGCTGCCCTCCGTACCCCCTCATCGACATGTGCTTCAGCGGAAAGTACACCAAGCAGGAGATCAAGAAAAAACTCATCGGCAAAGGCGGCGCCGTGGCATACTTCGGCACCAACGACATGCGCGTGGTTGTGGACAGGGCCAAGCAGGGCATCCCTGAATACGTGGTGTTCATGAAGGCGTTCGTCCTCAACATCGCCAAATACATCGTAGCCCAGGGCGCTCTGGTTGACGGAAAGGTTGACGTAATCATCCTCACCGGCGGCGTGGCTTACAGCAAGGATATTACTGACGCCATTACCAAGAAGGTCAGCTGGCTGGCTCCCGTCACGGTTTATCCCGGAGAGAACGAGCTTGAATCCCTCGCAGAAAACGGCTACATCATCCTCGCCGGTGCAACCAAGATCCACACCTACAACAAGGACAGAATCATTGAAGACTAAAACTCACTATAACTAATAACCATGGCAGAAATCGATTACTCAAAACGATCTTTCAATTACTACCCCACAAATGCAATAGTTTTCGCCAAGTGCATTGACGGAAGATGGACAAAACCGGAAGCGACGTCGGACTTCAACTTCAACCTCCACTGCTTTGCCGGAGTTTTCCACTATGCCCCTTCATGCTTCGAGGGCCTCAAGGCATACCGCGGCGCAGACGGCCGCGTGCGCATGTTCCGCCCGGACGAGAACGCAAAGCGCATGGCCTCCAGCGCCAACTATCTGGACATGCCCGCACCCACCATCGAGATGTTCATCGACATGTGCGTGATGTGCGTCCAGCAGAACTGGGAGTACATCCCTCCGTATGAGAGCGGTGCTTCCCTGTACCTCAGGCCCGTCCTCTTCGGTATCAACCCCCAGCTGGGTATCAAGAGCGCCAAGGACGTGATGTTCGCCATCATGGCATCGGCAGTGGGAACTTATTCCGGCGCAAAGGCCCTGGTTCCCGGTACGGCAGTGCTTTCCCGTAACTACGACCGCGCCGCCACCTACGGCTCCGGCGGATACAAACTGGGCGCCAACTACGCACAGTCCCTGCATGCTTACAACCTTGCCCACAAGATGGGCTACAGGGAGCTCCTGTTCCTTGACAGCGCCACCCATACTCATATCGAGGAGTTCGGATCGTCCAACTTCTTCGCCATCAAGCACGGCTGCTACATCACCCCCAACTCCCCCAGCGTACTGCCTTCCATCACCAACAAGTCCCTGCGTAAGGTGGCGGAGGAGTTCGGCCTCAAGGTAGAGCGCCGCACAATCTTCATCGACGAGCTCGAGACCTTCGAAGAAGTCAACTCCTGCGGCACCGCGGTGGTCATCACCCCCATATCCAGAATTGACGATAAGGTCACCCTGGAAAGCGGCACCATCACCCGCGAGTACAAGTACGGAGAGGAATGCGGCCCCATCAGCGCCAAGCTCTACAACCGCATCGTGGGCATCCAGAAAGGCATTGAGGAAGACACCTACGGCTGGTGCATGTTCGTGAACGATCCCAAGTAATGAAGCAGAAGCTAAGGGATCTCCTGGACCAGAGCAAGGCCGATGAAGCCATCGCTCTTGCCGAACGCTACCGCGCTGAAGGCGGAGTCATGGACGATGAACTCTTCTACCTCCTTGGCAACGCCTGGCGCAAGAAAGGCAACTGGCAGATGGCCATGAACAACTACCTGGAGGCCATCCACCTGAACCCGGACAGCCCCGCACAACAGGCCCTGGACATAGCCAACGAGATCCTTGCCTTCTACAACAAAGATATGTACAACCAATAAACAATACTGATATGGCTAAAATGAAAGGAGCGACAGTGGTAGACATAGAACGCTGCAAGGGCTGCGGCCTGTGCATCGTGGCATGTCCCCTGAACGTTCTTGCCCTAACCACAAAAAACGTGAACCAGAAGGGTTATAACTACGCCCAGACGGTTCTGGAAGACACCTGCACGGGCTGCGCCTCCTGCGCAATCGTGTGCCCGGACGGATGTATCAGCGTATATCGTAAAAAGGAGGAGTAATTATGGCAGAGAAAGAAATCACCCTCATGAAAGGCAATGAGGCCATTGCCCACGCCGCCATCCGCTGCGGCTGCGACGGTTACTTCGGTTACCCTATCACTCCCCAGAGTGAGGTCCTAGAGACCCTGGCCGCTGAAAAGCCCTGGGAGACCACCGGCATGGTAGTGCTCCAGGCAGAGTCTGAGGTCGCCTCCATCAACATGGTGTACGGTGGCGCCGCTACCGGAAAGAAGGTCATGACTTCATCGTCCTCACCGGGCATCTCCCTCATGCAGGAAGGCATTTCCTACATGGCAGGCGCCGAGCTTCCGGCACTTATTGTCAACGTTTCCCGCGGCGGCCCCGGCCTTGGCACCATCCAGCCTTCCCAGGCGGATTACTTCCAGACCGTAAAAGGCGGCGGCCACGGAGACTACAGGCTCATCACCCTTGCTCCCGCATCCGTGCAGGAGATGGCGGATTTCGTGGACCTGGCCTTCGAGCTGGCTTTCCGCTATCGTAACCCTGCCATGATCCTGAGCGACGGCGCCATCGGCCAGATGATGGAAAAGGTGGTCCTTCCTCCTTTCAAGCCCCGCCGCACCACGGAAGAGATTGCCAAGGAATGCCCCTGGGCAACCACCGGCCGCATCGGCATGCGCAAGCCCAACATCATCACATCCCTTGAACTCCGTTCAGAGGAAATGGAGCAGAACAACCTCCGCATCCAGGCCAAGTACAAAGTCATAGAGGAAAAGGAAGTACGCTATGAAGAGTACATGACAGAAGATGCAGAGTATCTGATTGTTGCATTCGGCTCCGCCGCCCGTATCGCCAAGAAGGTCATTGCCATCGCACGCGAGCAGGGCATCAAGGTAGGACTCCTGAGGCCCATCACCCTGTGGCCTTTCCCTTCAAAGAAGATTGGGGAACTTGGCAAGAAGGTAAAGGGCATCCTCTCCCTGGAAATCAACGCCGGCCAGATGGTGGAAGACATCCGTCTTGCCGTAGAATGCAACGTCCCCGTGAAGTGGTACGGCCGTCTTGGCGGTATCATCCCGGAGCCGGAAGAGGTTGTTAACGAGATTAAGAAAATGACCCTTTAATGTGCTGCGCCTTATGACAAAAGAAGAAATCATCCAGAAAGAGAATCTGGTATACAAGAAACCGGAACTCCTTAACGACGTTCCCATGCACTATTGCCCCGGCTGCAGCCACGGCGTAGTACACAAACTGGTTTCAGAGGTCATTGCCGAAATGGGAATGGCAGACAAGACCATCGCAATCTCCCCCGTGGGATGCGCAGTTTTTGCATATAAATATATCGATGTTGACTGGCAGGAAGCAGCCCACGGCCGCGCCCCGGCACTTGCTTCCGCAGTGAAGCGCCTGTGGCCTGACCGCCTGGTATTCACCTACCAGGGAGACGGTGATCTGGCCTGCATCGGCACCGCAGAGACCATCCACGCCCTGAACCGTGGAGAGAACATCACCATCATCTTCATCAACAACGCCATTTACGGCATGACCGGCGGCCAGATGGCCCCTACTACCCTCCTGGGCATGAAGACGGTCACCTGCCCTTACGGTCGCGACCCCAAACTCCATGGCTATCCCCTCAAGATTGCGGATATTGCCGCTCAGCTTGAAGGCACCTGCTACGTAACCCGCCAGAGCGTGGAGAAAGTGCCCGCTATCCTCAAGGCCAAGAAGGCTATCAGGAAGGCATTCGAGTACTCAATGCAGGGCAAGGGCTCAAGCCTTGTGGAAATTGTTTCCACCTGCAACACCAACTGGAGAATGACCCCGGACAAGGCCAACAAGTGGATGGAAGAGAACATGGTCCCGTTCTACCCGCTGGGAGACCTCAAGGACAAAGGTTAATAGGAGGAACGCATTATGACACACGAAATTATCATATCCGGATTCGGAGGACAGGGCGTCCTCTCTATGGGAAAGATACTGGCATACAGCGGCCTCATGGAAGACAAGGAAGTGACCTGGATGCCGGCATACGGCCCGGAGCAGCGCGGCGGTACCGCCAACGTCACCGTCATCGTAAGTGACGATCCCGTCTCCTCCCCTATCCTTTCATCCTATGACACTGCCATTGTTCTGAACCAGCCCTCGCTGGAGAAGTTCGAGAGCAAGGTGAAGCCCGGCGGCACCCTCATCTACGACGGCTACGGCATCAATGTCCCTCCCACACGTAAAGATATCCACGTGTACAGGATTGACGCCATGGACAAGGCCGCAGAGATGAACATGATCAAGGTCTTCAACATGATAGTCCTTGGCGGCTTCTTGAAAGTTCACCCCATCGTGACCATCGAGAGCGTTCTCAAGGCCCTTCGCAAGACCCTCCCTGAGCGCCACCACCACCTCATCCCCATGAACGAAGACGCCATGCGCCTTGGCATGGACATCATCAAGGAGCAATAA
>JAILJO010000005.1 GCA_024694675.1 Bacteroidales bacterium | reverse complement strand
CGGCAGATGAACCATCGGCAGACATTACCGTAGACTTCAATTCCCCCGTCCTTGGCGTTCAGTCCGCCCACTGGGATCTGTCCACGGATTATGCCTCTGAGATTGCCCCCTGCCGCACCTTCTGCTTTTACAGGGAGATTGAGTTCATGCTCAAGAACAACCTCATCAAGGGCGGAGACCTGGACAACGCCCTTGTTGTAACGGACGATGGCTATATGGGAAATCCCACCCTTCACTTCCAGGACGAGTGCGGCCGTCACAAACTCCTTGACCTAGTAGGAGACCTTCGCCTGGCAGGAGGGTACCTGAACGCACATGTATCGGCCTTCAAACCCGGCCACTCCATTAATACAAAAGCCGCAAAAGCCCTCAGGGCCTTGCTATAAACAATAAGTATATGACAAAGATCCACCCCCTTGCCTGTGTGAATTCCGGAGCCAAACTGGGAGAGAATGTAGAAATTGGCCCCTTTGCCTTTGTAGACGATAATGTCATCATAGGCGACGGCTGCAAAATCCTCAACGGAGCCACCGTTTACAGCCATGTCCGCATGGGAAAAGACTGCACTGTCTTCCCCGGAGCAGTTGTGGGAGCCATCCCGCAGGACCTCAAGTTCGAAGGTGAGGACTCCTGGGTGGAGATTGGAGACCGCGTGAACATCCGCGAATGCGCCACGGTCAACCGCGGCACCAAGGCCAGCGGCAAGGCACTTACAAAGATTGGAAGCGACACCCTCATAATGTCCTACGCCCACATTGCCCATGACTGCTGCATCGGCAATCACTGCATAATCGTCAGTTTCGTTGGCCTTGCCGGTGAGACGGACGTAGAGGACTGGGGCGTCGTGGGCGGAAAGAGCGGCTCACATCAGTTCTCCAGGATTGGCACCCACGCTTTTGTGGGGGCGGTTTCAAAGATTCTGAAGGATGTTCCGCCGTACGTTCTGGCCGGCCGTGATCCCCTCCGTTTCGAGGGCGTGAACCGTACCGGACTTCTCCGCCGCGGCTTCACTGAGGAGCAGGTAAACCTTATCAAGGATATCTACGACGTGATTTATTTCAAGGGAATGAACTTCAGCCAGGCCCTGGACTACATTGAAGCCAACTTCCCGGAGAGCGAGATCCGTAACAACATCGTCCGCTTTATCCGCACGTCCAAGCGCGGAATCATCCCCAAGCCCCGTCCCGGCCAGGACAGATGATCCTGTCTACCGCATACTTCCCGCCGGCAGAGTACTTTGCTCTCATGGCACGCGATATGACCCTGTCACCGGACAGGGTTTTACCGTCTGTGGTTCAGCTGGAAGCGTGCGAGAACTACCAGAAACAGAGCTACCGGAACCGCTGCTATATACTGGCATCGGACGGCCCCCAGATGCTTCAGGTGCCGGTTGTGCACGGGGACGATATGTCCATCCGCAGTGTCCTCGTGGACTACTCCACCCCCTGGGTTGTCCGGACGGAGAGGGCGCTGGCTACGGCATACGAAACATCGGCCTTCTTCGAATACTACGCGTCGGAACTGTTCGCCCTTCTGGAAAGTGGGGAGCCGCGGCTGTGGGATTTCAATCTCAGCCTCACGCGCTGGTGCGCGGCAAAGGCCGGGATTCAATGCACCCTGGAGCCCACCACTGAATTCGCCCTCCCTGGCTCACTGGAGGACGATTATCGTTTCTCCATCCACCCCAAACGGCCCATGCCGCCGCTGGGTTTGAAACCCTGGTATCAGGTCTTCAAACAGAAGGCCGGAGGATTCACCCCCGGCCTGAGCATTCTTGACCTCCTTTTCAACGAAGGTCCCGACGCGCTCTCCTTTATTCGAGCATCATCGTTCTGAAATCGTCGATGTCCTGCTGGCTTACGCCGGCGACTTCAAGAAGGTATTTCTCTACGCCCTCTTTAAACGTCTTGCCAGTGGTTTGTTGTGCAAACTCCCAGAAATAAGGAGTTACGTCACTGTAAACCCAAGCCAGGCGCGTATTATGGAAAGTAGGGATTTTATTGGACTTTTTGTCAGATGAAGAAACGCTGTAACCCACAGGGGCAAAGTACGTAAGTTCATACTCCTTGGCAATGTCTCCTTCTCTCACGCCAAGAACGCCCATGAGCAAGATGAACAGAGTGCCGGTACGGTCACGGCCCAGAGAGCAGTGGAAATAGATGGGCTTGTTGTTGCGAACGCTGTTCACCACAAACTCGAAGCACTGCTTAGTCTTGGCGGCATCATTCTTCAGCATGGTCACGCCGCCCTGTTCAATAACGGGAGCGCAGTGATCAAGTCCGGCAACGGCAGGTTCAAACATCACGTCGTCATTTCCTCTAAGATCCAACTCTGCACCAAGCCCCTCAAAGAGGACCTCTTTCTCTCCCTGGGCATTGAGCGGGTACGGGGTCCATTTTTCGTTAAGACGACCGCCACGGTAGACCTTGCGGTATTTTATAGTCTTTCCGTCGAGTGTCTTCCAGCCGCCAAAGTCACGGGCATTACGTCCGCCACCGCCCTTCACATTGGGTTTCTGTGGATCTCCAAGGAAATAAACCTGATGCAGATGGCCGGTTGTACTGAAATTACCCTCAGCCAGGACTTTACCACTTTTTGCGGTTACCCTGTAGGTATAGTTGTCATTCGGAACCAGATTCTTGATGTTTACATAGAGGGAGCCGGCTTCAATCTCCTGATCACCCTTCCATCCAAGTTTATCCTCAAGATGGAGATTCATGACACCGGATTCAATATCTTCCTGCTTCCAACGGATGCTGTAGTGGCACGGGATGTCACCATCGGGCCATTCCGTACCCCAGTTGTCCCAAGTGAGGTTCACGCCGTCAAAGCCTCCGTAATAGTCAAAAATCCTGGTCGCCCTTGTGCTATTGTCCTCTTCCGGCCAATCCTTGTAAGTCACTTCAGTAAGGAATTTCTCCACCAGGGGATTGGTGGCCAGGACCGTAGCTCCGCTCTTGATTTCCTCGGCTGCACCGGCCATGGGATCACCCGACTGAATTACGCTGATGAACTTTCGTAAACCGCCGCCGGTAATTGCAATATCGGTGGTCCTTTTTTTCAGTTTGGGAGTTTGGAAGCAAGTCAAGGTCACAGTGACAGGCTTATCGGAAGCGACTCCGCTGGCCGGGCTTAATGCTACCCAGTCAACATCGATCTCAGAGTTCCAATCCACATTTGATGTGACCGTGAAGGTAGCGGTACCGCCCTCTGCTTTAATAGAGAACTCTGTTTCACCGGTGATTGTGATCATTGGGTCAATATCCTGCTTCTTGTTGTCCTTATCGTTGCAGCACACCAGTAAGGGAAGAATCAGGAATAATGTCAGGAATCGTTTATTCATAGTATAAGTGTTAAATTATTTGACTTCAATGAGGTAATTGCCTTTAAATACAGGGGTGATGACGGGATTGGAACCGTCAATGGTATATGAGCGGGGCTCATCTGCAGTGTACTCTGTGACCGTATACTCACGGGCTTCAAGGCCGCGGAGCTCTATGGGAGCGCCGTCCCATTTTTCTGCATAGAAGGCGTAATACATGGCGCCGTCCTTGCTGATTACATGGGCCTCAGGCTTGTCAAAGCCATAATCGTACAGGTTCAGGTACTCTCCGCGGGAGAGCATTTTTTCATTATAGATAGGGACCCATTTGCGGAGCAGAGCTTCCTTCTCCGGGGTGAGCAGGCTTCCGCCATTCTCCGTTGCGTGAGGATTAGGCTCCGGCCAGGTGAATTTGGTGCCGATTATTCCGCCCACGCCAATCTGCGAAGGAAAGTCGAGGCCGCCGTCGCTGAGTTCAACGTGGTCTGCATAGAACGCAAGTTCCGGAGCCATGGCGGCGAAGGCCCTGCGCTTCATCCTTATCTGGGCGCTGGAAGTGGGGTCCGATGCCACCACCTGGTTCACGTACGGGACGTTGAAGAAATTGAAAGCATCTCCGCAGGGACATATCTGGACGATGGCGCCCGGCTTGTCCGCCTGAGCCCTGTCGTACAGGTCCTTGAAGAATTCCGGCATACGTTCAGGTGCTTCTTCAGGTCTGTCCAGTCCGCTGGCAGGATTGTAATCCGGGGAGCATAGGTTAAGGTGCTGTCCGTCAAGTTTGAAACCGTCGAAGTTCCAGTCCTTGATGAACATGTCAACCAAATCCCGCGTATATGCCTGGGTGTACGGATTCACAGGTGAAAGGTACCAGCTGTCCCACCAGGTGATGTCCTCGTGGGAACCGTCTTTCTGGACCAGGAGCATCTCAGGGTGCTCTTTTGCAAGGGAACTCTCCGGATCTGCGGCAAGGGGCGCCCACCAGAGTTTCACTTTCATACCGGCGGCGTGGATGGCGTCAGTCATGCGCCTCATACCGTCCGGGCCTATGCGGGGGTTCGCGGTCCAGTCCCCTTCGCAGATCTGGTAGCCATCGTCCACGTCCACCCATTTGAATCCCAGTTCCACAACCTTGGGGAGGGTGCCGATCACCTCGTCCACAGTAAACTGGCGCTCATAACCCCAGGCGCACCAGACGCTCTCATATGCGCTTTCCGGGGAAACCGGGGCCTTCCAGCAGAAGGTCTCTGCCATATACTGCGAGAAGGTTCTGAGGGGATTGAAGAAGTCTCCGGTGCTTTCCAGGATGAACTGGCGGCATACGCGGAGAGTGTCTCCCGGCTGCAGTTCCACGGGAGTATCGTAATCTTCCCTAATGCAGGCGGTAGTGATGTTGCCCTTGCGCTTTACGGGCATGGAAACCAGTTTGAGACGGTCTTCCGCGATGCCGACGCTAAGATTGGCATCCTTTGTCCAAAGCGTTACCATGGGGATGCCGCCGCCGTAATCCGGATCGTTCATGCCAAGGTAGTTGCGCTGGTAAAAGCCCTTCTCTACAGGGAATGCCCAGTCTTTGCGCCAGGCGGTAGAACTGGGCTGGAAGGTCCAGACTTCCGGACCTTCTACGCTTATGAATGAAGACTCTGCGGCATTGACCTTGACTGCTTTGCCGGATTTGTTCACAAAGGCAATCTCACGGACAGTCATGCCGGGGATTCCTTCCGGGGCGATGCAGTTTTCCACTACCTCTATGCCTTTGACCTCTTTATTGTCAAGGAGAAGGCGGTCTCCGGCAGGGGCCTTGCAGCATGAAATAGCAGCAAGGAGCAATAAGGCTGCTGGGAAGAGTCTTTTCATATTATTAGAGTTTGATTTCCTTTCCGAATTTTGTGCGGCAGATTTCCCTAACGTGTTCAAGGGACACAAATGCGCCCGTGCCGCCGGATGCTGTGGTATTTACGGCGCCGGTGAGGTTGCCGGTTATCTGGCAGTCTTCCAGCGAAAGGCCCTTTACGAAGGCGCTGATGAAACCGGAGTTGAAACTGTCTCCTGCGCCTATGCAGTCTACTACATCCTTATTCAAGAACGCAGGCAGAACAACCCTGGAACCGTCTTTACGCACCAGGATGGAGCCGTCAGAGCCGCATTTTACCAGCATGGCGTTGCCAAGGTGAGGGAGGACCTCCTGAATGGCGCTTTCAAGATTGTCCTTATGGGTGAGGGCCATGAGTTCTTTCTCATTGGGCATGAAAACGGTAATCTTGGGAAGGACGCGCTTGTAGTCCAGTTTCCATGTTTCCATGGGGTCCCACTGGGTATCAAGCGAAACGGTTACGCCTTTCGATTTGGCAAGATCAAGAATCTTGTCTATGTCCCTGAGGAGGCCGCTCTGCATGAAAAGCGAGGACAGGTGAATGTGTTTGGCGTTGTCGAAAACGGTTTTATCTATATCGTCGAAGCCCATCACGTCCATAGCGCCCTGGTATGTAAGGTTGGCGCGGTCCTCTCCATAGCTCATGCAGATGGTGGCACCCGTTGGCGTTTCACCTATGATAAGATATTTCGTATCAACGCCTTTTGCCTCAAGGGAAGTGCGGACAAGATCCCCGAAAGAGTCCTTTCCTACCATTCCCACGAAACAGACTTTACTGCCAAGAGCCGCTGCGTTCGCGGCAAAAATGGCAGTGCTGCTGCCAAGGGTCACAGTCATTTGCTTTGCAAACTTCTCTTTTCCTATCTCCGGCTCCGACTCTATCTGGTTCAGGATTATGTCTACGTTGAGTTCGCCTATTGCGGCAATGTCATACTGTTTCATGGTTATTGGTTTTTATTTAGCGAATATGTGAAAAATATTTCGATTCCTCAGTATATATATACCATTTTACCACAAAAAAACGTTTTGTTTTGTTTCATTTGAAATTATTTCTATATTTGCAACATAAACTGAAACCACATGAATATTTACGATTCCGCCCAAGGGCGCCGCTCTGCCATTCTTCAGAAAGTACGCGAAGACTCATCCGTCAACGTCTCCCAGCTAAGCAAACAGTTTGGAGTTTCGGAAGTTACAATCAGAAAAGACCTGAAGATCCTTAAAGAAAGAAAACTTCTGGTCCGCGTACATGGCGGGGCCATAATGAGCGTCAAGGCAAACAAGGATGAATCCGAAGAGAGGAACATCAATTTCAAGAGCCTTGTAAACTCCCGCGAGAAGCAGGCCATAGGCCGTGCCGCAGCCGCCCATATCAACGAGGGTGACACCATCCTCATAGACTCCGGAACAACCGCTCTTGAGGTTGCACGTAACCTTGACGCATTCCAGGATCTCACCATTATCACAAACTCCGTGAACGCCATGCAGGAGGCCCTGAAATACAAGAGATTCAAGGTGATTCTCCTTGGCGGAACTGTGCGTGAATCAAGCAATTCCACAGTGGGACCGCTTGCGGAATCAAACCTCAAGCTGTTCTACTGTGACAAGCTCTTCCTGGGCGTAGATTCCTTCAGCGTGGACGCCGGTCTTTCAACCCCCAGCGTGGAGGAAGCCAGCACCAATCAGGTCATGATTTCCAGAGCCCGCGAGGTCATTGCGGTGTTCGATTCTTCCAAGGTTAACAAGCGTGCATTTGCATATATTACATCGGCAGACAAAATCAACACTGTAATCACGGACATCCACCTTCCTGCAAGCATCAAAAGCCAGTTGAAGTCCCTGAAAATCAATGTGGAACTGGTAGGTGCGTAACCCTTCCAGATTCGAAACCCCTTGAAATGTTTTCATTTTTAAAACAATCAACTGATAATAAGATATTTACAAACGCATTTCAGGGCGAATTGGAAGAGGCGGAATAAATTTGGAGCCTGAATCGAAACATTTTAGGCTCCATTTTTTTATTTTTGCATGTTATTAAAACACAAAAACTAAATGTTAACAGACCTACATACCTACAGGGAAATCAAGCAGCAACCCCGTGTCTGGCTTGAAGCGTATCAGATTATTGCATCCCGCAAAGAGGAGATTAAGAGTTTCACGGACAAGTGGCTTGCACTTGGGTATGAGATTGTTCTCACCGGCGCCGGCACATCGGCATACATTGGCGACGCCCTTCAGACAGCTCTTCACGACACTCCTTTCAGGGGTGCCAAAGCCATTGCAACTACGGATATCATCACAACTCCGTACATGTATTTCAACAAGGACAGCAAGGTCCTCCTTGTTTCCTTCGGCCGTTCCGGCAATTCACCGGAAAGCCTGGGCGCCGTAAAGGCAGTCAACAAGACCGCCGGCAGCATAGCCCACATTTTCATCACCTGCAACGCAGAAGGAGAGATGGCCCTCACCAAGGCCTCCAACATACTTACGGTCCTGCTTCCTCCGGAGACCAACGACGTCTCCCTTGCCATGACCAGCAGCTACTCTACCATGCTTCTGGCATGCTCTCTCATTGCCAACATAGACAAGATTGAGGATCAGAAGGTCCATATCGAACTCCTTGCCTCAAAGGTTAAGGCAGCCATGGATAAGTATGAAGAAGCCATCAAGGGTATAGCCAACCTTGATTTCAAGCGCGCCATATTCCTTGGCTCCGGCCCCATGAAGGGCGTTGCTGAGGAATGCCGCCTCAAACTCCAGGAACTCACGGACGGAGAGGTCATGTGCGCATACGATTCCTTCCTTGGTTTCCGCCACGGCCCCAAAGCCCTGGTGAACCCGCAGTCCCTCATGGTATATCTGGTCTCCCCCAACCCGGACGTCCAGCGCTATGAGAAGGACCTCATCAAGCAGGTAAAATCCAACAACAACGTGAAGGCTTCAGTTATTGTCTGCTTCAGCAAGCCGGACATCGACCCTTCCTGCTACAACCTCTGCATAGAGATTGGCCTTCCTCTCGAGCTTCCCGTATGCTACGGCTGCGTTTCATACGTATTCGTAGGCCAGATGCTGGGATGCTTCAAATCGATTGAACGCGGGCTCTGCCCGGACAGCCCTTCCGTGAGCGGAAACATTTCCCGCGTGGTAGAGGGCGTAACCTTATATTAATTATTATGGCAAAGACAGAACAACTGCTTCACCGCATTGACCAACTTCAGAAAGAGACAGGCATTCCCCGCACCATTTTCGCGGCATGCCCCAACTCCCCTACCGTCATCCGTGCATCCCTTCGCGCAGCAAAGCGCAACAACGCCCCCATCTATTTCGCAGCCACCCTCAACCAGGTTGACTGCGACGGCGGTTATACCGGCATGACCCAGGAGCAGTTCTGCCGCCTGGTCCGTTTTGAAACGGAAAGGGTCAACTTCACCGGCCCCGTCATCATTGCCATAGACCACGGCGGTCCCTGGCTCAAGGACAAGCAGAGGACGGAGAAATGGTCCGTTAAGGACGCCATGGATGGCGTGAAGAAATCCTTCGAGGCCGCAGTCCTGGCCGGATATGACCTTATCCATGTCGACCCCACCGTAGACATCAACGTCCCCAAGGGAGAGATCATCGACATTCACCTGGTAGCAAAACGCACCGTAGAACTCATCGAGCACACGGAAAAGTTCCGAAAAGCCCACGGCCTTCCCGCCATCTCCTATGAGGTGGGCACGGAAGAGGTCCACGGCGGCCTTGCAGACGAAACCACATTCGACACTTTCATCAGTGACCTGAAAGCAGGACTGAAGAGTGTTGGTCTGGAAGATGTCTGGCCTTGCTTCATCGTGGGTAAAGTGGGCACAGACCTGGATACTACGATATTCGACGGTTCCGTCGCCAAGAAACTCACCTCCAAGGTACGTCCTCTTGGCAGCTACATTAAAGGTCATTACACAGACGATGTCGCCAACCCTGAGGAGTATCCTCTCTGCGGCATGGGTGCAGCCAACGTAGGCCCTGAATTCACAATCGGCGAATACCGCGCACTCTGTGAGCTGGAGCAGCTTGAAAAGAAGCACTATGCAGAAGGACACATCGCCGTTCCTTCAAATATGAAAGACACCCTTCTGGAGGCTGTTCACGAAAGCCACCGCTGGGAAAAATGGCTCCACGAGGACGAAAAGGGCAAGGATCTGTATGAGCTCACCCCGGAACGTCAGGATTGGATTGTAGCCACCTGCTGCCGCTACATATGGCAGCAGCCCAAACCGCTTGCAGCACGCGGAACCCTTTACGCAAACCTCCAGCGCCTTGGCGTGGACGCAGAGGAGATTGTCCTTGGCCGCATTGAAAGGGATATGGACAAGTACTTCCGCGCATTCAACCTCATAGGACTTAATGATTTGCTATAATCTTATTGAAACGAATCTTATTATTATTGCATCTTTTTATAAATAACCAATTGGTCTAACCATGAGAAAAATCTATTCCTGCCTGCTTGCAGTATTTGCAGCCACTTTGATTGCAATTCCTGCATCCGCCCAGAAAATTACTATCTCTGGCCAGGTCCTGGATGCCTCCGACGGCCAACCGCTCATCGGCGCGGGCGTTTTGCTCCCCGACGGTAGCGGTACCATTACCGATTACGAAGGCAACTACGTTATCCAGGCACCCAAGAATGCCACTTTAACCTTCTCTTCACTGGGTTATGTCAGCGTGACGGAATCCATTGATGGCCGCACAACCATCAACGTTTCCCTTAGCCCCGACTCCCAGGCTCTGGATGAGGTTGTCGTTCTTGGTTACACAACCCAGAAAAAAGCCGAACTCTCCAGCTCTGTGGTCTCCATGAGTGGCGAAAAGCTTCGTGACGTGGCCAGCCAGGACGTCGGCAACATGCTTCAGGGTAAAGTAGCCGGTGTCGTGGTCATGAACTCCTCCGGCCAGCCTGGTGCAAATGCCGATATCCGTATCCGCGGTACCGGTTCCATCACCGCAGGCGCCGGTCCTCTTTACGTTGTGGACGGTGTTGCCGGCGGCAGCTTCAACCCCAACGATATCGAAACCCTCACCGTCCTTAAGGATGCTTCAGCAACAGCACTTTACGGTGCAGCCGCATCAGGCGGTGTCATTGTCGTTACCACCAAGAACGGCAATCAGGACAAGACCACGGTTGAATTCAAAGGCAGCGGCGGTATTAAGAAGGCCCTTACGGGACACTTCCATCCAATGACCACCAAGGAGATGTACTGGTTTGAAAGAGGCATGTTCTCCGATGTGGTTGGTGAAGATATGTATCCTGAATACCTTCTGGATAATTATTTCGACTGGATGAACAATTGCTTCAAGCTTGGAAATGTCCAGAATTACTATGCCTCCGTATCAGGCAAGGCCGGCAAGGTCAACTACTACGTGAGCATGGATCACTACAATGAGAAAGGTACTCTCATCAACACCAATTACAAGCGTAATTCTGCACGCCTCAACCTGTCTGCTCCTATCACTGACAGGCTTACCATGAGCCTGCGTGTCAACTATTCCAAGTCATACGACCAGGGCACCTCTTCCTGGCGTTTGTTGGAGTACTCCTATTACGCAATGCCTTGGGATATCCCCTATAAGATTAACGAAGACGGGTCCTGGTCAAATGAGTATATCTACATTACCACAGATAAGGCTCCCCGTAGCGACTATGGCCTCAACGGCCTGGGCCCTGAGGGCATGGGACTCAAATGGTATACACAGAACCCGTCCAATGTCCTTCACAGTGAGCAGTATAACTATTCCAAGGGACACGGCGAAAGCCTGACCGGAGACCTGCAGCTGGCATGGAACGTTACCGACTGGTTCACCCTCACTTCCATCAATCGTTATGACACTTCCTGGTCAATCTGGGAGTCAATGGTAGATCGCCGCACGTATGATGGACAAGGGAAGAAGGGTGAACTTGACAACAGCAACAGCGAATATACCGGCTGGGGCACCACAAACCTTGCCAAGTTCTACAAGACCTTTGGAGACCACGACGTTAACGCTATTGTAGGCTGGGAATATGGTGAAGGTTATGTTCGCAGTATGGGTGCTGCAGGCGCCAACTTCCCGGAAGGCCAGCGTTCACTCTCCAATTGCGTTGACATCAGTACAGTCACAGGTGCTGACTATAACACACGCAGCTGGGCTGTATTAAGCCAGGCTCAGTACTCTTACCTCGGCAAATATGTGGCCACCGCTTCCCTCCGTTACGATGAGAGCTACAAGTTCGGTCCCAACAACCGCGGTGGATGGTTCCCCGGATTCTCCGCTGCCTGGATCGCCTCCAAGGAAGATTTCATGAAGGAAATGCCCAACGTCACCTTCCTCAAAGTCCGCGGCGGATATGGTAAGACCGGTAACGACAATATTCCTGCTTTCCAGTATCAGGACACCTTCTCACTGAGCGCCAAGTACAACGGCAACAGTGCCGCGGTCCTTCAGCGCCAGGCCAACTTTGAACTTGGCTGGGAAGAATCATACATGGCCAGCCTTGGTGTTGACGCTACTCTTGAGAACAATTGGAATCTCACTATGGACCTCTATCATACCATTAACGACAAGATTCTCCTTGAAGCGCCCAAATCCCCTTCATCAGGTTTCTTCGGAAGGTTCGAAAACATCGGTAAGGTCCGCAACATGGGTGTGGAACTTGCAGCAGACGGCGCAATCGTTAATAAGAAAGACTTCGGAATCACTTTCGGAATCAACATCGGTTTCAACAAGAATACCGTGCTTGAACTCCCGAACGGTGACGACATGGTTATGAGCAAGAGCGAAGTTTCACAGATTCTACGCGTGGGTCAAGACGTCTATTCATGGTACATGCCCAAATGGGAAGGCGTCACCACTACAGATCCCGTGCTGGAAGAGAACGAAGATTATGAGATGGTTGAGGTCCGCCATGGCCTTCCCACCTGGGAGGTGGCCAAGGAAATCAAGGACGAGAACGGACATGTCATCGGTTATGAAAAGACCGGTTCCACCAACAATTACTCCGACGCCACTTGGGAGATTGTGGGAAGCGCTTCCCCTCTGTTCAGCGGCGGTCTCAACATGGGCATGCACTGGAAGAGCTTTACTCTCAACATGACCGGCAGTTTCATGGTGGGTAACAAGATTTACAACAAGACCCGTGAAACCATGGATGCAGACGGCACCTACACCAACCTCAACCAGATGTCCCTTAATAATGGACTTGGCTGGGTAAGATGGGATCCGAATGATGAGAGCACCTGGGCAAAAGCCACACACCCGGAGCCCAAACTCGCCCGCAACGATGGCTCCAACAAGGCTTCTTCACGTTACCTGGAAGATGGCAGTTTCTTCCGTATGAGAAATGTCACACTCGCTTACAACTTACCTGCGAAACTTTTCCAGAAGTATGGCATGAGCGATGCACGCGTTTATATCTCGGCGGACAACGTTCTCACCCTCTCCCGCTTCTCCGGCATGGACCCTGAGGTAGGTATGGATTCCGACACATACCACCACGCCGGCTTGTATTCTAGCAATTATCCGGTGCCTATGTCTGTAGTTCTGGGTATCGATCTCAAATTCTAAATGAGAAGTATTATGAAGAAGATATTTGCATTTGCTTTTGCCGTTTTGCTCATGGTCTCCTGCAACATGGATTTCTATTCCTCGGATACCATGACGTCGTCCCAGCTTGCAGACAATCCCTCAGCGTCTGTGTATACCACAAATGGTATTTACGCCCTGTTTAAGGACGCTCTGGCATACAAGGGAGAAAGCTCAGATTATCCCAATGGCCGTAACCAGTATCTGCGCCATTATTATCAGCTTACAGAGCTCCGCGGTGACAACGTCACCATCTCCGGTGTTACCTCAGACCCTTTTGTCCATCCTTATGATTATAAGGAAGTCCCCACAGAAGAGAATATCTACTATACCTGGTGGCTTGCTTACAAGATTATCTATGCGGCGAACTCCAACATCGCCCTCATAGTCCCGGATCCTGTTGAAAAGCACACGGAAACCAACCACGTGCTTGGCGAGAACTATTTCCTTCGTGCGTTAGGTCATTTCCATATGGTCACTCTGTTTGCAATGCCTTATGTATATTGGAAAGACCATCCTGAAGCAGAGGGCGTTCCCGAGCACAGGGGAATGGACAGCTATTCTGCCCCTACCACCCGCGCCTCTATCGGTGACATTTACAAGCACATTACGGAAGATCTCGAAGATGCCATTAAATACATGGATGACAACGTCAACCGCAATTCCTGCGTTTATGCTACCGCCGATGCCGCCAGGGCACTGCTTGCTCGCGTTTATCTCTATATGGAAGAGAATCAGAAATGCATTCAGGTTTGCGACGAACTGATGGCGCACGCTCCCTCTTCCGTAACCGTAGGATATGATTACGAGGAGTATCCCACAAAGACCTACGATGTCAATGAGACCATCTTCTGCATCAGGCCAAACGTCACCGACTGGTTTGTGTCAGAGCACCCTCAGTCCGCCATCGGATCCATGTATTATGACGATTCTGACTTCAAACGTTTTAACGGTGATTCCGGTTGGGGAGAACATTACTGGAGTGAGGAACTCATTGATCTTTTCCAGCGGTACCCCCAGGACAAGCGTTTCAAAGCCTATTTTGTACCTGTTCTTGAAGAAGGCGATAAACTGATGGTCACCTTTCCTATCAAGACAGACGACAAGAACACCTATTGCTCCTGTGGAATTGTCCACGGCCTTACTGCAGCAGCTGACGGTTCTGTTTCATTCCAGTACAAGATTGGTTCTTCAAAGAAAACATACAAGGCTGTTCCTACCATCGTAAACGGATATACCCAGTATATCGTAGATGACAACAATTTCATCTCCAACGGAGAAGGTGCTTCCCAGCAGAAACGCGTCTATGTTCGTCCTGATGGAAAGGTACGCTCCAACGGTGGTAACTTCCCCATTTACTACAATACCAAATTCAACGGCCAGGAAGGCAAGTCAAATCTTACTTCCCCCGCCCTGCTTCGCTGGGGTGAGGTGGTCCTGAACCGTGCCGAGGCTCTTGCAAAGGTTGGCGGAAGAGACCAGGATGCCCTTGATGATGTAAATATCATCCGCAACCGCGCCGGCCTTACCGGAGATGCAGAAATGACTCTTGGCAACTATCAGGCACGCGGTTATAACACTATTCTGGACGTGGTTCTGGATGAGCGCCGCATGGAATTCTGCTTCGAGGGCCTGCGCTATTTCGACGTTTTCCGCAACCGCAAGAATATGGACCGTCGCTTCGTGGGTTTCCATGAGTTCGGTGAGATCAAGTGGACAGATCCCAGGATTGCCCTTCTGATCCCTCTGGATGAAATCAACGCCAGCGGAATCAATCAGAATCCAAGATAATAAATCAGACTATATTCAAAAACCTTTTTATCACTTTTTTAACACAAAATCTTTAAAAACTATGAAAAAGTTATTCGCACTCGTGGCTATGGCAGCCGTAATGCTTGTCGCATGCGACAAGCCCGATGATGAAGGATCCGGAAATGGTGGTGGCAAATCAAAGTACAATGCTCCCATCAAGATTGATGGCGACTTCTCTGACTGGGCCAAACTTGATGCAACCAAAGTTCAGGAGCTTAAATGCCCCGCCGGACATCCCAAGCCGGACATGAAACTTGCAAAGATTTATGCTGACAAGTATTATGTGTATGTTTACATCGAGATGGATTACTCCGCATATGACGGTGAAGTGACCATGGCTCACATTGACTTCTGCCTCGATGGTGACAACAACACCGCAACCGGTGGTTACACCGGCCAGTGGCTCCAGGGTGAAACTCCTTGCATCGATGTTCTTATCGAAGGCTCCATCATTGACGGTGGCGAGGTCTGCGACTATGATCCTTTCATTGGCATCTGGGGCGGCGACGTCAATGCTGACGGCTGGACCTGGACAGAGGTTGAAGGCCTTACCAACTTCATCGAGGGTAAGGGCGACAAGAAAGTCTGGGAATTCAGAATCACCCGCGAACTTTATCCTGACGGCAAGATTGCCAAGGAGTTCAACATGGGTATCCTCTGCACTGTCAATGGTTGGGATGCCACCGGCGCCCTCCCTGCAGGCGAAGTTACTGAAGAGAACCCCAACGGCCACGCTCCTCTGGTGAAAGTTAATTTCAACAACTAATTTTTATTTCTTTAGAGTCAGGCCTTAACCAGGCCTGGCTCTTTTTTAACTTGATTTGAGTATGAAGAGGCACTGTTTACTGTTCGGATTCGTTTTCATCCTGCTCTGCGCATGTACAGAGAATGATGATTCTTATCCCGGCCTGCAAAAGGTTACATATACTTCTACGGATGAGAATTTCCCCAATCCAGAGAGAGGTCTATATTCCGGCACCAGTTTTGAGTCCGAAGATGGCGCCGCGGTCTCTTCCAGCGTACTCAAATCTAACCGCAAGATGGGCAGAAGCCTTTATATGCTTGAATGCTGGCTCAAACCCTTCTTCGAATCTGACATTTCCGAAGCCTACCTGGCACTCATCCGCAAGAGTCTTCAGGCATACCGCGGAACAGGCGCAAAGTGCATCCTTCGCTTCGGATATTCAAATGATATTAAAGACTTGAAACACCCGGAGAACGACGCTCCGTTTGACACAAACGAGGAGCAGGTTCTCCGTCACATCGCCCAACTCAAGCCCATCCTGCAGGAATACGCTGATGTTATTTACGTAATGCAGGCAGGCTTTATAGGATGCTGGGGTGAATGGCATTATACAACGGCCTTCCCCGCCAGCCCCACCACATACGAAGAATATCTCCCCAGAAAACGCGTCACAGACGCATTGCTGGACGCCCTCCCGGCAACAAGACAGCTGGAACTGCGTACTCCGGCAGCAAAAATGACTATGTACGGCTATTCAATTGCCGACACCATAACACGCGCAGAAGCGCACACGCCCACAACAAAGGCTCGCCTGGCCGGACATGACGACTGCTTCCTTGCCGACGCCACTGACCAGGGCACTCTCCGTTCCAAGACAGATCGCGAGTATTGGAGCGCGGAAAGCAAGTACGTTATTATTGGTGGTGAGACATGCGCCATGTCCACTTATTGTAAGTGCGACAACGCCATAAAGACAATGGAAGACCAGCATTATTCATACCTGAATTCATCTTTCGACCCCAATGTCCTCAATTACTGGTCCAAGAATTCATGCCTGAATGAAATCCGGCTCCGTCTGGGATACCGCTTTGTCCTGACAAAAGGCTATTTCACACAAAATCCATCCGCCGGCGATTCCATGCGGGCTGTCCTGTACATAAACAATGCGGGTTTTGCCTCTGTCATGAACCCCAGGGACGCAGAACTGGTCCTTACTGACGATCAAGGCGAAGTTTTATCGTCCTGGCCCCTTGAATCAGACCCCAGATACTGGATGGGCGGAAACACTACCGTTATTGACCAGAGTATAGAACTCCCGTCCGGTATATCCGGTTCATGCACGCTTTGGTTAAACCTTCCCGACCCTGATTATCGCACCAATCCTCTATACTCCATACGCCTGGCAAATGAAGAGGTGTGGGATGAAGAGACCGGATTCAATAAACTGCATACATTCGAACTTTAATGAAACGCTTACTTACTTGCCTTGCAGGCTTCTCCATGTTTCTGTCCTGCGACATCTATGTAATCAATCCCGTAGGAGAAGAACCGGAGATTGAGTCCCCGTCCCTTGTCATTAGCGGACTTCCTTCTGAAAAGGTTCAACCCTTTACTTCTTTTACGCTTAAAGCCAGTTCCCCATCGGACGGATACATCAATTTCGTATCCAGTTCTCCCGCAGTGGCATCTATCGTCCTCAACGGCCGGAGGCAATACAAGGTAACAACCGGTAGTCCGGATGTAGAAACGCCTGTAACCCTTACTTTTACTCAAGAGGAGGACGAATACTATTCGGAAGCCTCAACCCAGGTTACTTTTTCAGTCCTCCCTCAAGAGGGGTCCGGCAGTACTGTTCCCATCGATCCCCATGAAGATTTGGAAGGTGTCAAGGTTAGTTTCACAGAAGCCAGCAGCCACATTACCAATCCGGAAAGAGGATTTTACCGTCAGGCATCAGACTTTTTCACGAACACTTCGGCATTAAGCGTGTCAGAGGTTAAGGCAGCACGTCTGCAGGGCTTCACACTCTGGTACACGGGATTCTATCTTAAGGATTTCATGGATCCGGACAACTGTACAATCTCACAGTCATATCTAGACAAGTTTCAGAGTTGTATGGACGCATTGCGCGAGGGAGGTGCCAAATGTGTTTTACGTTTTGCATATAAGAATGACAGCAGCGACCAGCCTATGGACCCCAAGGCCGAAGTCGTTCTCCAGCACATTCAGCAGCTAAAACCTTACCTGATCAAAAACGCCGATGTAATATTTGTGCTCCAGGCCGGCTTCATAGGCCCTTGGGGAGAATGGCACAGTTCCACTAACTTAAGCTCTACCCAAACCCGCAAGCAAATAGCAGAGGCCCTGCTTGACGCCATACCCGAGTCCCGTCAGATTCAAGTACGCACTCCCCAGTTTAAGATGAGCATGTATAAACTCACCGTCAAGGATACCCTGACTGCCGCTACAGCTCATGACGGCAGCATCAAGTCCCGTATTGGCGGCCACAATGACTGCTTCGGAAAATCCGAGACCGATTCCGGCACCTTTGACAACGTTGCCAATGACCGTGAATTCTGGAAGGGAGATACCCGTTATACACTTATGGGCGGAGAAACATGCGGAGTATCTGATTATTGCACATGCACTGCTTCCCAGAAGGATATGGAAGACTATCACTGGACTTATCTTAACAATGACTACAATACCAGTGTCATCAAAGTATGGCAAAAGGGCAAGTGCCTGGACACTATTGTAGACCGCCTGGGATATCGCCTGGTAATGCAGGACCTCTTCTACTCAGAAGACTTCGCCGCCGACAAATCATGTGACGTAACCCTTCGTTTCTACAATACCGGATATGCCGCTCCCATGAATCCTCGCGAAGCCAAACTGGTGTGGATTGCATCCAACGGTTCAAAACAGGAATTCATGCTTGGTTCTGATCCCCGCACCTGGCACACCGGGTTCCATGTGGTCAAGACCAAGTTTACGCCCACATCGGCCAAAGGTGCGCTCTACCTTCAGCTTTCGGACCCGCTGCTCCCCACGCGTCCGGAATACAGTATTGCACTTGCCAACGAAGGCGTATTCGATTCTGAGACGGGTTTGAACAAACTATTCGAAATCAAGTAAATGAAGCGTCTGGGGACAGTGATTCTCATGTTTGCATTCCTGTTGGGGTGCAATGAGAACCCTGTGCGTTCGTTTTGGAACGACATTCCCCTGCTGGAAAAAGACATCCGGGTGTCAGAAGACCGCATGGCACAATTCGCCGAGAAAGCTGTCCGGGCACCGGAAGTCGATGCTCTGGCCGCCATCGACATCCTTTTCAACCGCCTCAAAGATGACGAGGTTGCCTATTATGTCTATTCCGAATGGATAGACGGCGCATTCTACAATATTCTATCCCCATGCCGAAACGCCACCCTGTATTCCAAGGCTGTAGACCGGATGGCTGCTGACGGCATCATATCTTCATCATCCCTGGAATCTTTCCAGCGCAAGCGGGAATGGATTCAGTTCAACCAAAAGGGCTTAAAAGCCACAGTACCAGGATGTGTTATCCATGAACGCACCCTTGTACTGGTCCTAGATACCGGCTGCCCTACATGCCGTGAAGCCCTTACAAAACTATCTGCCCAGCCGGAATGGGCCGATGTGCGCCGCATAGCAGTTTGCTTCGGCTATGGCCAGGAGCCCACGGTCCCCGGATGGGAATACATCTCCGATCCTCAGGCATCGGCAGTATTCGATCCAAAGATTACCCCTGTATTTTTTGTAGTGGCCGCGGACGGGTCCGTGGAGACCTCCTATACTTTACTCTAGACTAGAATATGAGAAATTCTTTCCTTCCCTTCTTTTTTGCAGTTGCAGCGTTTTTCACCCTTTCCTGCGGTTATTCCTGCACACCCCAGAATACGACAGAGCCGATAGAAGATGACACCAAACCTTCGCTTAAACCAGGCAACTATTTGTTTGTGGCTTCTCCTTTCAAAGATAAGTGGGAAACAGGAGACCAGATTTATGTCCATGGTTCTTTTGGGCCAAAGGCACAGACCATCACTTTGAAGGATTCGGAGATTTCCGCCGATGGCAAGACCGCCAGCGTTTATCTGGACGAGGTGACAGAGTATTATGCCGCCCCGGATGGCCTGTATGCCGTTTATCCGGCCGCTGCAGCAAAGCGGGACAACGATAATCTGATGGATTATACTACGGAAATAGCTGATTTCCTTACTCCCGTTGCAGCCGCATATCTTCAGGGAGACACCTTTACGTTTGCCGATGCCTCAGCAATACTCACTTTCAAGGTAAGTGGTGATTATGACACCATTGCGATTGGCGGAGTGAATCGTCCAGCTATCAATCCAAAGACTTTTATCATCGAGTATTCCACCCGTGAGACGAATATTTATCCCGCAACGAACGACGGTTATCCTTTCCGCTATGCACCCATCGAGAACGGCGCTGTAACCATGGTATTCCCCGGCGGTGTGAATTTCAAGGGCGACTATTCAATTTACATTGGCAAGAACGATAACTGGACTGCTATTTATACCGTAACCGGCCAACCCAAGTTAAAATCAGGAACGAAAACGGACCTCGGAGACATAACCGGCAAACTGGTTGCTTACAATGGTCCCAAGCCCAAAATGCCGGTAATCGGGAAGTACACCGTATATGATGTAAAACTGAACGAACTTTCCGGACTTGTCATGAGCGCCGATGGTACATTCCTTTGGGGCTGCGGAGACGGCGGAGAACTGGCCAAGATTGCTTTTGACGGTACCATAATAGACAAATGGTCCATTGGCGGAGACACTGAAGGTCTCACTATGGATCCCGAGACCAAAGACATATATGTGGCACAGGAGCCCTGTGCAGTCGGTCGCGTCAAAGCTCCCGACTATAAAAAGATGGAGACGGTCCTCAAGATTGAAGAAGGCCGAAAGTACAGCAATTCCGGAATGGAAGGCATTACCTGGTACAAAGACGGCAAACTGTACTGCGGCACACAGACCGGAGCCAACCTGTTCACTATTGCCAAGGATGCCACTTCCTACAAAACCGACTATGGGACGTACAACGTGATTGACGGAATGAAGTCCCTGAATGCGCTGCACTCCACAATAGGAGAAGTAGGAGGCCTGTGCTACGATCCGCTCACAGACTGGCTGTGGGTAAGCGACTCCAACTACCGTAAGATTTATGCTCTTACCGGAGACGGAGAGACCCTGCTGTGCACTTATTCTGTTCAGGTAGTTGAAAATGCTGAGTCCATTTATGTCGACCATGAACATAGTTGCATATGGGTGGGATGCGACACTGATACTAACCCCTCCAGACTGTACAAGTACCAGTTCACCGGCCTTGACGATGCCATCATTACAGATTAATCAAGCACCTTGAAAATATGAAAACACGTTTACTTTTCATTTCCCTGCTGATCCCTGTCATGGTTCTCTGCACGCCAAACAATGCGGAAAACCAGAATGGCGACAATGGGCAGAACACCAATCCCGTAGAGGTAGATCCGGCCGATGAACTCGCTCCCGAGATTCAGGACGGAGACAACATCCTGGCCACCAATCAGCTTGTCGAAACGTTTATTACCACAGTGGATTATCCGGAGAGGGACTACAGTTATTCGGCAATAAAGCGTGGAAATAACGGTATATATAAAGATCAGGTTTCTCCCGGTGTTTCCGACATCCCTTCCACTTATACTATCCGTTTCGAGGGAAACAAGACTGATGTTTATACCGGCACCCTTTCGGAAGGAGACTGGAGCTATACCAAGAACATCGGTACAACAGAAGATGGTTATTGGGAGATTACCAACCTGCGTCCAAATGCCAGCTATACATATCAGGTAAAGAATGGCGGAACCGTGGTCAAAAGCGGACACTTTACCACCTACGGACACCTGCACCAGCTAACTTTCAAAGCAAGGGTGCGCAACGTTCGTGACCTTGGTGGATGGAAGACAAAGGATGGTAAGAAGATGATCAAATACCGCAAGATATACCGCGGCGGACGTTTACAGGAGAGCACCCTTACTTCTGCCGGAATCAAGGATGTTCTTGGAGAAGGGATCCGCGCCCAACTGGATTTGCGCGGCCACACTACCAGCGGAAGCCAGGAATATCTGGATCACAGCGCCATGGACGGTTATCCCAATGCCGATTCCAAATACACGTTCCTCGCCCCGTGCATCGAAGAGGGTTACACGCAGATGCTTCGCGATGACAAGGAAAAGACCCGCCAGTGCATAGCCTTTATCTTCAACTGCATTGCCAACGATGAGCCGGTCTATTATCACTGCTCCCTTGGACGTGACCGTACCGGGACGATATCACTGCTACTGCTTGGCATCCTGGGTGTAAATGAAGGCGATATCTCCAAAGAATATGAGATTACCCAATTCGCGCCTGCTGGTTACAGCGTATCTGAAGGCGAAAAGACCCAGATGACCCGCCTCCTCGGTGTGGACTACGATGGCGCTGCCATGTTCCTTTGGAATTACGGTAAGCATGAAGACGGCTCCTATGACGAGTTCCAGACGTGCGTACAGAAATACTTCAACGAGATAGGTATTGACGACAGTGCCATCGAGACATTCCGCGCCGCCATGCTGGAAGACGTCCCAGCCAATTAGACGAATATGAGAAAATCGATCGTCGTCTTATCGGCCATTGCCTTATTGACTGCCTGTAAGGAGAAGGAGATTGTCCTTCAGTACTACCAGACGCCATATACATACGACATTGTAAATGTCCAGATGCCGCCTGTCACCAGCGAGGTCAAGAACGTTATCCTCATGATTGGCGACGGCATGGGGCTGGAACAGGTGAGTTGCGCATGGGTCCTGAACAAAGGAAAGCTTAACTTCGATAACTTCCCCTACGTTGGCCTTTCCAGAACATACTGCACTGACTATCTCATCACGGATTCCGGGGCTGGCGGAACAGCCCTTGCCGCCGGCGTCAAAACAGCTGAGAGCCACGTCGGCGTAACCCCGGACGGAACGGACCTTCCTTCTGTGCTGGTCAAGGCGCAGCAGCTTGGCAAAAAAACCGGCGTTGCCGTCACCTGCCATTTTGCCGATGCCACGCCCTGCGACTTCTGCTGCCACAACGAGGAACGCTACAACCAGGAAGACCTCATTGCAGACTATCTGGAATGCGGAGTTGACTATCTCTCCGGCGGTGGTACGGACTGGTTCACAGATGTCAAACGTACCGACGGACGCAATATCATAAAGGAAATGGCCGCTGCCGGCTACAACGTGGCGCTCACTGAAGACGAGCTCATGGCTGCGGACCTTCCGGTAATAGGAATCCTTGCTCCGGACAACCTTCCCGTTGCCATGGAACGCGGAGACCTTTACCGCCACACCGTTGCACGCGGTCTTGACCTCCTGTCCAAGGGAAGCGGAGACAAAGGTTTTGTGATGATGCTTGAAGGCTCATGCATTGATGACTGGCTGCACGGTAATGACATTGAAAAGGCCATGGAAGAACTCCTGGACTTTGACCGCACTATAGGCGATGTCCTTGAATGGGCGGCAAAGGACGGCCACACCCTTGTGATTGTTACCGCAGACCATAACACCGGAGCCCTCACCCTCCAAGACGGCAATCTCGAGGAAGGCCGCATTGGCGTCCACTTCGCCAACGAGTCCCATAACGGCATAGCGGTTCCCGTGTATGCCTGGGGGCCGGGAAGTGACAAGTTTACTGGAATCAGAGAGAATGCAGAGTGGGGTCAGTTGATTGCATCTTTTGTTAAGTAATATGACTGAAAAGAAACATAATTGGTTACTGTATGCCATAATTACTATGGTAACCTGGGGCATCTGGGGCGCTTTCAGCGACCAGACAACGCTCCCTAAGACATTGGTGTATGTGATGTGGGCGCTGAGCATGGTCCCCTGCGCCCTGCTGGCACTTGTGAATATCAAATTCAAGCTGGATGTACGCTCGAAGCCGGCGCTCCTTAGCATGGGCGTGGGGCTTCTGGGTGCTGGCGGACAGCTGGTGCTTTTCCTTGCCCTGGACTATGCTCCGGCATATCTGGTGATGCCCATGATTTCAGTGGCACCTATCGTCACCGTGCTCCTGTCGGCAATATTCCTTAAGGAAAGGGTGTCCAGGCTGGGCATTCTGGGAATCGTCCTTGCCTTTGTAGCACTGGTGTGCTTTGCCCTGCCTGATAAATCAGAGGGCGGCGCGGCCAGCAGCTGGATTTGGATTCTGTACGCGTCCGTAGTGTTCATATTCTGGGGTATCCAGGCTTTCGTCATGAAGCTTGCCAACAACTCCACGCCGGATGCTGAAAGCGTGTTCGTGTATATGGCAATATCGGCCGTAATCCTTATTCCTGTGGCCCTGGTCATGGGCAAGGGTGACGCTTCGCTGTGCTCCTTCGGCTGGGGTGAACCCATGAAAGTGTTCGGCGTACAGATTCTCAACGCCATTGGCGCCTTTACGCTGGTGTATGCCAACCGCTATGGAAAGGCCATGGTCATCGCTCCCCTTGCAGACGCCTGCGCCCCTGTAATCATGTGCGTCATTTCCCTCATCCTTTATGCCGCCGTTCCTACAGTCCCGCAGATTGTTGGTATGGTAGCCGCTATCAGCTGTGTGCTTATCTTCTCAAGGGAATAGAATCATGAGAAAAGGTCTATTTTATCCCATTCTTGCTACTCTTGCCATTAGCAGCGTACTGATTGCCGGTTGTACACCTGATGACAACGAGGAGCAGAATCCGGCAGACCTGAAACCATTGAGTTTATCGGTCCCGGTTACCGACAACTGGGTATTTGAAAAGCGCCCGTCCATAACCATTCACATTGAGAATCCAAATAAGGTATCCATCGATGCAAATGCAATTGTCAAGATAGCTACCGACATGGAGGTTCCTGTCGCCACTCTTGAGAAAAGTGTAAAGGTACCGGCCAACGGCAGTATTGACATTCCTTTCACCACGGATCAGGATTTGGATCCCAGCATCTATAATGCTGACTGCAAAGTAAACAAGAAGACGGCTCGGAATTTCTATTTTGGAGTATCTCCTCTGGACATTGTTTCCGCCCCGGACAAGCAGGCGGATTTTGACCGGTTCTGGGATACTGCCAAAGGTCAGCTTCCTGTTTTGGATGAAACCACCGTAACATTGACGGAGGTTACCAAAAAGAGCAATTCCTCATGTAAAGTGTATCTGGTGGAGATGCAGTCTGCCCCGGACGGATTGGACGGAGAACCCGTTATTGTGCGGGGATACTATCTGGAACCGCAGGACGGCAAGAAGCATCCGGTTCTTATTCATTTCTACGGCTACGATACTCTCAACAATCCGGGAAAACTTGACTGTCCTTCCGGATACGGTGAGTTTGCTGAATTTTATCTGTCTCACCGAGGTCAGTATATCAATCATCGTCCTGCGTCAAAACGCTCTGACGGCATTGACAGGGACTTTGAGAACATTTACGGAGACTGGTTCACGTTCAACTTCGGAGACAAGGACGGCTACTACTATCGCGGAGCCTTCATGGACTGTGTTCAGGCAGTCCGTTTTATGGCCACCCGCACTACCAGCGACATGAACAACCTCTTCGCGGAGGGTTCCAGCCAGGGAGGCGCACTTTGCTATGCGGCGGCGGCACTCAGTGATTATCCGTTCACAGCAATCTCCCCTAATGTGGCCTTCCTTGGAGATTTTCCCGATTATTTCAAGGTTGCTTACTGGCCGGGAAATGAGGCCAAGAAAAAGCAGGGAACGATGACCGATGAGGAAATGTATGCATTCCTCTCATATTTCGATACAAAGAATCTGGCTACAAGAATCTCGTGTGCCGTATATGCCACAAGCGGCCTCCAGGACAGGACATGCCCGCCACATACCAACATCGCTCCTTATAAGAATCTGCTAAGCACAGACAAGGAGATGCACTTCTACGCTGAGATGACGCATGATTATCCGGCCAATTGGTTCAACACCATCATGAAATATTTTAAAGACCGGATTAAATAACCCCAGCCTGGAACTGGATTTCCTGGCCGGGAACCAGGTGATCGCATTCAATTGCAAGTTCAGACTCTTCCGAGATTTTGGGAGAGTCTATTTTTATCCACTTGCTTTCTCCCGGCATAAGGTTCTTGAGGGAGTACTCTCCCCTCTTGCCGTCCACCGCCACAAATGCATCACGATAGATTGGAGCAACACCCACGTTGGAAATCTTTACGGCAGCGCCGGTACCCGGTTTCACGCGAAAGTCGTCCACCCGGAAGCGGTAGCCCATCGACATTGCAGCTTCTTTTATACGGACATCGGTCTGTTTGCCGGGCTGATCGTTGCCTATAATGAAGGTCATGTGGAACTTGGCCACCTCGTCCTCGAACTTGCGGCCATACATTCCGCCGGCGTCAAGGCAGTGCTTCTGGTCATAATCGGAATAATAGCTGAATTCGCCTCCCAGAGGGGCCTTTTTGTAACGATTCTCACCGAAGAACTTCCAACTATCGTAGTTGTAACTGTCGTGGTCCTCGCACATGAAGGAATCGTCAAAGTTGCCGAAGGTAAGGTCAAGCAGTTCCGGATACTTCTGGAAAGGACCGTACTGGTTGTCTGCGGCGTCTATGGAAATACTCCAGGTGGTTTCCTTGAACCACTCCGCCATTCCCTTCATGAACTCTGCCTGAAAATCTTTGGGAGGGAAAGTCTGGCCCGCTATGAACTTGCCGTCATATACATGATACTCCGCCCAGTGACCAAAGCCTGTCTCAAGAAAAGCAAGGCGCGGATCCTTGTCATATTTCTCGGCGAATCTCTTGTGAAACTCCTTGTGGAAACGCTTAAGCTCTGAGCAACGCCAGTCAGGATACTCAGTATTCCTGCCCTCGGCCTTTGCCCAAAGGACCTCATAGTCGTCAAGCTCCTTTATATAATCCGGAACGGAGCAGCTCTTGCCGGGGTAAGAATACCTGAAGCGTACCACCACCTGGTGCCCGCGTGAGGCAGCCTTGCTAAGGAGATTTTCCATGGGAGTCCAGTCAAAGGAGTCCTTGGCCTTGCAGACATCGTTGTAGAGCATATAGGCATACTCCATAGTGACCCAGTCTTTCTTTACGGAGCCGGAATCGCTCCAAAGGACGATTCCCGTCATGGGCTGAACTTCAGTGATCTGAGAATTCACCGAAACGGAGATATAATCGATGAAATCGTCCTCAGCATACTCTTTTTCTTCTGGAGTTTTCGTGCATGCGCAGGCGGCAAGAAACAAGGGCAAAAGGCGCAAAAAAGGACGTTTCATAACACTTTAGCTGCTTTCTTTGCAAAAATAACAAATTTTTTTGTTATCTTGCGGCCTGTAGGTGTAACTCAATACTGTAAAGTATAATTTAAAACATGAAAAGAATACTCATTCTTTCCGTCATCGCAGCGATGACGTTTTGTGGCTGTGCGACCAAAACCCGCAGCAGCTTTCAAGCTCTTCCGGACAGCATAGAAAGCAACCTTAACCGCACTGGCGTCAATACCAATCCATACGAATACTTCCATACTCCGGAGACGCATGCTCCGGCAGGGTACAGGCCATTCTACATAAGCCATTACGGCCGTCACGGGTCAAGGAGCAACTGGGAGAGTCCGTCGTACGGAAAGGTTCTCAACTCCTTCGAGAAGGCGCACGAGGCAGGCATCCTGACTGAGGAAGGAGAGAAGGCCTATGAGACCGTAAAGACGGTCATAAGCCTTCACAACCACATGGACGGCCGCCTTACCCCTCTTGGAGCAAAGGAGCACAGGCAGATTGCAGACAGAATGTACAATAAGTACAACAGTGTCTTCAGCGGCGCCAAGAAGGTGCGCGCCGTATCAAGCGTAGTTCCCCGCTGCATAGTGAGCATGGCCGCCTTCACCGGCGAACTGCTTTCCCATAACAGCAACCTTGACATCAGCTGGGACACCGGAGAAGAGTACATGAATTATCTCTCCAGCGAAGACACCAGGGAAAAGCGTCATGAAGCCCGCGAAATCATCAATGAATACAGAAACGCGCATGTACGCGACACCATGTTCTTCGCCTCCCGCATCTTCACTGACATTGACAAGGCGCATGAAGTGGTCGGTTCAATTGACAAAATGACCCGCAGGGCAATGGAAATTGCCATCATCTGCGGCTCCTTCGAACTTGACGATTCCCTCCTCCGCTGCATCGCCCCGGAAGACCTTGAGTACAGCAGCAAGATATACTCACTGGACCTCTATCTCCGCCAGTGCAACAGCGTAGAGTTCGGAGACTCCCGCATGGCCGTCCCTGAAATGAAGGCGTTTATGGACGATTTCATCTCCAAGGCCGATGAAGCCATCGCCGGCGGCCCCACCGTCGCAGACCTCCGCTTCGGACACGACTATCACCTCCTTGCCATCGCCGCACTCATAGGCGTCAAAGGCATTGCGGAACGCCTTACCGCGGAAGAGGCCATGGAGTGGCCCGGCTGGCTCTACACCCCCTTCGCAGCCAACCTCCAGGCCGTTTTCTACCGCAATAAGGCCGGCAACATCCTGGTGAAGTTCTTCATTAACGAAAGAGAAGCCACCCTCCTGAACATGGAAGGCGGCCCCTATTACGACTGGCAGGCTCTCAAAGACACCTGGGCTATTTAAGCTTGGAATTGTAGTGCGGATGCACTTTCCCCTTGACTATCCCCTGCAGTTTTGACGATATCATCTTGCGGCGGATGGGAGCGGCGTGATCTGTGAAGAGGTCTCCATCAAGGTGGGAGAGTTCATGCTGGATCATGCGGGAGGCAAAGTTGTCGAATGTCTCCGTCACTTCCTTCAGGTCCTCGTCAAAATACTTCACGGTGATTACCTTGGGGCGGACTATGTCGCAGTAGATGCCGGGGATGGAAAGGCAGCCCTCCGAATAGGTGACCTTCTCGTCACTCTCTTCCAGGATTTCCGGGTTGATGAGGGTGCGGCGGAAGCCTTTCAGGTAGTCGTAAACGTCCGACACAACGTCACCGTCCACAATGACCACACGCTTGCTCACGCCAATCTGGGGTGCGGCAAGGCCGCAGCCGTCAGCCACCCTGAGGGTGTCTTTCAGGTCCTCGATCAGGGCTGCAATCCCCTCTTTGTCCTTGAGGTCTGCAGGTTCTGCGGTGCGGCGGAGAACATCGGCTCCGTAAAGGTATATGGGCTTTATCATCTTATCTTGTGTTTGCGGTGCGGTCAAGGTAGCTCTGGAGAATGATGGCGGCGCTTATGCGGTCCACTTCAGTCTTGTCCCTGCGGCGACTGGCTTTCATACCGCCGTCTATCATTGCCCGGTGGGCAAGGACGGAGGTGAAGCGCTCGTCCTCCAGGGTGACAGGAATGCCGGGAAAAGCGGCCTTGAGCTGCGGCAGGAAGGCGTCCACGTGCGCCTGGGCCTCCGACGGACGGCCGTCCATATTCACGGGATATCCTATCACAAAGCCGCAGATTGTCTCTTTTTGAGCGTAATTTTGAAGATATTCTATTATCTTTGTAGAATGAACAGTGTCAAGGGCCTGGGCAAAGATGCCAAGAGGGTCGCTTACCGCAATCCCGGTCCTTGCCTTTCCGTAGTCTATGCCTATGAACCTGTCCATACAGGCCGCAAAGTTACGAAATTATTATGGAAAAGAAAGATAAGAAAACCCGGAATTTCCGCCTGGCGCTGGTAGACGCCCAGTCTCATGAGAGGCTGTGGAGCATCCGCTTCACCAAGCCCCAGTTCATCTGGGCCGCCGTTTCCACGGGCATACTTATCCTGGTGCTTATTTTCTGCATAATAGCTTACACACCTATACGCACGTTCATTCCGGGATATCCGGACGCCAGAAGCCGCAGGCAGGCCGTCCAGAATTCCCTCAGGATAGATTCCCTCCAGACACGTATCCTCCAGTGGGAGCTTTATGCGGAGAATCTCCGAAGAGTGGTCTCCGGAGAAGATCCCATCCGTCTGGACAGCCTCATCCTTGGCAGCCGGGCCTCCCGTCATCAGGCTTCGGACTCCGCCTTTCTGGCAATCAGGGACTCCCTCCTGAGGGCAGATGTTGTTGAGCAGGAGCAGTTCGGCGTATCGGCATCGTCCCAGAAAAAGGGGTTGCCAATTGAGGCGGTTTCCTTCTTCACCCCCATCAAGGGCGTTGTCTCCAAGGGGTACGAAGCCTCCATCCATCCCTGGATAGACGTTACGGCGCCGGCAGGGTCAACCGTATCGGCAGTGCTTGACGGCACCGTCATCTTCACGGGATGGGAGGACGATTCCGGATACATCATCGCCATCCAGCATACCGGAGACATCGTTTCCATATACAAGAATAACCAGAAGCTGCTCCGCAAGAGCGGGGACGCGGTGAAGGCCGGAACGGCCATAGGCATGCTGGCATCGTCAGTATCACTTACCAAGGGAGACCACCTGCACTTCGAACTGTGGTACGCAGGCGCTCCCGTGGATCCGGCACAGTATATAAAGTTCTAGGATGAAACAGGTTGCCATACTGGGCTCTACGGGGTCAATAGGAACTCAGACGCTAGACGTGATAAGGCAGCATCCGGACCGCTTCGGCGTTTACATGCTGTCTGCAGGAAGCAACGCCGCCCTGCTGGTGCAGCAGGCGCTGGAGTTCAAGGTTAAAAGGGTTGTTATCTGCAACCCGGACCGCTACCGCGACGTCCGTGACGCCCTTCCCGCGGAGTACGATGTCCGCCTTGGAATAGAGGCCGCATGCGAATGGGTTCGCGACGCGGAGGTCGATGTTGTGGTTGCCGCAATGGTAGGGTTCAGCGGCCTCAGGCCCACCCTGGCAGCCCTGGAGGCCGGAAAAACTGTTGCCCTTGCCAATAAGGAAACACTTGTTGCGGCCGGCTCAATAGTGATGTCAACCGCCGCACGCTGCGGTGCGCATATTTATCCCGTAGACTCTGAGCATTCGGCAATTTTCCAGTGCCTTCTGGGAGCATGCGGGAATCAGGTGAAAAAGATTCATCTCACCGCATCCGGAGGGCCTTTCCGCACATGGCCCAAAGAAAAGATTTCCGGAGCGGGGAAAGAGCTTGCCCTCAAGCACCCCAACTGGAGCATGGGGGCAAAGATCACCATAGACTCCGCCACGATGATGAACAAGGGCTTCGAGGTTATCGAGGCCAAGTGGCTGTTTGGCGTTGACGCCTCTGCAATCCATGTTGTGGTCCATCCGGAATCAGTCATTCACTCAATGGTGGAGTTTGAGGACGGAGCCGTAATAGCCCAGCTTGGGCTGCCGGACATGAGAATTCCCATCCAGCTTGCCATGGCGTACCCTGAAAGGCTGTCCCTGGAGGGCCCCAGGCTGGATTTCAGCAAGCTCAGCGCCCTCACTTTCGAAGAGCCGGACCTTGAAAAATTCCCCTGCCTTGGCCTTGCTTTCAAGGCCATTGAGAAGGGCGGAAACATCCCCTGCGCCATGAATGCGGCCAACGAAGCCGCCGTGGCAGCATACCTTCATGACCAAATTGCGTTCTACGACATTCCAAAAACCGTTTCCCGTGTAATGGATGGCGTGAAATTTGTGGAGAATCCTACCCTGGAAGACATTTTCTCCACAAATTCAGAGGCGTTTGCCCTGGCGCAGTCACTATGGTAGTACTATTTAAGGCTTTACAGGTAATACTTGCGCTGTCCCTCCTTATTATTATACATGAGGCGGGGCATTTCTTCTGGGCGCGCATTTTCGGGATAAAGGTAGAGAAGTTCTTCCTCTTTTTTGACGTAGGCGGAGTCAAGCTCTTCTCTTTCAAGAAAGGAGACACGGAGTACGGCATAGGCTGGCTGCCCCTTGGCGGCTACTGCAAGATAGCCGGAATGATAGACGAGTCCATGGACAAGGACTTCCTGTCCCATGACCCCCAGCCTTGGGAATTCCGTTCAAAGGCGGCCTGGAAAAGGCTCCTTGTCATGAACGGCGGCGTCCTCAACAACTTCATCCTGGCAATACTTGTCTTCAGCCTCATCCTGGGCATCTGGGGTAAGGATTTCATCCCTTCGGACAGGCCGGTATATGCCAGTGAACTGGCCCAGGAAATGGGCTTCCGCACCGGGGACCGCATCCTTGGTTTCGACGGCCATCCCTCCCGTGACTTCTTCTCCCTCCAGGCCGATCTGGCCCGCCGACAGACCCGCAAGGCCACCGTCCTCCGCGGTACGGACACCCTGGACATCTACATCGACCAGGGCATGATTGGACGCGTCCTCAAAGATGCCGGGATGTTCGGCCTGGCCGTTCCCTTCGTGGTAGATACCACCATGGCGGAGTCCCCCAACGCCTTTTTACGGAAGGGAGACCGCGTAGTTATGGCCGATGGGCTTGAGACGCCGTACCTCCAGGACGTCCAGAAGGTGCTGCGGGCCCACCCCGGGGAAAGCGTTCCAGTGACGGTCCTGCGTGGCTCTGACAGCGTTTCATGTGCACTGCAGGTGGATTCACTGGGAATGGTGGGCGTATACCTTGCCGGAATAGACTATGAGCATCGTACCTATAAAGGACTTGCGTGCATTCCTGCCGGCGCCGCAATGGCCTGGGAAAACGTCACCGGCTACCTGAAAGACCTGAGGCTGGTGGCGACTCCGTCCACGGGCGCGTACAAATCCGTGGGCAGCTTCATAGCTATCGGCCAGATATTCCCGTCGGTTTGGGACTGGAACCAGTTCCTCGTGATCCTGGCCATGCTGTCCATCATGCTGGCGGTGCTTAACCTCCTTCCCATCCCCGGCCTGGACGGTGGCCACATGGTGTTCTGCCTGTTTGAAATTCTTACAGGGCGGAAACCGTCGGACAAGTTCATGATTGTGATGCAGACAATTGGGATGGTGCTTCTCCTGGGGCTCATGCTCCTCGCTTTTGGAAACGATTTTGCAAGATTATTCGGACTGTTATGAAATACATGAAACTGATGGCCCTGGTGGCCGCGGCGGTCGCCCTCGCCGGTTGCAAGAGCAACAACGGGCGCAATCTTCTCCCCAACGTCAGCGGCAAGGCCGGCGAAGTGCTGGTTGTGATTGAACGCGAGCAGTGGGTTGGCAATCTTGGAACAAGCATAAGGGAAGTCCTTGCGGACGATACCCCGTACCTGGCCCAGAGAGAGCCCCTGTTCAACGTTTCCAACGTTCCTCCGGGAAGCTTCAACAGCATGTTCAAGATGCACAGGAACCTGCTGCTGGTTAACATCAATCCCCAGAACGCCACTAGCGGCGTAGTGTATAAGAGCAACCAGTGGGCCCGCCCCCAGGCCCTAGTCCAGATCAACGCCGCCACCGAGGAAGAGGCCGATGAACTTTTCCGCGGGGCCAGCGCCATTATCTCAGAGTACTTCGAGCAGAGTGAAAGGGACCGCATCATAGAGAACTCCAAGCTCTATGAGGAGAAAAAGCTTCAGGAGCCCCTCCTGGACCTCACCGGCGGCATCCTCCACTTCCCTTCCGGCTACCAGCTCAAGAAGTGGACAGACAGCTTCGTGTGGGTTGCCGATGAAAAGCAGTACACCACCCAGGCCGTCATGGCATACAAGTTCCCGGTGCGGAGAGAGCCCTTCTCCGTCGCCAACCTGGTTGCGGAACGCGACTCCGTGATGCAGGTCAACGTGCCCGGAATGTTCGAAGGCTCATACATGACAACCTCCACCGCCGTGGAGCCCACCACCAGGTCCCTCAAATACAAGGGACGTGAGTTCATGGAGCTACGCGGATTCTGGGAAGTCCATGGGGATTTCATGGGCGGTCCGTTTGTCTCACATGCCTTCTACAGCCCTGACGGAAAGGATATTATAGTGTTGGAATCCTTCGTCTACGCACCCCGTTACGACAAGCGTCAGTACCTCCGTCAGGTGGAGTCAATCCTCTATTCCTTCGAGTGGAAAAAAGATGAAAAATAATTTTGTGAGGTAAAAAAATATTACTATCTTTGCAGTCCCAATTTTGGTGGGTTCGTATAACGGTTAGTACTCGGGATTTTCATTCCCGCAATAGGAGTTCGATTCTCCTACCCACTACCAAAAATATAAAAAAATAGACATAATGGCAAACACAAAATCCGCCGCGCGTGCCGCTCGTCAGAGTGAGCGTCACCGCCTGCATAACAAGTATTATGCAAAGACCACAAGGAACGCTATCCGCGATCTCCGTAATGTAACAGACAAAGCACAGGCTCAGGAGAATGCTCCCAAAGTTTACGCAATGATCGATAAACTTGCAAAGATTGGAGTTATCCACAAGAACAAGGCCTCCAACCTCAAGAGCGGTCTCCAAGTCTACATTAACAAGCTCGCCTAAAAGCAGCTTGTTTTTTATTCTCAAAAATACTTTTTGAATTGATTTTTTAGATATTTTTTTGATTTGGCGAAGGAGCATAGGGGTCCTATGTGACTGAGCCAAAGCGAAAAAAGAGCAAAAAATCAATAAAAAGAGCGGGATGTAGCGCAGTTGGTAGCGCACTACGTTCGGGACGTAGGGGTCGCTCGTTCGAGTCGAGTCATCCCGACCAAAAAGCAGCACGAGCTGCTTTTTTTTATGGTCGGAATGACTCAAGTCGTTTCACTCCATTGAAGGGGCTACGCCCCCTCAAACTCCCCCTTGTCGGCCCTTTGGGCCTCCGGAATTCAATTATCGTTTTTCAGTTTATTTATTAGCAATTATTTGTTATATTTGTAAATAAACTAAAACTAAACAATATGGGAGCATTTCACGCTTATGGGGGTCTCCCGGTGAAATGAAAAAGTTACAAAAATGCTATAATAATGCCGTTACAAATGCGTGTAGCGCATTATTCTTTTTCGCCCTCAAAGACCCTCGTTGACATTGATAACACAATAATACCCTCATTTTTGTTACCCATTTGTTACTCGGTAACAAATTTTCGCTATCTTTGCAGGCAAAGGGAAATGCTATGAGAAAGCTGAAACAAAACAAGGAACCCATACGCCTGCGGGCAAAGAAACTGAAGGACGGAAGCCAGTCCCTGTACCTGGATTACTACTCCGGCGGGGTGCGCCAGTACGAGTTCCTGAAACTGTACCTCGTCCCGGAGCGTTCGGGTGTAGAGAAGGACAAAAATGCAGAGACGCTGAGGACGGCAAACGCATACAAGGCGCAAAAGATTGTGGAACTCCAGAACGGCGAGTTCGGTTTCAGCAACGCCCGTCTACGCAGCCAGATGAACTTTGTGGATTATATGCGCTCTCTTTCTCAGAAGGCGAAAGAAAGGGGGACCAGCACCTACCAGACATACGACAATGGAATCAACCATTTCATTAAATACGCCGGTGACCAGGTGGAGATTGGAAGCATTGACAAAGAATTCTGTATGGGCTTTGTGTCCTATCTGAAGCGAGCCAAGACATTGCCGCCCAAGCGGGAAGACCGCCAGCCCATCAAGAAGAAGAACTTCACGCCAAAGCCACTTTCTCCGCACACGCAGTACGATTATTTCGGTATCTTTAACGCGGCGCTCAACAAGGCGGTCCGGGACGATATCATCAAATACAATCCCGTAACCAAAATGGAGCCCAAGGACAAGCCTGCCAAACCGGCGTCCAACCGCTGTTACCTCACCATGCCGGAAGTCCGCGCTCTTGCCGCGGTGGTCCCGCAGAACGAATATGAGCGTGCTGTCCTGCCAGCATTCCTTTTCAGCTGTTTCTGCGGACTCCGCCTCGGCGACATCGAAGCCCTCACCTGGGGGAAGATAAAAACCATGTCTGATGGGACCAGGCAGATAGACCTGACCCAGATCAAGACTAAGGAAAAGTTATATCTGCCCCTCTCAGAAAATGCCCTGAAGGTAATGCCGGAAAGAGGCAAATCCAAAGATGCCGATACCGTTTTCAGACTCCCAAAACGGTGCATGATCCAGAAATACCTCAGGAAGATGGTGGAACGGGCCGGGATTGACAAACCCATTACCTTCCACTGCGCCCGCCATACCTTCGCAACCCTGGACCTAGCTTACGGAGCCGACCTGTACACCGTCTCCAAACTCCTCGGCCACAAGCGGGTCACCACCACACAGGTTTACGCCAAGATCGTGGACGAGAGCAAACGCAAGGCCGTAGACCTGATACCAGCGCTATAGGAGGTGACTCATAAGTTGCATCCTTTTTTCATTTGTAACATAAACGAGCAGCCCGTTACGCGTATTGAAGTCAACTCTACTTTCATAGATAAACACAAATACCGATATTTAATGATTACTATCGGTTAATCTACATGTATTTAATCCTTCTATTTATACCCCTTGCTATACTTTTTATATTTCCTCGTCAATCTTTGCATGAATTGCCTTCAGATACGCATTAATATCAATCGCCGGGACAGTACCAATGAACTTTAAGTAGTTCACAAGCTGGAGGAAGAAAGTAAATAGCGACACGTCTTTATCGCCGAATTTGATTTTATGCACCTTACGGCTCTCATTGACCTTCGTTTTGGTATTCGTTAATCTCACCCGTTTCAGACAAACTGCCTTAGTTTCTTCGAAAGATACCAAATTACCACACCACAGTATACATGCAATTGGCCGCCAGATGTCCTGCTACTATAATACGTCAACTTATGTTGGATTTCCGACTTGCTCCACGTATTCTTTCCCATCTCTGTTGCCAAACCTATTAATACAGCACGTCTGTTTGCTTTCAGCCGTGGATGGTTCAGGTTCAGCACTTCATTAAGATCCTTGTCATAAACAGCATTAGACGATTTGATACTACCGTCACCCGATGAATAGGAAATCGTAGCTATTGCAGCAGCGTTAAAAGGCTTAAAGTGAATCTCCGTCTCATCCTTGCTCACGTCACAATGGAAATTCTTGCTTCCGTCAATATCTCCATTGCAACACAGAATCATGTTGCTATAGGCCAGCGTCTCTTCCGGCTTCCCTTGTGCCAGACTCAGCGTACGCGGCTTCAGATGTTCTATGCGGGTATTTGTCACCTCACCGGGCACAAAAGACACGCGACGCATACAGTAACCGCACAGTCCTCCTTGTTCTTCCAGCAGTGCCTGCCTCAAGGCATCCTTGCGTGCAGTCTCGTATGTAATTCCGGGAGTATTCCTCTGCTCCGTCCACTCCGCAGGCTCACGACCCTTGTCAATCTTAATCATCGCTCTCCATTCTAAAGTCCAGCATCGTACGAGCCTGTATGATTTCAGGAAGAGTATCACCGAAATCGTTCGTCAGTTCCTTTAACTTTGCCTTTGCCTCGGGATAATGATCGCTGTCTATCAAGTCAAACAGTTCCTTCAGCCGTTCCTCCACTTCTGCCACTCGTGCATTCTTTCCCATATACATCTCCAGTATTGTCGATGCATCCAGACCGTATGTGTTAATGGGCATTGCCATATATGTGCCGTCACGATATTCCAAGTGTAGCACCTCATTCTCCTCGTTTGTCATCACGCTTGACATCACCATCGGTGCGTGTGTGGAGATCACGAACTGCACTCTGGGAAATGCCAGTTTCAACCCCTTTATCACCTTTGCCTGCAATGACGGATGCAGATGGTCATCTATCTCGTCAACACAAGCCACCCCCTCAGTCCTTGAACAAGCCTGTAGACCGAAAAGAGGCCTATTTAGGATACTGCACCTGAATGCCATATCTATTACCATGTTCACCAGACGCATATAACCATCTGACAAATCTTCAAATCGTACCTCCCTGCCGTCAGTAAAGATGAAATAAACATATCCCTGTTTGGGCCTGATAGTCACATCACAGATGATTCCGCACCCGTCATTACCCAATGCGGTCCTGATCGCATTCCTCACTATCTCCAATTCTTCTTCACCCTTGCCGCCTTCTTCCAGAACCAGCATCCTGTTAACCCAATATTTAGCCAGGAAGCCTCCTCTTAGGCAGAGGTAGTATCCAAAAGATGGTGCAAGATAGTAATCCTTGAAAGACTTGGCTTCCACATTCTGATATTTCAGATGTATATCATCAGTAGCAAAGAATGCAAACAGCGGCAGAGGTGTTTGACGATGATCACCATCCTCTTTTGCCACCTTACTATACAAATCCTTGTTTTTCCAGTTAAACTCTCTGGCATTCTGATATATTGTTGATGTCTTCTTCGATTTCCTGAAAATGGAAACGTTCTCGTCACCACTTATGGTGGAAAACAACACTTCAGCAGGTCGAGTCAAACTCTTCGACTCGTTTGCTACAGAATGGCAGAAATCCTCTGATGCTATACCTGCGCAAGAAGTGTTCTCATCACTGAAGCCTTTGAAAAAAGCGTTCAATGCCAGTGTAACACCCCGTATTACTGAAGTCTTACCAGAGCCGTTCTCACCTATAAGAAGATTCACTCCGCTTTTAAGTCCTATTTCATACTCTTTAAAACAACGAAAATCTGTAAGTTTTATCTTTCTCAGTTTCATAGGCCATATAACACTTTCGGTGGCATTCAAAATTCATCACTTACAAAAATAATGCATTCTCCACAATTATATTGCATTTCTTTGAAAATATTATTGATTTTTAACCTCAATAACTGCTACAAACCCCTGCTCTAGCTTGAAACCACTCGTTTTTAAACAGAAGGAGTAGATGATTGATTTTTAATTGTTTATGGCCAACCAAATAAATTCTTAGTAAGTTTATTTGTCAATACCTGACCGCGGATGGTCATCCCTGTCAAAAACTCGATTATTAAATAAGTGATTCTCTGACTTATTCGAAAGAAGCGACTATTCCCTTGACAAGCGATAATTCTTTGTAGTGCAAAGGTAAGAAAACATTCAGATTTGTTATACCTCATCGGAAATCGATGAATATCTCACGCGTCTGTTTAACCCATATTCGCACACAAGTCATAGGCACTTCTACTCTTCTAGCTACGCCTTTCTAAGCACAATAATCATGAATACATTTCTCAAGAAGGCAAGTAGATTTTAAAAATGAAAGCAAATCTTCCTTTTGGATAGCTAATCTAATAATGCGCAACCTCTCAAAAATCAGATAATCACCTTCTACATAATCAGAATGATAAAACTTATTCTCCTTTGGGTTAATCAAAGAATACGGGACAAATAATGTTAGCTGAGGCTTAGTTTTGTAGAAGCGGTAATAATTCTGATATCGTCGTATATCGTGTTGCTTTGATTCATATTGTTTGCCACAAGCACATTGACATAAGAAAACTACTTTATTCTGGCACTTGTCTTCAAAAGGTATCCATGAAACGATATCCAATCCACGTTCCTGATTATTCCTTTCTCCAATGCATCCGATCTCGTAGTCATCAAAGGGTAGCCCTATGTCATTAGCCAGATTCTTAATTTTTTCTATTGCTGAACCCGTGTATTCAGAGAGTTTTCCAAAATGTTTAACAATCGCATTTGGCAGGAAAGTCTTTATTGCCTCATATGAAACGAATTCAAAATCAGTCGTTAACTCTGTGTTGAAAGAACTAAAAATGTCAAGTGAAGAAGAAAAAAGCAAAAAAAGATATAACTTTTGAGACGACGTCAAGTCACTTTTTAATATAATGGTCTGTTCTGGCAAGACCATAAACGGATAAAGACCCCCAAATAAAAAAAGCCGCTCCTTAATGACGTTAATAATACCGCCAATCAAAGATTCATTATCATCATTGATTTCAGTAGAATTTTTCTCATCTGGTTCACCAAAAAAACGGTCCTGGATATCCCCATATGCAATCCCGTCTCCTTTTGAGAAAACCACCATTAGTTCCACAAAGTCCGCATATAGGTTAGTCTCATCTCTAGAATAATCGGGTCTGCCGACATTTGCCAAATTAACAATGCTTTGGGAATATTTTTCATCAAAACTCGTCGCCATCCTGCTCCCTCCTTGTCTTGAAATCGTTAATCTTTACTGCTATCTGACGTAAACTCTTCAAATCATCATATAAGTCGATATAAAAGGTCTTGACTTTATTAGACAATCCATCTGCCTGCTCAATCGCCATCAATGATTCTTTTACCTTACGCTCAAACTGTAAATCAATGTCATTAGTCAGTTCGTATGCTATATCAATACTAGCCCCTCTTTTAAAGGCAAATAATGCTATTTCATTTCCCAGTACCTCATTGAGTTTCTTCATTCCATCGCTATCTCCAATAACACGAGAAACCCCCTCACTTTTTTTGAACCACCATGTTACGAGGTCTTTAAGATGCTCTTTGTTTAAGTTCTTTAATGGATCATCAGAATCAAGCTCGACCCCCATGTACATTCGTATGTTTTCTTTTTGCAAGCCATCGGAAAAATAATTAAGGAAGAACGAGGAGTCTGACAAACCATCTATTTGATAGAACTTTTCGTCCTCAATAATGGTATATAACTGGAAACTTGTGAGCATCTTTCTTACATAGGGAGATCGACTCCCTATTACTCTAGCAATTTCTTTGCACACATCAATAAAAGATAGTCCTTGAAATTTGTCGGAATGACTCAGGTCATACAAGTAGCGTGCTTTTTCCAACATTCGCCACGATTTTTTCCCTGTAATATGAACAAAACCAATGTATTTTTGGATTTCTTCTCGACTATTAAAGATAAGGCAGGGTAAACTAGAAGGCTTATACTTCGCCGAATCGTATATCTCTTTTATTGAAGCCTTTTTAACTCTAGCCAATTCGGGTTTATTAAGTAATAGAACAGCCGTAAGGCGCCTATTACCCTCAACCACTATAAAACTACCAGACCTTTCACTGGGAATAACCAGAAGCATTTCTCCGACAAAAAAGTCGTTTTCTCCAATTGATTCCATCAATTCCAAAGTGGCTGCTTCAAGGAGTAAGTACTCAATAACTACACCTTCATCCGTCCCTTGCTTGGATTTTGGAAGACGAGGATTATATAAATCTAATTGAAGATTATTAATATCTACATATTTAATCTCTTGTTTCATAATGATTCTTTCCAATATTGTACAACATCAAACACTTCCGTCTTCGGATACTCTTTCATATTCGAGATTGCTTGTCCATTCTTAAGTTTTTCTATGTTTCGAATAGCCGTATTACCATCTTTGATTGTCAACCCCAAGAACTTATTGATTGCCTTTGTGTTAGCAATATCGTTTATGGGCAAAAGAAAAGAGGTCTCGCATTCTTGTGAGAAATCAAAATTCGCCGTATTGTATTCGGTAATGCCTTGTGACAATAGAAAAACGGACACACCATATGAACGAATCTTTCTAAGAATAACCTCTAGAATCTCTAGTGATTTCTTTTCTCGGAACAAATCATGAGCTTCATCTATCATTAGAACATAGCGCATTTCTCTATAATTATCATTTACTTCAGTGCTTCCCATATTAGAAAAAACATTAAAAATATAATTAATAATAAGGAAAACAGATGTAAATCGTACTGTACTGTCCAACTCACCTGACAAAGATAAATAATAATTGTTGTTTAAGAACAAGCTTGGATTACTAATCTTTGAAGCAAATAATTCATATTCACTTAAGCGGCCCATAATTTCAGTTAATGTATCACGATTATCCCCAACTCGGTCAATAATCAAATCGTATACTTCTTCCAACGAGGGATAGTCTCCACCTTTTTTTCGAATAAATGCTTCTTGCACCGCTTCTTTCAGCGTTTGCTGTTGCCTTTTCCCAATATTTGAATACTTAGCTATTATGTCAACAAACTTGTTTATACCAACTAGCTTATTCCTGTCATTAATATTGTCAATAAACGATAGTGGGTTGAGTGGGAATGGGACATCCGGGGCATTAATGCATGTAGTATGGGTTTCTTTAAAAAACCCTTCCATTTTCTTTCTATCATCTGAAGAAATACCCTTAAAGTCTAAAAACAAGAAATTGACCTGTCCCTGCGTTCTTGTAACTAACTGGCGAAGAAACTCTAAAGCAAATTGGGACTTGCCTGATCCAGATTTCCCTGCAACAGCAATATGCTGGTTATTGTACGTCTTTGTATTATTAAAGCAATAATTAATCGGCGCATGAGTTTCAGGATTGTATCCAATTCTTATGTCTATTGGACCAGTAAAAGTGGTCTTGCTAATATGCTGATTATTATTCCTAACAGCATCAAGAGATATAGGGGCATCTTCAATGGAATCGATACCCTTTTCTAAATACTCAACTAAGAAATCAAAAAAAGTATACTGAGGCCTTTTCTCAAACAGATAATTAATCTGCTCCAATCCGTGATCAATATGCAATTTAACATATTTAGGAATTAATTCATTATTCTTGTTAATACCGTAAGATTGACAAACAAGAGCGATATAATAATCACGGTTGGCAGAATCAAACAATATATGATCCTTATACTCTTTGCCTTGAGAATCATATATACTGAACTCGTTTTGCATAAAACGTTTGCCTGATGCCAAAGAAAAACATAATGCTATGCGAGCAATGATATTCTCCTTTACTCCACCTGGAAGACGTTGTGTGAGCCTAGACACAACAGTTTGGTTCGCTGCGGATGTTTTTATGTTTATCTGCATGCTATTGTTGTTTATAAATGTCAAACAATTCTTGCGGTTTAATTTCCTTGAACTGCGAACCAGTTTTATGGTTCTCAATAAGAAATGCCTTGTTCACATATCTCTCAATTAATCCATATTCTTCCTCTGTCAACTCTTTCATCAATAGGGGGAATAATACTACCTGTTTTGATACATTGGGGTAAAACTTTGCCAGAATGTTCTGACTGTGATTAATGTCAAATTTCTGCATAGGGCTATCAATGAATACAGGAAAATCAAGACCGGTTTCCTCAACCAAAGCTCCCAATAACGCAGAAGCAAACATCTGGCGTTCTCCCATTGATAGAATACCCTTGTCTATCTTCTTCCCACCAGCATCAAACAAATTAATATCCACATCTTCACCATTCCCTTGAATATCTACTACAACATTATTAACCAAATCTTTCTTATGCAAGAAACTAGTTAGTTTATCTTTTAGTCTATTCTCAAGAGCCTTCTTCTTTTCATCCTTAAAACGTAAAAGAAACTTTTGAATTGTGAGGATAAGCATTCGTGCCTCATCATCCATGTCCTTGTTTTTTGCCGAGACAGCAATTCTTTCAGATAGTATTGCTTTTTTTTGTTTGGCGGCTTTAATCTCTTCTTTCTTTTGCTCTATAGATACATTTAAACGTGCGTTCTCTTCCTGGAGATTTGTAATCTCTGCCTCTTTATTTTGTTTTCTTAAGCGCAGCGACTGAATGTATTCGCTCTCGGCGTTCTTTTCCGCCTCTCTAATAGTTTTTTCAATTGAGAATAATTCCGCTTTTGCTTTTGAATACTTGTTGAAAATAGATTCAAATGTGGTCTTACTCGATTTAATATTCTCTAAAAGACCTAGAAAATCATCATACTGTAAATCGGAGAAATCATGTAAGGTTTTAAATGAATCATACTTGTCGAAATCAAGTTCGTTATAAAAATGCTTAAGTATTAGTCTTTTAATCTCTTTTTCATAAAAATTCCTTATCCTAATATCTATATGTCCATTAAAAGAATCCCGAGCTTTATCAAGCTCATCAAGAATATCATCGGTTTTTTCTTCAATTCCTTCTAATTGAATCTTATTCTGATTGAAAACCTTTTCTTCCTTAATTTGCACGGTCATATCTGAGAGGATACTCCCAGCTAGCGCGAATGGTATATAGTTATAGAGTTCTTTTAGACCCTCTTGAGCCTCATTGACATCAGATTGACACCTTTCTTTTTTCCCCTTAAGCTCCTCAAGACGCTCAACACTCATCAAGTCACCTTCGCGAATGAGCTTTTCTTGTAGTTCACCGCACTCGTACTTTAAAAGTGAAATCTTTTCTTGGTGCTCAGAAATGCGTCTTTCACAATCAGAAATATGATCTTCAGCATTAGCTATCAATGCCAAAAGCTCGTTAAACTCTTTTTTATCTTGAGGCTGCGCTGCTTCCCTGCGATAGTCATCTTGTAATTTTTCCAACTCACTTTTCAATTCTGCATATTTCTGAATGCCTAAAACTTGGGAATATGCTTGACTCAATTCTGCACGTTGTTTGGGCGTGTTAACCTGTGCAAATGACACTATTTTCTCTGCATCAAAAAAGAAAAACTTTGCAATCTCTATCGGCAAAATGTAGTCACGAATAAACAACTCTTCCTCATCTTTATCTCCAAATAAATCACTTGCCTTACCATCTATGAGTATTTCAAGCTCATCTGAAGCACTTGTGGCTCTATCGTAGGAGCGAACAATTGTAACTTCAGTACAGGTTGTATTAGGAATATCAACATTGATGAATGTAACGGATACCGAAAAACGTGTTTCCCCATTGTCAGCCGCGGTTAAATTCAAACTATTCCCAATATACTTACTATATGAACCTTTTTCATCTATCTCTTTTTTATATAGTTCATCGACCTTGTCCATGTTTTTCCCATATAAACACCACACAAGAGACATGAGAAACGTTGTTTTTCCATAACCATTGTTACCACTAACAATGATTATATTATGTTCTCCATTCGGAGTTAAATCAATCTTGTTCTTTCCCCGGTAAATGCGGAAATTGTTAAGTTCTATCGACTTTATTATCATTTTTTCTTATTGTCTAAAAACTCTTTCAAACGTAATTCAATTTCGTTCTTTAATCCACGGCGTCGCTGCATAAGAGACTTACTTTTTTGAAGAAGCAATAACTGCTCTATCAACTCTCCTTCCTCGGGATTGTTCTGACAGATCTCGCGCATTAAGTCCGCTTCTAACTTATTCTTTTCGTTTTCTTCCATTCTGAAAGACTCGTTATAGATTGAATTATAAATATCTGACACTTTGTAACCAAAATTGAAATCGCGATACCAGTTTACCTGAATAGCAATCAATTCCTGGTCTGAAATGAGTTTTATCTTGGGATCTTTAAGTTGTAATATATGTTGAACTTCAAGAAGTCGACGAAGAATCTTTGCACGATACGAAAATGTATATGGTCCCATATCGTTAACAGCACGTCGGCCATCACGACGGTAAGGCATTCTATTCTCAATAATATTACGTTCTGAATCTAATTCTATACGGAAGTCGTATAACGGCTGCATCCACTCTCGACCATTATTGATGAGTGAGCGCATTGATTTATCATCTTTTACTACCGTGCATACCCAACAACCAAAGCGACTTTGACCACATGAGCCATGACTCTTATCGGTAACAACTGTTGGACATTCATAGTCATCAGCGCTAGCATCCATATAAATGTTAAACAGAACCTTATTATCAAATCCCCAAGGACAAGGGATAGCGTTAATAATATACCAAACTTCCTCCAAATAAAGATCTTTTATTGGGGCGTAAACATATGTATTATGTAGTAGAGTATGATGAGTTAATCGCTGGCCATGAATCTCATGTTTTTTGATTGAACGCGCCCTTGTCGCACTTTCTGCTTTTCTTGTACCAATCAATATAATTGCCTCACCACATTCATCAACTTGCTCAGTAATATACCTGGCGGTAGGTTTAATCTTCATCTTTTCTGTACACCACCGGAATGCATTGTTTGGAACAGGATAGCCCTTGCCGATAACGTTTACCCAAAAGGAATCCTCTAATTTCGGTACTGTTTTACGCACAAATATAGGCATATCCTCCTCACGAGCTCTTATTTCTATTTGTTCAAGTACCTCATCAACGTAAGATGAAATAATGGGATTCTCAACCATCGTATCATTGCAAACAACGTAGACGGGTCTTCTAAGTTGAAAGGGAGTGACAACACCCTCCTTTATCTTCCGAAGAGCAAGCCATACTAAAGTTAATAGTACAGTAGAATCTTTCCCACCGCTAAAACCGATAATCCATGGACGTTCAGTTGAATCAGCATACATATACTGGTCCAAAATCTCATCAACAATATACTCTATACGTCTATTCATTTACCAATTCGTTGGCATATTCATTGTTTAGCAACTTGTCGATTTCCACATCAAGTAACTTTGCAATTCTCAGATATGTTTCCATAGGAGGTTGGCAAGCATTTGTGCACCACTTTGATACGGTAGTAGGCGCACAGCCCAACTGTTCTGCTAACCATTTATTTGTGCGCTTCTTTTCTACAAGTACTACTTTAATGCGATTGATATCTTTTACCATAATTTTTTTTCTTAATTCAAATATATGAAAAAAAAATTAAACATTAATCAAATAATGAAATAATATGTCTATTATCTCACTTTTTATCCTTTTTCTCCACCCTCCATCCAAGTAACTAAAAAAACTGCCAGTATCTATATAACCCTATTATTCATCAACCACATCACTATATACATACCTTTCCACCCCATCCTTATTCTCCATCCGGAAATGCATTGTCTTCTCATCAAGCCTGGTATTCTCCAGAATACGCCCGTTAAACATCATAGTTTCATGGAAGATCGGAAAGCAAATGCCCCCGACTTCAATGCCTTTTTCTAAAGTGCGCTTGCCCACAACAGCATACGTAGACCCAACGGGATAATCGTAATCTGGAGAATATGTACAGTCAAAACTTAGGATACGTTTCGAATTAACCAGCCTAACCTCTTTTCTCAAATAAGCAAGAACAATAGAAGCAGCTTCCATACGGTCTTTGTCATATGGTTCATAATACTTGAATTTCTCCCCATATGCAAGTTCAATAGATTTCAGTATCGAAGCATACTCCAGCCATAGTTTTACAATTCGAATCTTATCATGAGTAGGAGTATATTTCTGCAGTTTTCCTTTATTCAAAGACAGTTCCGCATCGGCACACTCCAAATAAGCGCAAATCGCAGTAAAGATACGGATAGCCAAATCGTTATTTTCATACCGGTCCTTTACTGTCATATTGAAATCTCCTGTTATCCCCGTCCCATTTTCATTTATACGGATAACAACTTTTAAAGATAATACAGGACATTCCCATTTCATCAATACACCATCCCTGGCCCCATAACTTGACATCGTCCACTCTTCCAGAATGCCACGGCTTGGGACACTCAATCTCATTTGCACTGATTTCTCAACCGGGCCGATATACAAATCCTGTTTCATTTCATCCCAGTCAAACCTTAAACCGTTTACACGTGTCTCAAGGTGTTGTAAATCCTCACTTGGAATCTTTACCATAGGTCCGGAACCGAACTCAACATCAGTAAAATCCGAAACAGAAAAGCCTTTGGTAAAGAGTTCGATTGGCTTCGTTGTCATGTGTAACTGAACATTGGGAGAGCCTTTAAGAGCCGAATATCCATTGATATTAACTTCAGATACCTTTCTTTTCAATGATATGCTCAGATTATTTAAGAGAGCGAACTTAGCTGCGGTCTCTTCCGAACAGTTCAAGCAATGTAAGTCCTCGGCATAGTGATCTTTCAAACTTTGAAGTACGGATGCAGAAAACTTTTCCGCATCCGATATAACTGGTTTTATCCCAAGAGAAGAAAGCTTTTTCTTCTGAACTTCAGATATGGTAGGTGCCACCATATACATTCCCTTGGCTTCACTGCCAAACATGTCCTTAACATACTCTATCAAATTAAGGATATTACCATCAGATAGACTATAGCCAACAAATACAACATGATGTTTTGTAAATTCGGAAAGAACATGGTTCCAAAGGATTGGCTGCGACGGCGATTTTATTGTTCTACGATAATCCTCGGTAGACAAAACAATACTCCCCAACTCATTGACATCACCATGTATTTTGTAAAGATGCGTCTGTCTTTCTTGGAAACAACAACATTCAGAATCCTTCCTGAAAACCTGTATGCCACCGCAACAAAAAGCATCCTCAATCAGCGTATCATAATTCGTTGTTATGATAGTATGAATATGAGGGATGAGCGCCATATTATTATGAAAAGCCTGGGGAGTAAGTCCCGAAAAACTCATCTTTATTATTTCATCACGTTTTAAAGAGTCCCCTTCTTGAAGCATCAGTCTGGATGAAGTTTCTTGGAGATTATTCTCATCGACCCCTTCCCTCATCGAATCGTTCAATTCCTCATAAAACTTCTTTGACAAAGCGGACGCTGGCGGAGCGACCGGTATTGAACACCCGGATCCGACAAACAATGTCACATCTTCTTTCCTGACCAAAGAACAAATATCATTCAATGTTTCCATCTCAAATACCAATACTAATTGAGCTTATCCAACGCAGAATAAATGACTCGATTCCCCCTAAAAATATACTCATCAAACATATCAATTATCTCATTCAACGATTCTTCATCTTCGTCCTCTTTTAATCTACCATATATCTTTAAGAGTACTTTTACCACTTCTTCATCTGAAAACTGTTCATTATCAATACCAGAGAGAACCTGTTCTGGTATGAACTTATAGCACTCTACCGGATAACTTGAAATACACTTTGTAACGTATTCTAGTTGTGAGTAAATATCACGGTGCTTTATCATCTTCCATGATTTTGCCCATTCTCTATAGAAAGTTAAAGCTTCTACAGGCAGTTCATCACAATGCAGGCAAAAAGCATCAATAATCGCCTCTCTTCCATCCGATGAATAGCACTCCAAAAATTTCTTTGAATACAGGGTATAATCAGGATCATTGAACATCTTCATTGACGCTTTTATTATTTCTGCTATAACGTTCTCGTCATTGTGCGTAAGAATCCGTTCTAGCATTTCTTCACATACGTCCTTGCAACGGCTAACACTTAGTCCATAGAAACAAATCAGCGAAAGGATGTTATGGCTCCTACAGTCCTTCTCTATTTTGTTTACATAATCGGATACCAAATCTGGTTTATGATAGAAGCACCATTGAATAGCATCAGCTCGAAGAGGCAAAGCCTCTGGTCCCATAAACTCTAAACTTTTCTTTAGAAGCGGGAAATACAAGTTCGCATCAAAATGCTCTTTCACATATAAATAATGCATCGGCAAAGTCCTCAAGCTTTCATTTAAAGAAGGAACCAAGTTTAAAAGAGTATCATATGCCTGTTGTCTTCTTTCTGGAATTGCTGTCAATTGGATAAGAAGTTCAATCGCACGTCCCTGTTTTGAGTTAATGGCCCGGTTAATCATATTGTTAACAATATTATCCAACTTCGTTTCGTCCTCATTAACTTTACTTGTCAACAGCCGCTCATCAAGTGGCATATTAATAACATCAATGATTACAGGCAAAATCTCGTCAATATACAGACTATTACTCTTGCAATAATGCCCTGTTATTTGCTTAAATGAGTAACTATTCTCAGATGCATATTCTACCGAGATATACTTTTTGGCAAGAGGCCACATCTCATCAATGCTCACGCCAGCATCTAACAATCCTTCTATTCCAGATATTATATAGAATGGCCTAATATCATCCCTTCTTGCGATATCAAAGACGAAATCTTTGAATTTATCTAGATCTGAGGAGACACATTTCTTAAAAGCGTCAGCATGGACATTCAAATCAATAGGATGCGCATGGGAATGCCAGTGTTTTGTCTCATCGAGTTTCAAAAAAGAACTAAGCCAATTGTCAGTAGAAAACTTAGCATAAGTAGCGCTATCTGTTATTCCGCCACAATATACTGCCATCGTAACTGAGTGCCTATCTCTTTCTATAACAATCTTTCTTCCAAATCGTCTAAAAAGTTCTCCCATACATTTCTTCATCTCTGGTAGCAAACCATCATCAGGTAATGTATTACATATTAATTCCCATTTTTCACGCCAAAGATTAGGGAAGAGCAGGTCACTGTATTGTCTGTCTCTGTCAACGTACATATCGGAAGAAGAGACATATGACAGGAGAAGTCTCTGGTACTTATGTGCACGAAGACTATTCAGTGTTGAATACCACGACTTCAGCATTTTCATGAAATAGAACTCAACTGAACCCTGAAGGTACTTTTCTATTATCGAAGAACTCGCTAACAACGATTCAACTCTCTTATTATGCAACTCTGGGTGCTCAGCAATTGCTAGCAGAGCCATCGCAACAGAGGTCTCATTATTAAGTGATAATAATTCATCTACGATAGGAATAATCAAAGCTTGGTCCGAAGAGTACTTAAGAAGTAACTGTTCATATAACTTAATGATTTTTTCCAAATACTCATTGGAAGAGTAATCATCAATACTTTTTGCAATCGTGAAGCCGTGATATCCCTCAGATGAGTTTTTACTTATATACTGAATCAAACTGGAGTTTAGAAGAAAAAGACATTGTCGAGGATGTGTTTGAGAGAGATTCTTGAAAAGCACATCAACTAACTCATAACCGTCGTGATTGTGAGTGCGAATACCTGATTCCAAATATCTTAAAAGCAGTTCTCCTGCCTCTTCCAATCCAAACTTCTCGTTGCTTTGCAATGCATCTTGAATCCAACTTACGATAAAATAGCTATTGGAATCACTGACACTCCTGAATGCCTCGATTACCTTATTGTTACGATAATCATTATGCCCCCTCAATACGTATGACCTCGCAAATGCTTTTGTATCTTTATCATTAATTGAATCTATCAACAAAAACACATCATCTGGATGCTGAAATGAATAACGGGTAAGTGTGCTCAGCATGGGCATTAGCAGCATGCCACCTCTTAATGAATCAGGCAAGAATGCTTTCAGTAAGACAAAAGCAGTTCTATACCATTTTTCGCCCTGGACTCCTCTGAAAAAATGATTAAGAATTCTTTCATCCGAATAACAGACTTGCTTAACTAATCTCTTCTCAAAAGGCCTTGGATCATCAGATGTTGCAAGAGTAGATATCGCCAGCAATTTGATGTGGAGACGTATTCTCTCAGAGGTCATAAGTTTCTGTATTTCCAAAGCATATCCGGAATCGTTATGACCCCTGTTATACTCCAGGACAGCCTTTACAGTAGAGCGTATTTCAAGTCCCTGAAACTCGTTTTCCAAATCAGAGATGAATGACTTATTCTGAGTAATGTAGTACCTTGCCAAGGCATAGTCGTAAAATGTCTGGTGGAAAAAAGAAACAACTCTCCCTTCTGGGATTATTATGCCATTACTTGCAAGATACTCAAAAGCCCCGCGTAAATATGAAATAGGTTGCCAAATCGGTTTTAATGTCCCTGTTTGTTTGATACATTCCGCAATACTGAATAACACTCGTTCGGTGTCATCTCTATTTATTGTTGAAGGCAACCCGTTCAGGCCGGAGTCCCATAATGCATCATATAGTTCAATAGGACTGCTGAAATTAAGGCTGCTTTTATTCCTTTGATACAAGAAGCAGTATGAATTAAGATACTGAACGTTCCTCAAGAGAGAGAGAGTAATGGGGCTTATCTTATTTACCAGTTCCTGATTCAGTCGCAATAAAACAGTCTTCACGACATCTTCTGACAACAGCCCTAATTCAACTATGTTTGAATTCTCTTTTATACCACTTAATACAGCATCAAACTCTAAATCATATTTCCTACACGAAACTACTGCTCTAACATTAGGCCAGTCTCCAATAGCCGTTAACACATCTATCAAAGTGTTTAATCGGTTTCTATCAGCAGACAGGCTTTGAGACAAAGCATCTATTTGATCAATGACAAAGACCATAGATTTATGACTTGACGCATAAAAAGCGATGGTTTCATAAACCGTTTCCAGGGAGATAGGATTGTTGGTCTCATCAATAGCGTCTGCTTTGATGCAAAGGCTATTTACTCCATTCTTCTCAAGGGTGGCAATCAAGTCTTTAATAACCACAGACTTTCCAGTGCCTGCATCTCCAACAAGAAGACATATGTTTCTGTTTCCTTTGGGCAGATCTTCTAATATCCAGTTGTATAATGCTTCAGATTCAGGTCTAGGTATATGGGAGTCTTTCAGACCATGTAACTCCGATGGAGTACTATTAAACGCTATCCTCTGGACTGAAGCAAATGATTCTGCCATCTGTTTCTCGTCTTTGATGGCATCCATTCGTTCCTTATATAACCTTTTCCAAACTGTGATTGTATCTTTGACATTCTCTTTCGAACATGTCTCTTCTGCTTTGAAATGGTATCGAACTGTATCTTGAATTCTTTCAGACCGGCTTTTAAACTCTTCAATCGACTTGTTATCAATGTATTTCCAATAAAAGTAACCGTTTTCATAATCACATGCTATCATTGCTGTCCACTAAAAGATGTGGACGTAGTTAAAAGTTAAAAATCAAACAACGTGGGTTCATAGAACCCGTCAAGTTCTTTGTCAATATTGAGGTTAGATTTGTTGAAGAGGTCTTCAAGAGGCGTTGTATCTGTGAGCGAGATTCCCAATACTTGGAGCGTGTTGTAAACTGACATCTTGAGTTTCATCTT
>JAILJO010000121.1 GCA_024694675.1 Bacteroidales bacterium | reverse complement strand
TCGAAGTGGGGGATGGGTTTGAGTTTGAAGAGGTTCAACTCGTGTTTTCTGTCAATTAACGCCTTTGTGGCCGGGTCTTCGCAGATGCCGGTGCGGATGTAGCGGTCAAGGACGGCGTAGGTGAAGCCAAGGTTGTCCTCGTCGGTTTTGCCGCAGAGGCCGTCTGAGGGCGCTTTTTCAACCAGGTCGATGGGAAGTCCGATTTCTTTTCCCACAGCTTTTACCTCCTGGACGGTGAGGCCGCCAAGGGGAGAGAAATCTCCTGCTGCATCTCCGTAACGGGTGCTGTAGCCCACCCAGTCTTCAGACAGGTTGCAGGTGTTGGCGACACGGCCGTTGTTGCTCTGGGAAACGGCGTAGAGGGCGGTCATCCTGAGGCGGGGCGCCATGTTGATGCGCGTCTGGGCGCTGGCTTCGTGGCCAAGTTTGGCTTCCACCTCTGCCATGAGGGCTTTGAAAGATTCGCCGATATTGATATCGTACCTCTTAATGCCAAGATGGTTAATGAGCTTTATGCTGTCCGCGATGTCCGGCTGGACGCCGTTGGGCATGGTTACGCCTATGACGCGGTCCTTTCCAAGGGCCTCCACGCAGAGGCCGGCGACTACGCTGCTGTCCTTGCCTCCGGAAATGCCGATGACGGCGTTACAACCTTTTCCGTTCTCTTCGAACCAGTCCTGAATCCACTTTACGACGCGGTTTTTGACCTCTTTGGCATTGAAATTCTCCATAAATCTGTGTATTTTTGCAAAAATAGCGAAAAATCATGAAAGGTGTTACTATTTTCCTTGCTCCCGGTTTCGAGGACATGGAGGCCATTGCCACAAGGGATGTCCTGATCCGCGGCGGCGTTGATGTCAGGATTGTGAGTATTACTGACGAGTATATAGTGGAGAGTTCCCACGGGCTCCAGGTAAGCGTTGACGCGAACCGCCACGACTTTGAGTTCGACGAGGACGGCACCTCCCGGGAGGATGTCATGATTTTCCCCGGCGGCATGCCCGGCACAAAGCATCTGGCGGCAGATGCGGACATAATGCACCTTATGCGTGACCACTATGAGGCCGGCGGCACAGTGGCTGCAATCTGCGCTGCGCCCGGCCTTGTGGCATCGCAGCTGGATGATGTCGAAGGGTTAAAGTTTACCTGCTTTGAAGGCTTCCAGGGACCCATGGAAGCAAAAGGTGCTGTTTATGTCCCGGAAGGCGTGGTGGTTGACGGCCACCTTATCACCGGCCGCGGCGCCGGCTGGGCGGTAGAATTCGGCCTTGCAATCGTAGAGTACCTTAAAGGCCCTGAAGCCGCAGCCAAAGTCCGCTCCGGCCTTATGCTTTAGTCTTCCAGGGAATCGATTTTGTCTTTTACGCTCCTGAGGTAGTCACGGCACTGCTTCAGGAGTTCTTTACTGCGCACAACGAGTGCGTCTATATCGTCCAGTTTGGTTTCCGGATTCTCCACTTTGGCGGCTATCTCGTCAAGCTCCGCTATTGCCTTTGCGTAATCAAACTTTTCGCTCATGCTATGTTGGTTTTACTGATATCTGTTTCATTGGTGTAGACTTCGTCCACCTTGGCGGTGAGGGAGCCGTCCTGGAAGCGGACGCCTATGCGGTCTCCGCGGGAGACGCGCCTGACGGTCTTGAGAACCTTGTTGTCCTTGCCTGTTACAAGGACGTACCCAAGGGAAAGTATGCTGCGGGGATCTGTGGCATTGATCCTGGCCTCTTTCAAAGCCACAACGGAATACTCCTGGCTCATTCTTGCACTTGCTGCAAAACGTATGCGGTGGGCCACGTTTAACGACAGCTTTTCCACGGCTCCGTACTTATTCAAGAGGCCGCGGGAAATGTTGTTCCCACGGCGCTGTACGGCCATTTCCATGGAGGAAATGCGGCTGGAAATTGCGGTGCGGATGCGGTCCGCCATTTCATCCAAAGCATTGTCCTGTGCACGGAAGAGGTCAAGGAACAGGTCTGCCAGGGCGGTGGGGGTCTTTACCGATGTATTTGCCACCATGTCTGCGATGTGCACGTCCTTGTCATGGCCGATGGCGGTGACAACGGGCACGGGGCAGTTTGCGATTGCCATGGCAAGCTGCTCATCGTCAAAGCAGGCGAGGTCACTTTCAGAGCCGCCGCCGCGGAGGATGAGGATGGCATCGTACTGCTTCTGAGCGGCTTCCGAGAGGGCTTCCGCAATGGACTCCGGGGCATCCGCCCCCTGCATCATGGCCTCCCAGAGGTCATGGACGATAGCGTACCCACCGGCCTCCAGATGGTTGCGGAAATCCTGGTACCCGGCAGCGGTTTTGGATGTAATGACGGCCAGGCGGCGGGGGAGTTCCGGTAGCGCGAGTTCTTTCTGCATCTCCATGTAGCCGCCTTTTTCAAGGCGCTCTATGATGCGCTTTTTCTCCAGTGCCTTTTCACCTATTGTGAATGCCGTGTCTATGTTTTCAATGGAAAGACTGATGCCGTAAATTTCACTGTATGAAACCCTTACCTGGACAAGGACCGTGATGCCGGCTTTAAGCGTCTCGCCGGTTTCACTCTCAAAGAACTTCTTGAGCGTAAGGTATTTCCAGCTCCATATCATGGCGCGGGACTGGGCGATGAGTTTGCCGCCGCGGCTCTGGCTCAGTTCAAGATAGCAGTGGCCGTTTGCCCTTGGGCTCCAGGAACTGATCTCCGCCTTTACCCATACGGGCACTGGGAAACTCTCCGCCACCGTTTCCTTCACGGCGCTGAGCAGGGTCACAAGGTCTACGTATACATCGTCCTCTTTCATAACATCGCAAAGATAAGAAAAAACCTCTAATTTCATACATTTGCTATTTAGCAAAAAATTCCGTATTTTAGTGGTCAATATGAAACAGATTTACAAGACAGACCCGTGGCTGGAGCCGTTCAAGGACGCCATCAAGGCGCGGCACCAGAGAATTCTTGCAACCAGGAAGCATATCGCCGGGGACGGACTGCTCAAGGACGCCGTAAACAATCACATGTTCTTTGGCCTGCACAGGTGTGCAGACGGCAGCTGGGTATTCCGTGAGTTCGCCCCCAACGCCTCCAAGATATATCTCATAGGGGATTTCAACAACTGGAAGCGCACGGAGGCATATTCCCTGAAGCCAACCGGCGCCGGCAACTGGGAGATAACCCTTCCGGAGATTTTCCTCCGTCACGGAGAGCTGTACAAACTGTACATCGAATGGCCGGGCGGTGGCGGTGAGCGCATCCCGTCATATGCCACCAGGGTTGTCCAGGACCCCGTGACCAAGGCTTTCGCCGCACAGGTCTGGGCCCCCAAGCCCTATCAGTGGAAACACGGTCACGCCGGGAAGCGCCCCCATCCCATGATCTACGAGTGCCATATCGGCATGGCCACTGAAAAAGAGAAGGTGGGTACCTTCGAGGAATTCCGCAAGGACGTCCTCCCTCGCGTAAAGGCCCTTGGCTATGACACCATCCAGATAATGGCCCTCCAGGAGCACCCGTATTACGGCTCCTTCGGATATCAGGTATCCAATTTCTTCGCCCTCAGCTCCCGCTTCGGCACCCCTGAGGAGTTCAAGGCGCTGGTGGACGATGCCCACGGAAAAGGCATCGCCGTGGTCATGGACATTGTCCACTCCCACAGCGTTGACAACGTGGCGGAAGGCCTTTCGGAGTTCGACGGCAGGGACAACCTGTACTTCTACAGCGGCCCCCAGGGAAGGCATCCCGCATGGGGTTCCCGCTGCTTCGACTACGGCAAGGACGAAACCCGTTACTACCTTCTTTCCAATGTGAAGTACTGGATGGAAGAGTATCACATTGACGGATTCCGCTTCGACGGAGTAACCTCCATGCTCTACTGGGACCACGGCCTTGGCAAGGATTTCGGCGATTACTCCCTGTATTTTGATTCCGGAGTTGACGAAAACGCAGTCATTTATCTTTCCCTGGCCACTCAGCTGGTCAAGGAAATGAATCCATCCGGCTTCACCATCGCAGAGGACGTTTCCGCCATGGCCGGTCTCGCAGCACCCTTCGAGGCGGGCGGTGTAGGCTTCGACTTCCGCATGTCAATGGGCGTCGCGGACCACTGGATCAAGTGGATCAAGGAACTCAGGGACGAGGACTGGTCTACCGGCGCCATCTGGTGGGAACTCACCGGAAAACGCGCGGAGGAAAAGACCATCTCCTACGCAGAATGCCACGACCAGGCCCTGGTAGGGGACAAGACCATCATCTTCCGCCTCATGGACAAGGAAATGTACTTTGCCATGAACAACGAAAGCCAGAACGATATGGTGGAGCGCGGCATAGCCCTCCACAAACTCATCCGCCTGGCCACCGCCGCCACCGCCGGGGACGGCTACCTCAACTTCATGGGCAACGAATTCGGCCATCCTGAATGGATAGATTTCCCCCGCGAGGGCAACGGCTGGTCCTACAAATATGCCCGCAGACAGTGGTCTCTGGCCGATAATGGCCTCCTCCGCTATGGAAAACTCCAGGCCTTCGACTCTGAGATGATCCATCTTCTCCGCAGGGAGAACATCCTTTCGGAAGCTCCGGAGCTCCTGGTGAGCGACGAGGAGAAGAAAATCTTGATTTTCCGTAGGAAAAACTGTATCTTTGCGCTGAATTTCTCGCCCTCCGGTTCGTTTGCAGATTACGGTCTGTCGGCGCCGGATGGCAAATGGGTGGACATCCTTGATTCTGACCAGTCCCGTTTTGACGGGTTTGACAGGCTCAAGGAGGGTGACGCCCACATATCCGTTCCGGGCAAATGCCCCAACGGAAACCAGGCATATGACCACACGCTGTACCTGTATCTCCCTGCCCGTACGGCCATGGTATTGAAGAAAGTATAAATTCGCTTATATGGCTTTTTTGAAATTCAACAAGTCCGAGCTGGTTAATCTCTCCTACTCTCTGAAGAGGGAGATTATCCTTGCCAACAAGACCGGAGCCTATTGCAACACGTCCATCGTTACTTGCAACACCAGGCGTTACCACGGTCTTCTGGCCGTGCCGGTGGACGCTTTCGGAGGTTTCCGTTACATTCTCCTGAGCTCCCTGGACGAAAGCCTTACCCTCAGGGGCAAGCGCTTCAACCTGGGCATCCACTGCTACGGCGACATCTATGAGCCCCGAGGCCACAAGTACATCGTGGACTTCGACGCGGACCCCATCCCTTCGGTCACCTACAAGATTGGAGAGATCGTCTTCCGCAAGTCCATCGTCCTGAATCCGGACTCCAACCAGGTCATGGTGAAGTACGATCTTCTAAACGCCCCCGCTGGCGTAAAGCTGGAGATCAAGCCTTTCCTGGCCTTCCGCAAAGTTCATGACCTCACCCAGGAGAACGGTGCCGCCCGCCAGGCTTTCCTGCCCGTGCAGAACGGCGCCGCCTTCCGTATGTATGAAGGCTTCCCGGACCTCAACCTCCAGATGAGCACCTCCGCAAGCGCCTTCAAGTACAACCCCGTGTGGTATAAAGGCGTCACATATTCGGACGAGATGCGCCGCGGATTCGACTGCCGCGAAGACCTCTGGGTCCCCGGCACCTTCGAAACCCAGATGCACAGCGGAGACTCCATAGTCTTCAGCGCAGCGGCAGGGGAGAGCGTCAACGCCGCCGGCCTCAAGCGCAAGTTCAGCGCTGCGGTAGACAAAATCGGCCCCATAACTTCGTACCATGACCAGCTGGTACGCAATGCGGATACCCTTATCCGCTTCAACAAAGGCCGCAAGCAGATTGTGGCAGGTTACAGCTGGCTCCTCACCGGTCTTCTCAGGGAAACCCTCTGGTCCCTGGCCGGCCTCACCCTGTACGGAAAGAACAACCCTGCAGAGTTCGAGGAAATCCTTGACAACCTCATAGAGGATGAGCCGGAGCGCCTCACCAAGCGCACCACCCAGGTGGAGGCTCCTCTCTACCTTGCCGTCACCCTGCAGCAGTACGCCGCATATACCGGCAACGTCAAGAAAATCTGGGCCAAGTACGGCGAAACCCTCAAGAGCGTCATCGAGAGCTATCTCCCGGGCGTACGCGCAGAGGTTGCAATGCAGCCCAACGGCCTCCTCTGGGCACAGATGGACGGCGTCGCCCTCAGCTGGATGAACGCCTATATCAACGGCCGCGCAGTAACGGAACGCGCCGGATACCAGGTGGAAACCAACGCCCTCTGGTACAACGCCATCTGCTTCGCCCTGGCAAATGAAAAGAAGAACAGTGCCTTCACAAAGAGATGGACTCCCGTGAAGGAACTCATCGAAAAGAACTACCAGAGAGTCTTCTGGAACGCAGACCTTGGCTTCCTGGCAGACTATGTGGACAACGCCGGCCAGCACCTTGAGCTCCGTCCCAACCAGCTCTGGCCCGTTTCCCTGGACTACAAGCCCGTTGACGATGAGGTCATCAGCAGCGTCATGAGGGTGGTAAACGCAGAGCTCGTCACACGCCGCGGTATCCGCACCCTGAGCCCCCGCGACATCCGCTACAAGGGTGTCTACGAGGGCAACCAGCACGAAAGGGACGAGGCCTACATGAACGGCTGCGCCTGGCCTTTCCTTCTGGCCCAGTACTGCTATGCAAGCTTCAACATGATGGGCAAGAACTTCATCAAACGCGCGGAATGGCTCACGGAGGGCTTCTATGAGGACCTCAGCAAGCACGGAGTAGGCTGCTTCAGTGAACTCTACGACGGAGACCCGCCGCATGAGGCCCACGGAGTCATCTCCTCCGCCATCACCACAGCCGCGCTTCTCAATATCAACTGGCTCATCGAAAAATACAGGGAGGAATAATCATGAGAGTACTTATGTTCGGCTGGGAGTTCCCTCCCCACATTGCAGGCGGTCTTGGAACGGCCTGTGAAGGTATAGTGAAGGGTTTGGCCTATAACGGCGTCGAAACCCTCTTCGTGATGCCCTCCGCCTCCGGTGACGAAGACCAGAGCGCCACAACCATCATCAACGCTTCGGACGTCCCCGTTGACACCGTGTCGGAGAGCGTGGAAGAATACCTGGACAAGGTGAAATTCATCCACATCGGCTCCAACATGGTCCCTTACGCAGACCCTCAGGAGTTCTCCAAACTCATTGAGGAAGAGCGCAAGCGTCAGGTCAAGGACTTCTCCATAAGCTATGGCCAGAAGTACAAGTTCTCCGGCAAGTACGGCGCCAACCTCATGGAAGAGGTGGCCCGCTACGCCATGGTGGGCGGTACCATCGCCATGCAGAAGAAGGACCAGTTCGACGTAATCCACGCCCACGACTGGCTCTGCTACTATGCAGGCATCGCCGCCAAGGAACTCACGGGCAAGCCCCTCGTCATCCACGTGCACGCCACCTCATTCGACCGCGGCAGCGTCGACAACATCGACACCCGCGTCTTCGCGATAGAGCAGAAAGGCATGCAGATGGCAGACCGCGTGGTCACCGTGAGCGACCTCACCCGCAACACCGTCATCAACCGTTACGGCATAGATCCCGCCAAGGTTGTCACGGTTCACAACGCCGTAGACTTCAGCGGCCGTGAGAACCTCCAGGTGGAAAGGGGAGTGAAGGAGCCCGTGGTCACTTTCCTGGGCCGTATCACTTACCAGAAAGGTCCTGAGTACTTCATTGAGGCCGCCGCAAAGGTCCTCAAGCGTACCAAGAACGTACGTTTCGTGATGGCCGGCAGCGGAGACATGATGAACAGGGCCATCCGCCATGCGGCACGCCTTGGCATCAGCGACAGGTTCCACTTCACGGGCTTCCTCCGCGGAGTGGACGTCCAGAAGATGTTCGCGCTGTCGGACGTCTACATCATGCCATCCATCAGCGAACCTTTCGGCATTTCCCCGCTTGAAGCAATGCGTACGGGTGTCCCGTCCATCATCTCCAAGCAGTCCGGTGCCGCAGAGGTCCTGAGTTACGCCTTCAAGGTGGACTTCTGGGATGTCGACGCCATGGCAGACGACATCTACGCCCTCCTAAGCTATCCTGCCCTTGCCCGCTTCAGCGCCCGCATGGGATATGATGAGGTCAACGCCCTCAAATGGAACGGCGCATGCGCCAAGCTCAAGAAAGTTTATGAATCAGTTGTAAAATAAGATATTATGGCAACAAAGAGCATTTGCCTGTATTTCCAGGTCCATCAGCCCACACGTCTCCGCCTTTACAGATTCTTCGACATAGGCAAGGACTCCCATTATTACGATGACTTTGCCAACCGCACCATCCTCCGCAGGGTGGCCCAGAAGTGCTATCTTCCCATGAACAAGCTCATGCTGGATCTCATCAACCAGTACAAGGGCAAGTTCAAGATTGCATATTCCATCTCCGGGAGCGCCCTGGAGCAGTTCCAGAGGTTCGCACCTGAGGTAATTGACAGCTTCAAGGCCCTCGCGGACACCGGTCGCGTAGAGTTCCTTGCGGAAACCTATTTCCACTCCCTGGCCTCCATTGCCTCTGACTCTGAGTTCAAGCACCAGGTCGCTAAGCATGCCGCCAAGATAGAGGAACTGTTCGGCGTAAAGCCCACCGCTTTCCGCAACACGGAGCTCATCTATGACAACTCCATCGGCGAAATCGTATACGAAATGGGTTATAAGACCATGCTCACGGAAGGTGCAAAGCACATCATGGGATGGCAGAGCCCCAACTTCGTGTACACCGGAGCCACCCAGCCCCGCCTCAAGCTTCTCCTCCGAAACTACACCCTCTCTGACGATATCGCCTTCCGCTTCGGCGCCAACCACGTCACCGCGGACCAGTATGTCGGCTGGATGAAGGAGAATGCCAAGGAAGGGGACATCGTCAATCTGTTCATGGATTACGAGACCTTCGGAGAGCACCAGAGCGCCGACACCGGCATCTTCGATTTCATGAAAGCCCTTCCCGGAGCAGTCATCAAGGACGGTACCTTCGGCTTCGTAACCCCTTCAGAGGCCGTCAAGAAGCACAAGCCCATCGCAGACATCGACGTCGAGGACCCCATCTCATGGGCCGATGAAGAACGCGACGTCACCGCCTGGCTTGGAAACGAACTCCAGAGCGAGGCCTTCAAGAAGGTCTATGCCATGAAGGAGAAGCTCGCCATCGTGAACGACGCAGACCTCTACGAAGACTGGGGCCACCTCCAGGAGAGCGACCACTTCTATTATATGTGCACCAAGTTCTTCAGCGACGGCGAAGTGCACAAGTATTTCAACCCGTACGACACCCCGTACGAGGCATTTATCAACTATATGAACGTTATTTCGGACTTCCAGATTCGTCTGGACGAAAAACGTGCTGAAATGGATTAATGAAAAACAGCATTCTCAAACCGGACTACCTCTTTGAAGTAAGCTGGGAAGTTTGCAATAAGGTAGGCGGTATCTATACAGTAATAGCCACCAAAGCTCTGCACATGCAGGCAGAGCTTGGGCGGCATCATATCCTCATCGGCCCCGATGTCTGGATGCACAGGGTGGAGAACCCGGATTTCCTGGAGGATCCCACCCTTTACAGCTCCTGGAAACAGGAAGCCGCCAAGGAAGACCTCCGTCTCAGGATAGGCCGCTGGAATATCCCCGGGACGCCCATCGCCATCCTGGTGGACTTCAAGCACTACCTTCCTCAGGCCGATGACATCCTGAAAGGCTTCTGGGAAGACTTTGGAGTGGATTCACTCACCGGTAACTGGGACTACAAGGAGAACGCCCTATTCGGCTGGGCTGCCGGAAAGACCATCGAGAGCTTCTGGAACTATAACCTCCAGGGCACTGAGAAGGTCGTGGCCCAGTTCCACGAGTGGCAGACCGGCGCCGGCGTCCTTCAGCTGAAGCGCTCCGGCATCCCCGTCGCCACCACGTTCACCACCCACGCAACCATGATGGGCCGCTGCATAGCGGGAAACAACCTCCCTCTGTACGATGCCATGTCCTCCTACGACGGAGACGAGATGGCCCGCCGCTTCGGAGTTGTGGCAATCCACTCGCTGGAGAAAAAATCGGCCCAGAATGCCGATGCTTTCACCACCGTGAGCGACATCACCGCCCGCGAGTGCAAGCAGTTCCACGGCAGGGAAGTGGATGTGGTTACGCCCAACGGCTTCGAGAACAGCTTCACCCCGGCATCGGATGAGCAGTACAACGCCCTCCACGATGCCGCCCGTGACCGTCTCCGCGAAGTGGCCTGCGCCATGAGTGCGGAGGAAGTGCCGTCCAATTCCATCTATATCGGAATCGGCGGAAGGTATGAGTTCAGGAACAAGGGCATCGACGTTTTCATCGACGCACTGGACAAACTGAACCGTTCCGGCTACGAGGGCCGAAGCATTCAGGCCTTCATCATGATTCCTTCCGGCCACTTCGGCCCCAACAAGGATTATCCTACCCAGACCTCTCACGTCCTCCAGAATGCGGAGTATGACACAATTACCCGCCGCTTCCGCGAGACGGGCCTTGTGAACTCCATCGGGGACAAGGTGAAGGTCTACTTTGTTCCATCGTACCTTAACGGGAACGACGGCGTCTTCAACATGCCCTACTACGACCTTCTCTGCGGCATGGACCTGGCGCTGTTCCCGTCGTATTATGAACCCTGGGGATACACCCCGCTGGAGGCTCTTGCCTTCAGGGTTCCAACCCTTACCACATCCCTGGCCGGCTTCGGCCTCTGGGTAAGGGACCATTACAAGAAAGAACACCCCGGAATCACTGTCCTTGACCGCACGGACTCCAATTATGCGGAGGTCGTGGACGGCGTTGTGGACCGCATCCGGGAGATTGCCGCGCTGGAGCTCCCTCAGAGGGACCTCTACCGCGAAAACGCGCGCGAAGTAGCGCAGATTGCCCTTTGGGACAACCAGATTGAGTATTATCAGAAGGCCTATTCCATAGCCCTTGGAAAGGTGCAGGAGAGAAAGGCCTCCTACAAAGTGAAAGAGAAAACGATGCAGTATTCAAAAACCGACGTCAACAATCCCGGATGGAGGACCATCCTTGTTACACGTCATCTCCCCGAAAAGCTTTCCCGTCTGGAGAAGCTTTCAAAGAACCTCTGGTGGTGCTGGAACGATTGCGCCAAGGACCTTTTCCGTTCCATCGACCCTGAGGTCTGGCACAAATCCGGACATAACCCCCTGGTGGTGCTTGACACCGTGAGTATCAAGCGTTTCCAGCAGCTCTCCGAGGACGAGGAATTCCTCGCCCGCATGAAGAGGGTTCTGGACGAGTTCGACACATATATGGCCGCCAAGGCAAAGCGCACGGATCCCTCCGTCGCATACTTCTGTATGGAGTACGGCCTTGACACCTCCCTCAAGATATACTCCGGAGGCCTCGGCATACTTGCCGGCGACTACCTCAAGGAGACATCGGACATGAACGTGAACCTTGTGGCCGTGGGTCTTCTGTACCGCTTCGGCTACTTTACCCAGGTCATTTCCGGCCAGGGCTACCAGGTGGCCAAGTACGATGCCCAGGACTTCACCAAGATCCCTGCGGAGCCTGTGATGGACAAGGACGGCAACTGGCTCACCGTGAGGGTGGCCTTCCCCGGTCGTAACCTCAACGCCCGTCTGTGGAAGGTTGCAGTTGGCCGCACGGACCTGTACCTCATGGATACGGACTTTGAAGAGAACATCCCCGAGGACCGCGAGGTTACCTATCACCTCTACGGCGGCAGCTGGGAAAACCGCCTCAAGCAGGAACTCCTCCTTGGCGTGGGCGGTATCCGTGCCCTGCGTAAGCTTGGCATTGACACCCAGGTGTACCACTGCAACGAGGGCCACGCCGCATTCATCGGCCTGGAGCGTCTCCGCGAATACATCGAGAAAGACAACCTCAGCTTCTCAGAGGCCCTGGAGGTGGTCAGGGCAAGTTCCCTGTTCACCACCCATACCCCGGTTCCCGCCGGTCACGATGCCTTCGAGGAAGGCCTCCTGAGGCAGTACATCGGCCATTATCCCCAGCGCCTGAAGGCAGACTGGGAGACCCTCATGTCCCTTGGCAAGGACAATGCCCTGGATCCTAACGAGAAGTTCTCCATGAGTAACCTCGCCGCCAACATCTCTCAGAACGTGAACGGCGTTTCCATGCTTCACGGCAAGGTCTCGCAGGACATCTTCGCGCACATGTATCCCGGATATCTTCCGGAAGAACTCTATGTGAGCTACGTCACCAACGGAGTTCACTATCCCACCTGGTGCGCTCCGGAGTGGAAGCCCGTACACGCCCGCGTGTTCGGCTCCGCCTTCGCCACGCATCATTACGACAAATCCTGCTTCGACGGCATCTACGGCGTATCTGACACAGAGGTCTGGAGCGTCAAGAAGCTCCTCAAGACCAAGCTCATTGACTTTATCCGCGAACGTCTTCAGGACACTTCCATCTCCAACCACTACAGCCCTTCGGAGCTTGTCACCATCCTTGACACCCTCAGGGACGATGTCCTCACAATAGGTTTCGCCCGCCGCTTTGCCACATACAAGAGGGCAACGCTGCTGTTCCGTGACCTGGACCGCCTGGACAAGATAGTGAACAATCCCCAGCAGCCCGTGCAGTTCCTCTTCGCCGGTAAGGCCCACCCGGCGGACAAGGCCGGCCAGGATCTCATCAAGCAGATCGTGGATATCTCCAAGGATCCTCGCTTCATCGGCAAAATTGTGTTCGTCCCCGGATACGATATCACCCTTGCAAAGCGCATGGTCCAGGGCGTGGACGTATGGATGAACAACCCCACACGTCCCCAGGAGGCTTCCGGTACGTCCGGAGAGAAGGCGGCCATGAACGGCACCATGCACTTCTCCGTCCTTGACGGATGGTGGGTTGAAGGCTACAAGGAAGGCGCCGGCTGGGCTCTTCCCATTGAGCAGGCCTACGAAGACAACAACTTCCAGAACGAGCTCGACTCCGCCACCATCTACCAGATTCTCGAGAACGATATAGCCCCGGCATACTACAACGTGGACCGCACCACCGGCCGCAGCAGCGAGTGGATAAGCTACATCAAGAACACCATCGCCAAAGTGGCCTGCGAGTTCACCACCAACCGCATGCTTACGGACTATACCAACCAGTACTACGCCCCCCAGGCAGTCCGTGCAACGGCCGTGAAGGAAGAAGACTTCAAGATGGCCCGTGAAATCGCCGCCTGGAAGGCCCATGTGCGCCGTGAATGGGGCAACGTGCAGCTTATCTCCCGTTCTACTCCGCAGACTTCCTATGACATTACTCAGGCCAACCAGTATCATGTAGAGCTTGTCCTGAGTCTCGGAGACCTCACTCCTGAAGACATCGGCGTGGAGGTTATCTTCGCCCAGATGGACAAGCACGGCAGGCGTCACATCGCCCACGTGCAGGAGTTCAAGGTTGCAGAGTTCAAGGACGGCAACGCCAAGTACACCGTAGACGTCCTGCCTGAAAAGACCGGCGCCTACGACGTCAGCTCCCGCGTGTTCGCCAAGAACCCCCTGATGCCTCACCGTCAGGACTTTGAGTGCGTGAAGTGGCTGTAGTAACAACCGGTTTTTTTGACGGTGTCCATTTAGGTCACCGCCACGTAATCGAGACAGTGGTCTCCTGTGCCCGTGAAAGGGGACAGGAGGCCGTTGTGGTTACGTTCTGGCCCCATCCCAGAACCGTGCTTCAGCAGGATGCCCGTGATTTCAGGATACTGACTACCCTGGAGGAAAAACGTCGCATGCTCCTTGCCATGGGAGTAGACCGCGTTGAAGTCATCCCCTTCACCCGCTCCTTCGCCGCCCTCACCGCCCGCGAATACTTACACCTATTAAAAGACAAGTACGACGCCTCGGTAATAGTCATGGGATATGACAACCGGATAGGATCCGATAAGCAGACGTTCAGTGAAATTGAAGGTTCATCCCTAAAAAAGGCCGTTTTTGCGGACGGAGAGGTAGAATTAATTGGTTCATCCCTAAAAAAGGCCGTTTTTGCGGACGGAGGTGCCATTTCTTCGACTGCTGTGCGCAAATCTCTGCTTGCGGGGGACGTGGAGTTGGCCAATGCCATGCTGGGGTATGAGTATGAGATGACGGGGGCTGTTGTGGCGGGGAACAGGCTTGGGAGGACCATTGGGTTTCCTACGGCCAACATGCAGTTGTATGAACCTTTGAAACTGGTTCCCGGGAATGGGGTATATTGCGTTGAGGTTGAGGTGCTTGGGGCTAAGTACAGGGGAATGTGCAATATTGGGATGAGGCCTACTGTGGGCGGCGTGTCAAGGACAATCGAGACTCATATCCTGGATTTTGACCAGGACATTTACGGGCTGCCGCTGACGCTGTATTTTGCGCGACGCATACGCGATGAGCGGAAGTTCGAGTCACTTGACGCCCTGAAAGAGCAGCTGGAACTGGATAAAGCTGCCTGCAGGTGTTTCTGATGCAACATTTATCAGCTTTTTAGCATCTATTTTCTGTAGGTGTGATGCAAGGAATTGCATTATCTGTATTTTACCTGTAGAAACAATCATTACAGTCTATGAAAAAGCTTGCATATATTATTGGTGCTTTCCTTTTTGCAGTGTCCTGCAGCTCCGGAGAATGGGAATACATGGAAGGCGGTTCTTTCATGAAGGATGGCGGTTCGTATAGTACTGCCGATGCCAGCGTCGGCGAAGGCGGTGGTGCTTCGGAACCCGGCGGAGAGTCTTCTGAACCCGGTGAAAACGGTAATTCCCAGGCCGGACGCGTAACCGCCGGTGAGTGGTGTGACCTTGACCACTGGGATTTCTGGGGCGGCCTCATGACCGGTCAGGATTACGCGGATAAGAGCGAATACTGGAAGTTCTGGACCAACAACCGTGTGGCTGTGGAAGTTACGGATAAGGACGGAAAGGCTATTTCCGGCGTTCAGGTATCCATTGAGCGCACCGGAAAGGAGATATGGCGTGCCGTTACAGATAACCTTGGCCACGCTGAGTGCTGGATTGGCATGTTCCAGAAGGAAGAGCAGGTGGATCCCTCCGCCGTCACTCTCAAGGTGAACGGCAAGGCAACTGAAACAGCTCCTTTAATCACCACCTGGGACTGCCCCAACGGCGTTTCCATGAACAAGATTGTATTGGAGAACGCCACTCAGGCGGCTGAAAAGGCAGATATTGCATTCATCGTAGACGCCACTGGTTCCATGGGTGACGAAATCCAGTTCCTCAAGGACGACCTCATGGATATCCTCAAGAAAGTAGAGGCCAAGCAGGGCGGAGTAAAATTCCGCACTGGTGCCCTCTTCTACAGGGATGAAGGTGACACTTATGTCACCCGCGCCAGTAACTTCTCCACCAGTTTCTCAACAACCGTGAACTTCATCGGCAAGCAGAGTGCTGATGGCGGCGGAGACTACCCGGAGGCCGTCCACACAGCCCTTGAAAAGGGCCTTCAGGACCTTTCCTGGGACCAGAGCGCCAAGACCAGGATTGCATTCATGCTTCTGGATGCCCCTGCACATCATTTTGACACCGTTATTTCCAGTATGCAGGCTTCAATCCAGTCTTATGCTGCAAACGGTATCAAGATTATCCCCATCGCGGCCAGCGGCGTGGACAAGAGCGCGGAATTCATGCTCCGTTTCTTCGCAACTGCTACCGGCGGTACATACGTATTCATCACCAACGACAGCGGCATCGGCGGAGACCACATTGCAGCATCCGTAGGGGAATACCAGGTTGAGATTCTTAACGACCTCATTATCCGCCTCATCGAAAAATATACGGATTAAGCGGAATTCTCTTATCTTTGCAGCATGAAGATATTCAGGACTTTATCACTTCTTGCTGTCATCCTGACGCTCTCAGGGTGTGTAAGAGATATGGACCCCTTTGAAGGTGGAGACGGCGTGAGGGTCAACATCAACGGCCAGAAATGCGTGATGATTGGCATCCCCGGCGGTTATTATGCCACACTGGATACAAAGGACGATGAGTGCCTGTTCCAGTCGGAGGTGACCATGATGACCGGTTTCATGAGCAGGTATCAGGATCTTTTCTATCTGGACTTCGATATCCGGGAGAACGATATCCTGGTAAAGGACAAGGAGTACACTGTGAGTTATTCCGGCAACAAGGTAATCAAGCTGATGTTGCCCAATGAGGATGCATCGTCCTATACGGAAGTGAAGTTGAAAGGCTGGATATCTTTCCTCAGTCTTGGACAGGTTGTGGAGGCAAGGTTTGAACTTGAAGGAAGCGGCTCCGGCGGCAAGGAGTATTCCCTGCGCCACGGTTTCCTTCGTTTGCATCAGGAGGCGAAAAGGCAATGAGAAAGACAGCACTGACACTCCTCCTTGCGCTTGCATGCGCAGCCGTGTATGCCCAGGAAAAGAATATCAACTTTGGTATAGCCCTGGGGTATTATGACCGCTATTCTCCCGGCCATTCTGAAATCCTGGACATCAGCAGCAGTTCAAGCTATAACGGCATCTCCTACAGGTCAACTCCCAATGTGCTTCCCACCATCACTCTGGAAGCCGGTTACATATTCCCCGGAAACCACGTAGGGGCCTTCATGGGTACTTATGTGAACTATGCCTGGAACAACCTCAGCGGCGGTCCCAGCCCCATGAGGGAAAGTGAGACCATTATCCATCTGGTGCCTCAGGTGCGTTTATACTATTATTATACTGGAGACGTCAGGCTATATGCCATTCTTGGATTGGGCGTCCGTTACAGGACCTTTGCAGAGACCTTCGAGGGGGATACAATAAAGGCCAAATACACGGATTTCAGCTATATTTTCTCACCGTTCGGAATGTCTTTCGGCGGCCAGTGGACAATCTCCTGTGACTTCGGCCACGGCCGTCCATGGTCCACCTTCAACCTCACCGCCGGTTACAGGTTCTAGCTCTTCAGGAAAACGAAGAAGACTGCCAGGATAAGGCAGACGAAGGCGGCCATGTGATTCCAGTGGATAGCCTCTCCCTTGAACATGAACATTATGATTACGGTGAAGACCGTGAGGGATATCACTTCCTGGATTACCTTCAGCTGAAGGAGGTTGAAAGGGCCGCCGTTGGCCTGGAAGCCAATGCGGTTTGCCGGTACAGTGAGGCAGTACTCGAAGAACGCAATTCCCCATGAGAAGAGAATAACAAGTATGAGGGGCCAGCCTGTGGAGATCTTCATCTCGCTGAGCTTGAGATGGCCGTACCAGGCAAATGTCATGAAGATGTTGGAGAAAACCAGCATCAGGACAGTCCAAAAACCTTGCATTGCTGTATCTGTGCTTAAAAATCGGCGCAAAGATACTGCAAGGAAGTGAAAAATGAAATATTTTTATTACCTTTGCATCAAGATATCGCAGCGCGACGGCCGGTCAAATGGTCGTCGGCTCGTTTTTTTGACGATAAAAAATAAACATGCCACAGATCGAAATGATGACACAGGCGGGCCTCGACAAGCTCAAGAGGGAACTCGCCGAAGCACTGGCCCAGAGGCCGGTAATCTCTGCAGCGATTGCAGAAGCCCGCGAGAAGGGAGACCTCTCAGAGAATGCAGAATATGACGCCGCCCGTGACGCACAGGGCCTTCTTGAAGTTAAGATTGCCCGCCTTAAGGAAAAGGTGGCCAACGCCCGTGTCATAGATGAAAGCAAGCTCAGCGCAGACACTGTCCAGCTTATGTCCAAAGTAAAGGTACAGAACCTCCAGAACAAGATGGAAATGAACTTCCAGATTGTGGCGGAGACGGAAGCTGACTTCTCCAAAGGCCTTCTGGCCGCAACTACTCCCATCGGCAAGGCCCTCATCGGCCATTCAAAAGGGGAGATTGTGGAGGCAAAGGTGCCCAGCGGCATCATGAAATTCAAGATTCTGGACATTTCCCTCTAGGACCATGGCAACAATTTTCACCAAAATCGCAAACGGGGAGATCCCTTCGTACAAGTGTGCGGAGAGCGAGGATTTCTACGCCTTCCTGGACATATCGCCCCTCGCAAAGGGCCACACCCTCGTCATCCCCAAAAAGGTTGAGGACGATTATATCTTCCACCTGGACCCCAAGACCTACTCCGCCCTCTGGGAGTTCGCCGCGAAGGTGGCAAAGGCCCTCAAGGCCGCCGTTCCCTGCAAGAGGGTAGGCGTCGCCGTCCTGGGCATGGAAGTTCCCCACACCCACATCCATCTGGTGCCCCTCCAGACAGAGGGAGACATGGATTTCCGCAAGGCCAAGCTTTCCCTTGAACCCGCGGAAATGAAGGCCATCGCAGATGCAATCTTCGCAGAGTATGAAAAGCTTTAGAATCCTGCTTCTGGCCGCTCTGGCACTGGTTTCCTGCGGTAAGAATACTCAGCTCACCGGCATCGTCAAGGACGCTCCTGAGACTGCCCTTACCCTCCAGCTTCTGGACGTTAACCGTTTCCAGCTTCTGGACAGCGTAAAGACTGCGGCCGACGGTTCGTTCAAATATGCCCTTGACCTGGAAGAACCCGCATTCGTATACCTTTTCCACGGAGACCGCCAGATAGCATCCCTCCTCCTTCAGAAAGGAGACAAGGTAAAGGTGGAAACGGATACTCTGGGAGCCTACAGGACCCAGGGTTCTGAAGACTGCCTCAAACTCCAGAAAGTGGAGAACGCGTACAACGCTTTCCTGCGTGACCTTGGCTGTATCCTTGCCACTGAGCAGAACCCGGACGCAGCCGTCTCCCTCCGCTATGTGGAGTATTACAGGGACAGGGTAAGCTTTGTGATGCAGAATGCAAAGTCCTTTGCTGTAGTTCCCGTTTTCTTCCAGCAGGTCAATGAGACCCTTCCCGTATTTAGCAGCGCTACGGACGGCTTCCTGATGAAATCTGTGGCAGATTCCCTCAGCACCGTGTGCCCTGAATCCCGCTGGGTCAAGGCCCTCCGCAAGGAGGCTGACCGCCGCAAGAACACCCTTGAGATGGAGGCAAAGCTCAAGGACGCCCAGGAGATAGGTTATTTCGATATCGACCTTCCCGGCATGGAAGGCAAGAACATCAAGCTTTCCGACGTTGAGACCAAGCTTACCATGGTGTATTTCTGGTCGTCAACCGCAGAGCAGAAGATGTTCAACATAAGTTCCCTGATGCCCCTGTATGAGGAATTCCACCCCAAGGGCCTGGAAATCTACGCCGTTGCCCTTGACGGTGACAAGAGCGCCTGGGCAGCCGCCGTCCGTAACCAGAAACTGCCCTGGGTGAACGTCTGTGATACCCGCGGCGCAGCGTCCCCGTACGTCTACAGCTACGGCGTCCGCACCCTTCCCATGTTCTGGATCATCAAGAACGGCACCATAGACCCCGTCACCGAGGTCAATGACGAGGCCGCCATGCGGGCATATCTCCGCAAGAATCTCTAAAGCAGGTTTTTCCGCGGCAGGGTTGCCACGAATTCTTTAAGGTAGAACGGTTCGAAGTACGCAAGGTCTTCGAACTGTTTTTCTTTGTAGGCTTTCTCCGCCAGGGGAGCCATTGCCGATGCCAGGGGGAATGCTTCCCGGAAAATGGCATTTGGGGAGTCCAGCACCGCCTTGCATTTCATGGCCCCGTCCCCGATGAACAGCACAGGACCAGCCGCCAGCTCCTCAGCAAAGGACTCAGGGCCGATTACTTTGGCCTCGATGTCCGTAAGCCTCTCTCCGGCAGGGGAGTACACGGCCGTGTATACCTCCATCCTACGTGCGTCAATCATGGGGACAATGGCGGTGAGATTATGATTGTCATTTCGACCAAGCGAAGCGCGTGGAGAAATCTCTGAGGCCAGGATGTCCAGCGTGCAAACGGAAAGCAGCGGCACGTTGGCACCGAAGCAGATGCCTTTGGCTGTGGAGACGCCCACGCGGAGGCCGGTGTATGAGCCGGGGCCTTTGGAGACGCAGACGGCGTCAAGGTCCTGGGCACGGAGCCCGGCGGCGTCAAGGACTTCCTTTACCAGCGG